>NZ_CP180555.1:2589184-2912832 GCF_047778115.1 Neptuniibacter sp. QD48_55 | reverse complement strand
CCATTCAAACCCAATCCGTTTTGCTACCGCAGCAGCACCATCAAGGCTCTTAAACTCCCGTTCCGACTTAGATCGCTGTAGATCTAGCGTGATGATTTCGTCCTGTTTTGTCACAAATTTTAAAGTCCATCCGCGTGCCATAGAGATAGGAATCGCTTGGCAAGAATCAAATACGCCCGCTTTAAAAAGTAACTTCACTTCCTTTTCTTGCATCTTCATTTCCTCATTTATGAAACTTCTTTTATCTATATTGATAAGTCTATATTAAATAAGGATTTATCGCAAATAAATTAAGGTGTTTTTTCTTGTGTAAGTTATTGAAAATAAAGGAAAAAATAAATAAATTTAAATTATTGTCCTAAGTAAAAGTGTTTCTTGTAACTTGTTGATTTATAAGGAATAAAATCAGGAGTGGAAGATGAGATTTTTTACAGGAAGTCGTGATTTTATTGATTGAAATTTATATTTGTAGTGTCAAAAGTTATTTTTGATTGGTTGTTTTATGTTTTATGACGAAATGATTATGCTCTTGATATTTAACTTATTGTTTTTAAAGGGGAAGGTTTAAGAAGGGCAAAAAAAGGGCAGGTACAATGACCTGCCTTATTTTTGGAGCGGACAGAGGATTATGGCTTTCTTATTTGAGCTTCTACTAAGTCTAGAACTGCATTCATATTAGCGACGGCTTCATCGCTGGCTAAGGTTAATGGGGCAAGTTTAAATGTATCCAGAAAATCGATCATAAAAGGTTCTGAATTCATTTTTTTGAGTTGCTCGGCGGTCCAGGCAACTGTTTTATAAGGCATGACGCTTACCTCCTGAACAGTTATCGGTGACTCAAGCTTATGAGTCTTGGCGGAGCCTTATGCATTTTTATTATTCCGGCACTACCGGAGCTCCCTTAATGCTGGGGCTCGCCATTTAAGTTATGGATCAGTTCATAAGCTTTTTCAAACTTAATCATTACAAACGTAAAATTTTTCATCTTCGCTAATGATCATTTCTTGAGCTAAATCAATAACCCCTAATCTCTAAAGGGTTAATCTAGCCACCAGTAACTACGAGCAATACGAAAAATTTTGTGAGGGTGTCGTAATGGTTGATGTATATAGCATGGAAGTTCTGGTTCCTAGTCTGGCAATGATCGCTGGTATGAGTGTCGCAATGGTTTGGGCTTTCATTAAAGTTCGCGGCCTGATGAACGAAGACCAGAAAAAGTAAATTTGATTTAGCTGCTGAGGTTGATGTCACCTTCCTCAAAGTTGTCAGCTTTTATCTTGCTAAAAAAGATCACTTAGGTGGTCTTTTTTAATGCCTGAAATAAATTCAGTTTGTTTCATTTTGTCCGACCTCTCAGTATTACACCTTCGGCTAAACCCCGTTTATTGTCTGGTTATTTTGTGTACACTCTAACTTTACGTTATATGCGCAAAAGATTTATAAGAAGTTAGAGAGATAAAAAACAATAAATAAGAGAAAGGAGCTTCGGCTGTACTTAGGTTTGTTTACTTGAGTTAGCTTCGTAAATTCTCTGGGGCGATCCAAATAAAACTGCTTATGATGATTGATTAAACGGATATCGTCATTGTGGTTAGAAGAAGATGGATTCTGCCTTGATAAGAATAAAAAGGAGATGGATCGTGAATGAGAATAGAGAACCTGGATTTTATAAAGTTCGTTATGGCAAGCGCTGGATCGCTGCGTTTTGGTGCGGTGAACTTTGGGGCTTACCTGATGAAATGAAACCGGGCGAAGAAGGTTGGGAAGCGGTTCTTGATGCAGAACCTGATGAAATAGGTGAATATATACCTATGCCCATGAGCCTTCAGGCCTAATCTAGTTCTGGGAATAACAAATGATAGAAAATGCAGAAGCACGCTTATCCGTGCTTCTGCTTTAATTTGCTCGAAGAACCTATTTTAGAAAAGGAACTCTTTTAGAAAAGAAACTTTCCGCCACTAGCAACAACCACTGTTGCTATACCTAAAGTCAGATTAATCGCGACAATTTTTCTGATCTTATTTAACTGTTCAGCGGCATCTGGCCAACGGTTTTCTTTTACCGCCAGACTCAGTTTTTTATACGGACTGAAATACAGATGTCCAAATATCGCCATCATGGTATAGCCGATCAGCAGCATAATGTGAACATGCATACCAACGCTCTTAAACCCACCATAGATTGCAATCATGCTATGACCACTGATGATCAAAAGCAGAATTGCTGCCCATACCCAAGTAAAAAAACGAGCAAATACTTGCTGCCAGAGTGCTAACCGAGCAGGCGGTTCAAGTTGTTCGGCTGCAACTGGTCGTAAACAAACATAGGCGAAAAACATACCGCCTACCCAAATAACTGCAGCTAAAATATGGAGGGATAATGCAATAAACATAGGCGTCCTCACTGCGGGAATTACTTCCCTGAATGTTAAATAAGGTTAATGTTTAATCGCTTTCAAAATGACAAACTTCTTATTGTTAGCGATAGTCTCACAATTTTTAAAAATCTTTTTGAGTGCTACATGGTAGCCAAGATGACGGTTGCCGATTACCCATAACTCACCACCAGATCGTAAGACTTTATGAGATTCTCGGAACATCTGTTGAGCAATGAAATCTCCGACCACATTTTGCTGGTGGAAAGGAGGATTGTTTAACACCAAGTCACAACTATTCTTCTGAATACCAGCTAGGCAATCGGTTGCTTGGAAAGTTGCGTTTCGACTGTCGCCGAAGGCTTCTCTGAAATTTGCCTCGGCAGAAGCGACAGCCATAAATGATTCATCCACAAAGTGAACAGCCGCAGATGGATTCTTTTCTGCTGCAATTAAGCCTACAACGCCATTACCGCAGCCAAGATCAATTATATCCTCGAATGTATCTGTATCAGGTAAATGTTGAAGGAAAAAGCGGGTGCCGATATCCAAACTATCTCGGGAAAATACTCCAGCATGGTTGATGATCTTATGCTGCGTGTTCTCCAATATATAATCGGATGGGTAGGGCGATTCTAATTGCGGTCGATTCAGATCGATCTCTGGAAATATCAGTCTTGCTTTCTTCTTTGCCAACGAGGTTGTTGTAGGGCCTAAATACTTTTCGAACAGTTTTAGCGTTGAGGTATGAATAGATTTAACCATCCCGCCGCCGATTACTTTAGTTTCTGCTGCTAACAAAGGACGCAAGCGGATTAGTTGGTCCTCCAACATCGCTAAGCTTTTTGGAATTTTAATCAGCACGAGGTCAAATGTTTCGGCTGGATAATCCAAACTGTTACATAGGGTTATGGCTTTTGCATCAATATCGTTATCCGCAGCATTGTTTTTTATACCGGCATGAGCCAACCACGAATCGCTGACCACTGTTGGCGCTTGGTCATTTAATGCGATTGATAAACCGCCAAATTGATCGTTAATGATCAAGATGCGTTTTGGGTTTGCAAGGATCTCTTCCTGATCAATCTGATTTAACAGGTACTCATCAGCAGCGTCCCACGCACGTAGTTGTTCATTTCTACGACGAGGATAACGAGAAAGAGAGAATTGACCGAAAGGTGTTTCGAAGATATTCATACGGGCCCAAAACTGATTCGAAAATTACAGGCCGCAGTTTATCACAAGGGGTGATTTAGAACGTAGCGTCGCAAGGGAACTTGGAAAAGAAAGAAACCCAGGTAAATGTACCTGGGTTTAATAACCTTAAGCGTGTTTTACTTAGTGAAAGCTAGGTTAAAGCTAACCGGTACTGCGAAAGAGATAGATGGTAATTTTGCGATCTCTTTAAGTGCAGTTACCCCAGTATCTAGAGCAAAATCCGCAGCGTTAATTGTGATGGGTTGAGCTGTGCTAACCAATACTTTGTTGTCAGCTAGCTTAACGACATTCACTTGAGCGGTAATCTCTTTTTCAACACCGTGAAGGCTTAATGTGCCAGTGATAGTCTGCGGCTGGATGGAACCAACGGCTTGTTTCTCAATTTGGTTTACATCTACTTGAGCCGTAAAGTTGGCCTGAGCAAATTTGCCAGTTTCGAACAGCATGTTTTGCATACGCTCGTCACGGATCTCGATACCTGTAGTTACAGATGCAAGGTCAAGATTTAGCGTTGCTTTGCCGGCAGCATCGATGCCGCCGCTAAACTGTTTAAAACTGTGGTTTTCTAGCACTTTAGCTTTCTTGATGGATGAGAAACTGAAGTCAGAATCTTGTTGGCTTAGCGTCCAGTCTGCTGAAACAACGGTGCTGAAAAGAGCAAGTGATGCGATGGCTACTAATTTTTTCATGGGTAAATATCCTTATTTTTTTGTAGTGATGGGTTTGGATTTTAAACAGTCGTTTACTTTTGTCTAGAGCTGAGTTGTTGAGGATCAAAGAAATACATTTATCCCTTTGATATTAAATGATTAAAGTTTTCGTTTTAGGTTAACTTTTAAGGCTGATAGAAATTAAATTGTATATACCTAAGATATTCTTAAGATGTACGTTGGGGTAAGGGGATAATTGCTGTATTCTTGCAGTCAGTTGACGATTTAGAGTTGAAAAATGATGAAGTCTAAAAAGAAATCTAAGGCTAAAAAGAAAAACAGCCAACTAGTTATTCGCATTAACGATGTCGAGCGCGATGATTTTGTTGCGTTGTGTGAAGAGCTAGATACGAGTGCTGCACGTGAAGTTCGTCGTTTTATTCGCGGGTTCCTCGCCGAGCATGAACAGACAGAAGAGGAATAATCCTTTTTCTACAGATTGTTCTTTCTTCCCCAAAAAAGCGTTTAATATTTCTTATTGATTGCTTGCCGTTACCTCACGCTTAATTTAGTTAAGCCATTTCAGTTCTTCCCGATCAGTATTAATATGAATACCTCCTCCCAACTTTACTAAAGGAGATTGTGATGTTTGGGTTTGAAATTACCGCTGCGGTAGTGGTTGTTCTCGCATTAATTTTTATTTTTTCTGGGGTCAAGATGGTTCCTCAGGGGTATAACTGGACAACAGAACGTTTTGGACGTTTTACCAAAACTCTTACACCAGGTTTGAATCTGATTATTCCTTTTGTTGATCAGATTGGCGCTAAGCAAAACATGATGGAGCAAGTACTGGATGTACCGCCTCAAGAAGTGATCAGTTCTGACAACGCGCAAGTAACTACCGATGCTGTTTGTTTCTATCAGGTGTTGGATGCATCTAAAGCGAGTTACGAAGTTAACGATCTTTATCGCGCGATGCAGAATTTGGTAATGACTAATATCCGTGCGGTTCTAGGTTCGATGGAACTAGATGAGATGTTATCCAATCGCGACAACATCAATAGCCAATTGTTGAGCAAAGTTGATGAAGCTACAGATCCATGGGGCGTTAAAGTTACCCGTGTTGAAATTCGCGATATATCACCTCCGGCTGATCTTGTTGAAGCGATGGCAAACCAGATGAAAGCTGAGCGTGAAAAGCGTGCTGCGATTTTAACGGCTGAAGGTGAAAGAGAAGCTGCGATTAAAGTTGCCGAAGGTGAAAAGCAAGCAGCTATTTTAACAGCAGAAGGTGAAAAAGAAGCGGCATTCCGAGAAGCGGAGGCTCGAGAGCGTTTGGCAATGGCAGAAGCGCGTGCAACCAAAGTGGTTTCGGAGGCAATATCACAAGGTAATCCACAAGCTCTGAACTATTTTGTCGCTCAAAAATATACTGAAGCTCTGCAAAATATTGGCGCAGGCGAAAATGCTAAAGTCGTGATGATGCCTCTAGAAGCAAGCAGTGTTATTGGCTCCGTTGCTGGTATCAGCGAGCTGTTAAAAGAAACTAAGATAGGTTCTTAAATGTTAGAACTACTCGAATCAATTACTTTCTGGCATTGGATTATTCTGGCGTTGGTGCTTTTAGGCGGTGAAGCCCTAGGCGCTGCCGGATTTATGATCGGTGTCTCTTTATCAGCTTTTGCCGTTGCTGCCTTAATGGCGATTGGTGTTCTAAATGATTGGCAGCATCAATTCCTATTATTTGCGCTCTTCTCCGTTATTGCTTCAGTTATTTTCTGGAAGTTTTTCCGATGCCAAAACAATGATGATGAAGCAGGTATGATTAATGATCGAGCGGCTCAATTGATTGGACGAAAACTGACCTTGGCAGATGACGTTGAAAATGGCTTAGGCCGTATTCAGATCGGAGATACTTTTTGGAAGGTTACTGCTGAAGATGATTTGGAAGCGGGAACTAAAGTAGAGGTGTATGCCAGCGAAGGCATGACGCTTTTGATCCGTAAACTGTAATTGATATCTAGCGGGACCAGCTAAGCTGGTCCCGTTTACTTATGACAGCACTAAAATATATCAATCATTACCCCGAGTCTTTAAAGCAACAAGCTTTAGCCATGTTGCAAGATGAAACGCTGGGGCCTCTTCTACAGAAAAGATATCCAGATTCCCATTCGATTCAAAGCAATAAAGCGCTGTACGAATATACGATGGATCTGAAAAATCGCTATATGCGAAAATCAGCACCTGTCAGCAAAGTGCAATACAGCGATAAAGTTGCGGCGATGAATGCTTTAGGTACGCATAGCCGCGTATCTCGTATCCAAGGGAATAAACTTAAATCTAAAAAAGAGATCCTGATCGATACGCGATTCAAACAATTACCTGAAGCCTTTTTGCGGATGATTGTTGTCCACGAATTAGCACATCTGAAAGAGTTAGATCATAACAAAGCGTTCTATCAGTTATGTCAGCATATGGAAGCTGATTATCACCAATTAGAGTTAGACCTTAGGCTCTATCTTACTTGGCAAGAATATTCATAGTGATGCTTTATAGTGTGTCGCTGACTAGTTTTTTGAGTCTAGTAGTATGTCTTTATAGTTAACGGTCGGATTCAAATAAGGACTATTGATCATATCTCTAAATGATTTTTGGCGTATATAACTTGAGTAATAGCTACCATCTCTCAGTGGTTAGCTCTCAATAACCTTTCTCTTGATAGGCCTTCTAAACCTTACTTTGGGTAGCTTTTTATACTTTGGCACTGAAATTATTTTAGATCATAAAATTCAGATGCTTTCCGCTTTCACTCTCGGTAATATGGCGCCTTCAAACGGGGTAGGGCGTTATGATGGACGAAAATTTGTGGATTTATATTGCGAGTGGGGTAGCTGTTTTTATGCTGCTTTTAGTCGTGATTATTCGCGCCAAAAAATCTAAAGCGCCAGATACCTCTCTTTCACATACAGAGCGTATGTTTACATCGGTTTTAGAAAAAGCTGTCGGTGGACAATACCAAGTTCACTGTAAAGTTCCTATGCCTGAAGTGTTAGAAGCATTGCCTGAAAAATCGGATCGGGCAAAACGAAAAGCATTGAAAAAGATTCGCCATCGTCAGTTTGATTACATTGTTTCAGATCCCGCGAACAACCGTGTAGTGTGCGCTGTCGAGTTGGATGACCATGCTTACGATAAGAAGCAGTTTAAGAAACAAGATCTTTTCTTAGAAGAGATCTGTCATGATGTTAATCTCCCTCTTCTTCGAGTTGCGCCTCAAAATGGTTATAACTTAGTTGAAATCATTGAACGGTTTGAAAGAACCATTGCACCTGTTGACTATGCTAAAAATCAACAAGGGCGATTAAATCTTCGTATGGTTGATGCACTAAATACTCTCTGATCTGCAGATGGTGTGTTTCATCATCGCTGCCTAGTTATCAATCCCTCTCATTTTCTCTTGGTTTTCTTGAATTTTGCTAACTGGCAGTCTCTCCATTGCTTACTAAACTTAAAAGAAGCGTCGGGACTTATAGTGTTCGTACTTTAAGCAAAAGAAGCTTGCTCCTGTGTAGTCAGTTTGGTGGCACGGATTTTTAGCCAACTGTAGTTGCACTGCCTGATATCTGTTTATCACTTGATAATGACAAGGTGGAGTGGTTATGAAAACGCCATTAAAACTTCTCTGTGTGGCTATGGGGTGCTCTTTAGCAGCCAGTTTTGCTGTAGCAGGGATTGAGTTTCGACCAGGAGAGGTCGTTGTGAAAGGTGAGGTTTCTGCATCTGAAGGGTATGAAGTTCTTAAGTACCTTCCCAATGCAGATTTAACCATTCTTAAAGTGTCCCCCGGCAAAGAATTAGCACAAACCTTAGCGTTAAGAAGCAAAGGGCGTAAAGCCAGCCGAAACTATATTGCTCGAAAGTTCGCGCCTAATGATCCTTTGTATGGCTACCAATGGCACTTTGGCGCTGTTCAGGCTGAACAAGCGTGGGCACTTTATGATGGTGCTGGTGTGAATGTTGCCGTTTTAGATACCGGCTTACAGTCAGGTGGCCCAGACGGAATAGATTGTGTTTTACCTGGGTATAATGCGATTGATGGTAGTTCCAATGTGGCAGATGGCGACGGGCACGGAACCCATGTTAGCGGCACGGTTGCTCAGAGTACAAATAACGGGGTTGGTGTAGCAGGGTTAGCTCATGGAGCCTGTATCCTTCCGGTAAAAGTCTTGGATGACAACGGTTCCGGGACGGATGCAGATATTGCTGAGGGTATAACTTGGGCTATCAATAACGGCGCTCAAGTTATTAATATGAGTCTTGGCTATCCTGCAGGGTATGCACTGGAGCAATTTGTTAATTATCCATCTTATTCAACCCTGACTAATTCCGATACCCGTGTGACGATAGTAGTAGCATCTGGCAATGACAGTTCTACAGACGGGATAAGTTACCCTGCTAGTCACCCAGAAACTTTAGCTGTTGGAGCGACGGATGTTGATGGTATTGCTCCCTACTCAAATCAAGGCCCTAAATTAGATTTAGTCGCTCCGGGTGGTAATACATCTCAAAACCTCCACATTCCAAATGACAGTTATGGTGATGGAGTTGTTCAAGAAACCTATCTATCTCAAGGGCAGGGAACTTGGGGATATTATCTATTTCAAGGTACATCAATGGCAGCCCCCCATGCCGCGGCGGCTGCAGCTATCCTTTTATCGAAGGATGGGAACTTGGATCGCTATCAGGTTCAGGCTGCGCTTGAAGCAAGTGCAGTGGATTTAGGTGACTCAGGTTGGGATAGTGTTTTTGGCCATGGTCTTATCCAAGTTTATGACGCATTAGGCGCTATTGACGCTGGAGATAATGAACCGATTGATGATGAGCCGACAGAAACAAAACCTGGTTCCCCTGAGAATTTCTCAGCAAACTTCGATTCCAATGCAAATGCTGTACAGCTAACATGGAGTGCTCCTTCTGTTGGAACGGTAACCAGTTATTCAATAGAGCGTAGTAAGCAAAATCGACGCGGTAAACTGGGTGGTTTCAACTCAGTAGCAACTCCTGCTGGGGCTGATACTTCATATACAGATTCTGGTTTAGATAGCGGCACTTACGTATACAGGATTCTTGCTAGAAACAGTGCTGGCGTATCAGCTTGGGTACTCAGTAATTCCGTGGAGGTCACTTCTTCAGATGGAGGTTCTGATGGTGGTGATGGCGAGTGTAAAGGCGGCTGGAAAAAATGCGGTAGATGATAATTATCTATTTCATAAAAAATAAAAAAGCCTGCATTAGCAGGCTTTTTTATTTTTTATGAGTTGGTAATCAGTTACTGCAACCTCCTGGTAATTGATCGCATACTTCATCATAAGGATAGAATCTAACTTGGATATTGTATGAGCCTTTATTGTCTATTCCCCAGATATACTCTACGAAATCCGCAATATTAAATATCCATTCATTTTCCCAACTTTTACAGGTGCCAACAGTAGGGGCATCGACTACGAGTTTGTTAGGGTCGCTCCACTGTTCAAAGTAACCGATCGCGGGAACGGCTCCGCTGGCTATATCTGCTTCTATCATCGCCGTACATGCATCGAATTGATCAGAGTTTGTGAGAAGGCCATAGATATTATTAGCTTCGTCATAGCAATAAGCGTTAATTGCGCAGCCTTGAACTGTGGTTGTCCCAGATAACATGACTGTTGAGAATATATTGGCTGTAACGTCAGCCCAATCGTCTTCACCATTATCACCTACATCGACAGTAGTTATGCCGTCGCCGTTGTCATCTGGGTCGTCCCAGAACCAACTCTCTATAGGAAGCCAGTAGTCGGTTGAGCCATCGTTATTAGAATCAACGGGGGTCCCTTCTTCATCAACTCCTATAATAAAGTCGTCATCTGCTGGTGTGATTTGCCCGCAAAAATATCTTTGGTCACCGGGAGAGATGTAACAGATTGAACCTGTAAAAGTGAAAGCACTACTGATATCTTGGGCTGGTTTTACGCCTTTACCTCCGGGGCCTTTAGTTTTAGTACCGTCTTGTTCACGTTCTAGATTAAAGTTATTCCATACCCCGTCTTTGGTGACGAAGCCTAAAGCAAGTAGCTCATTGCCTTGATCGTCGTTGATAAAGCCAAAGTTGTTTGTAAACATTGTGCCGGTTACGCATTCACCAGCTTCATTAACATTGTTACAAGGTTTCCCAGTCACGCGCGCAAACACAGCATAGCCAGAATCGTAAGGCGGAAGACTTACAACTGCACCATCAGCTCCATCACTATCTGGAAATGACTCGGTACACCAATCTGTGACTTGCAGATCAGGGATTCCATCACCATCTAAGTCTTTGAGGGGAAGTGATTTGTTTTTACCTCCTTTTGTACTGCCTGATTGAATCGCAACACTGGTATCAGCATTGGTGTTTTCATCGTAGCGGGGAATAAAAACTACATTTTGAGATGAGTCTTCATGGCAAAAAAATTGCGCATTGGAATCATCAGTTACCTGAATACACTCTTCTGTATTGGGATCACAAGGAATAATGCCGTCATCGTCTGTTTGGCAGCGATAGTCAGCTTCACTCGGACAGTTGAATACACCCGGTGCCTGAGTTTTTTTACCGAGAAGGTTTAAATTGAAATGAAAACCTGCGGGAAAGCCATTACCTTTTAAGTTTTTTCCAGAATGTACGTCTGTAGATAGACCTAGCAACAAAATTGAAACTAAACCGCAAAGGATAAGCGCTCCGAGGGATTTTACTTGAGTGGGATACATAAATTATGCCCCCGAATAAGATATGAAAATCCTCCTTACCAAATTTCTGCTATATCCGTCTAACTACGTTTAACTGTAGCCGTGAATAAAAAAGTGAATTGGATTTTTTTGCACTCAAAACTCAATTCTGAATATTTATATTCAGGATGAATAATGTAATGGGGTATATATTAATAATGGCTTAGATCATAAAGCTCTTCAGGCGCGCAGCTAATTTCACCGTGTTGTTTATTCTTCATTAAATTCTGGAACTGCTGGCGTTTCAGGTGGATTAAGCTTTGATGATCGCCTGCTTCGATGTAGATATCATCAGCCTCAGTTAAACGGTCATCCCAAACTACATCGAGTCCATAGGCTTGGCCGATAGCAGGGATTGCACCTTCTTCGCAATCTCCAAAAATACGCTTTATTTCTGCTTCTTTGGCTAATCTTGCGGGTGAGCCAGTAATGGCCGCTAATTGAGGTAACATCACCTTATTCATTGCAGGAACTGCAGCAAGGGTGAACTTGTTTTTCTGATGAATGACAACCGCTTTGGCCATCTGCGTTACGGGAATTGAAGCCCTATGTGCACTATCGAGAGAAGTAAAAGAGTAGTCGTGTTTGATTGTGTCATAACTGCAGCCCTTATTTTTTAGAAAGCTACAAAGTGTGGCTGATACGGACATGATTATTCCTCCCATAAGAGACGTCGCTGTATAAGTTTAGTAGCCGATTAAGGGAACGCTATAGGAAATTGCATTTTTGAACGTGCTGAAATAAACTCCATTCGTAAATGTAATTGATTACCATTTAATCGGATAGTAACTATGGCTGACGGTTTTGCTTCAACGGCGAAGATTTTAATTATTGAAGATGATCGTACGTTGAATAATCAGATCACCTCGTTCTTGGAAGAACAGGGTTACGAAACAGATCAACGTTTTGAAGGACGTCAGGGGTTGGTCTCCGCATTAAGTAAAACCTATGACCTCATCTTGTTGGATGTTCTTTTGCCGGGATTAGATGGTTTTTCATTGCTTAGTAAATTGAGACAAAAGCGCGAAACCCCGGTGATGATGCTGACTGCATGTGGCGCGGAAGAGGAGCGCATTACAGGTTATAGCAATGGTGCGGATGATTACTTAGCTAAGCCTTTCAATATTACTGAGCTCTTATTACGTGTCGAAGCCATTCTGCGTCGTACGCGATATTTGGTAGAAAGTCAGATCGAGCAGGATGTTATTAAAACCCCTTTCTTCCATTTAGACCGGAAACAGAATCGTGTTCATCGTGATTATCTAGAGGTTGTCCTCACACCTATCGAATTTAAAGTGTTATGGGCATTAGTAAAACAAAGTGGTGAAGTGCTTAGTAAACCACACCTTTATCAGTCTGTTCTTAACAAAGAGTACAGCCGATACGACCGTAGTTTAGATATGCACGTGAGTCGAATAAGGCGCAAACTTTCGCAACGAAGTATTGATGTTTCAGCTTTAGAAACGGTGCATGGTGAAGGGTACTGCTTTAAATGAAACGGCGCTTATTTTGGAAGCTTTTCGCCATTCTAGTGGCAGGTACCGTTGCTTTGTATGGTGCTATTGATTGGCTTGCGAATCATACCGAACAACGTATGAGCCTAATTGCCGAAAAGCACCAGTTAGAGATGAAGTCTTGGGCAGCTGAAGCCGAGGAAATCTATAAAGCAGGTGACATGCAGTTACTTGATCAATGGATCGAGGATCTGGAAAAACGAGAGGATACTTGGATTGCGATTGCAGGATCTGATTTGACCTTGCTAGCCGGTAACTACATGGATGACTATTACTCTGGCAGTTTGCGGCTTGGCCGAAATGTCGAATATATGATCCATCTTTACTATGCCTATAACCCCGTTATGGAACTGCCTTTTGTTGACGGTCATACCCATTTTTTGATCCGTTTGCCGCAACGTATGAGGCCGGGTGGATTTTTAAAACCAGCACAACTGTTGTTACAGATCGCACTGCCTTTTGTGGTTTTAGCGTTAGTTTGCTTGATGCTTTACCGACACTTGGTAACACCTATTCAGAAATTGGAAAAAGCAACTCGGCAGTTCAATGAGGGTAATTATGATGCTCGTGTCAGTCAATCACTGGGAGCACGTAATGATGAGTTAGCTTCGTTAGCCAGAACTTTCGATACCATGGCGGAACATACGGGCGGGTTGATCGTTACTCAACGACAGCTAATTGCCGACCTTTCCCATGAGCTGCGTACACCCATTACACGTATCGAAATGGCGCTTAGCAGTATCAGTGAAAAGAACTGCCCCGAGAATATTGAACGTATTCAGCGTGAAGTCGCGCAAATGCGTGAAATGACCGAAGATGCTTTGACGCTTGCGTGGATGGATACCGAGAAGCCTCAGATCAAAGGTGAATATCTTGATCTGGTGGACCTGCTAGATAGCATTATCGATGACGCCCGTTTCGAATATCCTGATCGTAAGCTCGTTAGTTGTATGCCTGAGAGCGCGCCACTTGATTCCTCTAGTCACCGAATTCTTGGGCAGTCGATAGAGAATGTTATTCGCAATGCTCTACGGTATACACCTCAGGGTGGAGAGGTCAGTATTCAACTGAGTATTCAGGATGATGAGTACTTACTTACAATCTGTGATCAGGGGCCGGGTGTGCCTGAAGAATCGCTGGACAAAATCTTTCAGCCATTTTATCGAGTTGAAAAATCACGAGGTGCCGACTCGGGTGGATTTGGGCTTGGGTTGGCATTAGCTAAAAGGCAGGTAGAAGCGGTGTCAGGCTCAATTAAAGCATCAAATTTGGCCAGTGGTGGTTTACAGATAAGAATAATATTACCGGTATAAGGGGGGGAGTTGGATAAGATATATTCAACTCGCTTTGTGTCTTCTTAAGCTGACTGTTGAGGTAATCAGCATGGGATAATATTAGTTATCGCTGATCTGTCTGTACCTTCATAAAATCTGATCTTACTTCCTTTCTACCCCTACAGATAACCTAGGGTTCCAATTGTTAAGCCCTTTATCTAGTGGCTAAAAAACTCGCTTTGTTTGAGATATTTCCCCCTAACAAAACCATCAGTGCGTAACAAATGTAAACGTTGTGACAATTATTCAGTAGTTATTGATAATAGATCGTAATTGTAAATGGTTATTATTTGTTGTGATTGTGACGCGCAAAATTTTGGCTATGTTCACTCCCAGCTTTAGTTTGATAAGTTTAATGTAGGTAGGAATTACATGATTTCACAGAAAAACAAAAGACGAGCTTCATTGTCTTTACTGATTGGTTATGCGGTATCCAGCCAAATTGCTGCTGCTCAAGAAGACTCCGAGAAAAGCTATGAGCGCTTGGACAAAATTAAAGTAGAGGGTGTGGCGTCGGACGTTGGTGAAACTCGTATTGGCCTGGAAGAACTACAGCGCCTAAATCCGAACGACCTTCAAGATGTGTTTAGAAATACACCAAGTGTTGAAGTGGGAAGCTCAATAGCTGCGTCACAAAAGGTATACGTCAACGGTGTTGAAGAAACAAACTTAGCTGTAACCATTGATGGTGCCCGTCAAAATAACAAATTATTTCACCATTCAGCTACGAACATCATCGATCCTGAACTGTTAAAAGCTGTGAGCGTTGATGCCGGTGTTGCGCCTGCTGATGCTGGCCCTGGAGCGTTGGGTGGCTCACTGGTTTATGAGACCAAAGATGTTTCCGACTTATTGGAAGATAGTGACAATTTCGGTGGTTCTGTCGGCCTTGAGTACAACACTAACGGTGATACATTCGATAGAAATATCTCGTTATTTGGTCGCTCGGGTGGTTTTGAAATACTCGGTTACGTAAAGAGCGCATCTGGTGACGATTTTGAAGACGGTAATGGTGATGATGTCATAGGCTCTGAAACAGCGATGAAATCAGGCTTATTTAAAGTCGGTTATCTGCATGAAAGTGGTTACCGTACAAAGCTATCCTACGAAAAAGTAGAAGATGATGGGCATCGCCCAGAAAGAGCCAATTTCAATCGAGGCTTCTTGTCGGAGAACAACGAACTAAAGCGTGAAACGCTTGTATTTGCGATTAAAAACGAAGCACCTAAAGGTTTGATTAACCCTTATGTAAAAATTGCTCACTCAGAAACTGAATTGATCTGGGTTAATAGCAGCTATCCAACTTCAGGTGAGTATGAAAGTATAAATGGCGTTTTGGCCAATGAATTTGTACTGGAAGATGGCACTGTCGATGCTGGTGTAGATTTTTACAACGATACAACTAAGGGGATTTTCCCGACTTTTAGCGAATTCCCAGAAGAAAAAGCAAAGAATATAGGTGCGTTTGCGCAAGCTCGACTATCGCTCAGTGATCGGGCTCGAATCTCCTTCGGTGCTCGTTACGATGATCATGAACTTGAAGGTGTAGATGGCTCTAAGCATGATAACAGTGGCTTATCCAGCAACATTTCTGCTGAATATGATCTAACAGAATTTGTAACTGCGAGCGCTGGATATTCACATGTATTCGGTGGTGTGCAAATTACCGAGCCTTATATAGCAAATGCGGCTTGGGATTATTCAGCAGGTCTAAAGGAGTCAAAAGCCGATAACGGGTTTATTGGTATGGAATTGAATGCTGAAGGTTTAAGCCCATCACTCGCTGGTTTAACTATAGGCGCGAAAATCTTTAAAACGGATATCAGTGATATCCGAGATGAAGAATATGGCGGTGGCCCAGATAGTTACAGTGATGTTGAGTCTGATGGATTCGAGATTAATACTCGATATGAGTGGCAGTCTGGCTTTGTGAGACTGAGTTATATTGATGTTGATACTAAAATTAATGGAATTGAGGGCTCTACAAACGCTTATTATATCGGAACTCCACTTGGCAAATCTTTAAAAGCTGATTTTGTACAGTCAATTGATAGTGCCAATATCAACTTTGGTGCAGACGTGCAGCACTACTTCTCAATGGATGGGCATGATGGCACATCTCCTGTGGAGGGGGCTTTTCCTAGCTATACAGTAGCTAATTCATTTGTTGCTTACACTCCGCAAGCATTGAACAACCTGACGCTACGTCTATCTGTTAATAACCTGTTCGATGAAACTTATGCTGATCGTTCAACCTATGGACATGAGTTTGGAACAGATACTACTTTGAATGAGCCAGGTCGCTCGGTTGTGTTGGGTGCCAAGTTTAAATTCTGATGATCATATATCAGTGCAGGCTTGATCTTGTAGGAGGCCTGCCGAAAACTTTTTACGCTTCTAGGACTTATGTCCATCCCTTCTAAGGAAACGTAATCAGACCCCGCCAGCTGAGCTGGTGGGGTTTTTTATTACTTTCCTAAAGCTAACCACAAACCAACCAAAATCATTAGGCTTCCGGCGATTCGATTCATAAGGCGAACGTTGTTGCGTTCCATTAAAAGGTGCTTGAGTAGTTTACCGCCGCTGGCGTAGATAAGCAGGCAAATGAATTCAAGTAAAAGAATCAAAGCAACTAGTATGGCTAATTGCGGCGCCATAGGTAGATCGGCATCAATGAAGGGAGGCAAAAGGGTGACAAAAAATGCCCAGCCCTTTGGATTCGCAACGGCAGTAAGAAAACCATTTGTTGCTAGCTGTAATCCTGAAACTTCTTGTTTTTGTTCACCAGGTTCGGTAATGACTAGCTTGCCTCTAGAGCAAAACATCTCATAACCTAGCCAACAAAGGTAAGCGCCACCGCCCCACTTTAGAATAGTGAACACTTCTGGGTAGTTCAGCATTATTGCCGCGACACCTAAAGCTGCGGACGCGGCCACCAAACCAACTCCAATTAACTCTCCCCACATCATATGCAAGCTACGTTTGACGCCAATAGAGATACCTAGACTCAATGCCAAGGTCATACACATTCCGGGTGTAATGGAGACAAAAAAGAAGGTAGGAATAAACAGGGATAAAAGAGTGAGTGACATCAGAAAAACAATACCCGTTGTTATGGAAAAATTTAATATAGCTAGGAGTTTATGCTGTGCAAAATCAATTAGTAAGAAAAATAATTTTTATGGTGTAAAAAACAACCAGTTTTTTACACCCCCGTAACAATGGGCTTTGAGAGGGATACGCAGAATTAACTAACAGTCTTATCCACAGCTTGCGTGGATGGATTTTTTTACTGTTAGGGCTTGACTGGCTAATTTTTGTACAGGATTTTTGAGTAAGAAAAAATTTTACAAAAATGTTGATATTACCGATCGATTTGATCCTTATTCTACAAGGTTGAAATATAACCAGTTCTCTGTAAGTCAGTATTCATGGGCTTTATGGAGGATGTCCATAATTAGTTAACAAGCTTATCCACAGTTTATGGGGAGAAACTAGGAAGCGGCTTTATCAACGATAAGCGCTCTATTTTTGGAAGTTTGTTCACAAGTGTATTGGGCGTGTTATGTAAGTACCTACTCTCTTCTTGCCCTTTGTCGCTTAAGGTTATCCAAAGGCTTTAAAGTTAAAAAACGATTGTTCTTTTCTAACAAGTGGCATGCTTAACTTGAGGATTATTTATAGAGGAATTTGGTGCTTATCAAGGGCGTTAAAAAGTGTTACTTTGCGCGGCCTTTTTTCTGAAGATGTAAGATCGAAAGCATGATTGCTGGTTTTGATTACGGTAGTTCAAATTGCGCCATGGGCGTTCTGCAAGCAGATAATAGTGTGCAGTTATTGTCACTTTATCAGCAACAAAAATATGTACCTTCTACTCTATATGCGCTCTCTCGCGAATTAATCTGCGAGGGTGTGGCGCGTCAAATTAGTAATCCTAAAATTCGCGATACTTACCTTAAAGAACGCAGCCTTCAATTGAGACAGGCTTCAGCGTCTCGGTTATCTCTTGGGGTTTTATCCGATGAACAGACACTGTTTATTGGTGAGGAAGCGATAGAACAATATATCGATCTGCCTGAAGAGGGCTATTTTGTTAAATCTCCAAAATCCTTTTTAGGCGCGAGTGGCTTACAAACACAGCATTTGGCATTTTTTGAAGATGTTGTCACAGCCATGATGTTCCAGATAAAGCAGGCGGCTGAAAAATCACTTGGGGATACGATTACCCAAACCGTCATCGGTCGTCCGGTTAACTTCCAAGGAAGTGGTGGCGAAGAGGCTAATCAGCAAGCTTGTCGTATATTGAAATGTGCTGCTGCAAGAGCTGGTTTTGTCGACGTTGAGCTTCTGTATGAGCCTTTAGCAGCCGGAATTGATTTTGAAGCGGGGCTAGAGGAAGACAAAGTCGTTTTAGTTGTCGATGTTGGTGGTGGTACCAGTGACTGTTCTATTGTCAAAATGGGCCCTAGCTATCGCGATAAGCCAGAACGTTCAGCTGACTTCCTTGGCCATAGCGGCGCTAGGGTAGGGGGAAATGACCTTGATATTCACCTAGCTTACTACGGGTTAACGCCAGTTCTAGGCATGGGCGGGAAATTGAAAAATGGGCTACCTATTCCCTCTCAATCCTATTGGAATGCCGTATCTGTAAATGACATACCCTCGCAGGTCGAATTTAATAGCTTGGCTTCGGTCGAAATGATGGAGCAAATGCAGCGTGATGCAGCGGAGCCTGAAAAAGTGGCGCGCTTAATTCAGCTGCAAGAGCAGAAGCAAAGCTATCAATTAGTGCGCAGTGCTGAGATTGCAAAGATCTCTTTGTCTGATCAGGAACAAGTAATTTCGGATCTAAGCTACCTTGATAAAGAATTGTCGCAGCCAATCAGTCGTGAGGTGTATGAGTCGGCAATAGAACGCCCGGTAGCGAAGATCGTGGATCTGATGAGTGAAGTAATAAAACAAGCGGGCTGCACACCTGAGCTGGTATATGTGACAGGCGGTACGACAAAATCGCCTGCTGTCCGGCAGGCAATTGCATCTTTATTGGGTGATATAGACGTTGTTGATGGCGATCACTTTGGTAGCGTGACAGCTGGGCTTACACGCTGGGCAGAGAAGCTTTACCGCTAAACCAATGCGCTAAAGCATAATGGGTGTGGTTTATTCTGTGGTGTGTGCAATACCCAGTAATAAGCCGCCTTCTTGCCAGAGAGTAACAGCTGTTCCTTGGTTGTTAATAATATTCTGAGTATCAACCTGTTCTAGGGTTAGGCCCTCTGGATATTCTGCTTGGTAGAAAGTGTAGATCTGATTGTTCTCAATGTTGCGCACCTTCAACTGAGCAGCAATTTCACCATTAATTGAACAGTAGCTACCGCCAATCAACTGCCACATATCTTTTCCAAGTTTGCTTGATGAAATCAGTTTAAAGCTTAGCTGGGTTAGCTGTTGTCCAAGTTCATCTATAGAAGATGTGTATATAGAAATTTCGCTTGGCTGTTCATGATGGCCCGCAATTTCATTCACAATACTTGGGCCTGATATAGGCATAGGCATCAAACTGACAACCATAAAAATGCAGGCTAAAGCCAACGTCGGAACCATTAATTGCGGCAGTCTAAACCAAGTTTTGCATTGATCAAACCAGCTAATTTTGGCTTTCGGGGTTTCAACATTTATATCCGCTTGGTTGCTAAGCTCTTCTTGCAGAGACATAAGCAGAGCTAACTTGTCTTCACTTAATGACTGATCTTGGTAGTGCGCTTTAAGAGCTGATTTTAAGTTTTTAGGTGCGGTTGATTTCATTGTATCGCCTCCTTTGGAACCCATTGCTCTTCGGTTAGCTCTAGTTGGACTCGTTTTTTTAATCGGTGCATTTTCGACAGCAGAGTTCCTCTAGGTATGCCCTGAATCTCTGCTATTTCCGCCATGCTGTACTCTTCTATGGCCCATAGATAGAGCAGTTCACTCTCTTCGGCGCTTAATAACTTTAACAATTGTTCTACATCGCGTTGTTGGATATACAGATTTTCTAAAGAATCCGATGATGCCTGATTTATCTTTTCTACGGCTTCAGGTAAATCGGATAAAGAGAGTAGTTTGTTATTCCCGCGACATTGATCGATGAAAGCGTTACGAATGCTGCGTTTTATATAGGCTTCAGGTTCCTCTATGTGAGTGGAATTACTGCGTAGAAATTTTTCTACACATTGCTGCAACAGATCGTATGCCTGATCCTCATTTCGAGTGAGGGATAAAGCATAGCGATAAAGTTGATTGAGCCTATTTTTGTCTAGCATTTATAAATTGTACCGTGGCTGCCCCTGACCTAAGGGCAGCCTATTCAGATAAGTATTGGCTAAGCCATTTGGAACATTAATTATCTGAAGAGTTTCATTCGGTAACGGTTTTTTTAACCTCCGAGTGGATTTTCAACGAATTTTTAAAGCGGATGATTAGATCGTTAAATGCAAAACGTTCACCTCCGCCGAAACGGATCAAAACAATACCGGCAGCAAGGAAAGCAAATTCACGTTTAAAACTATTTAAATTGGCGATTAGGCTCTTATCAAGATTAAGCTTGTAGGCCATATACCAGAGCATTATCGCTACGGTTGCAGCCCCCGCTGCTCTCACCAAGAGTGGTGGTGCAAATAGAATAATTAGACCGGCTAACACCAGTAATGGTTGCCAAGTAGCAAAGGTAGGCACTTTGGCGAAAGCACCGAAGCTACCACTGACTAAAAACATAATGCCAATCGAGAGGCGGAGCAGTAAACCTAGAGCATCCCAACTGATGCTGTAATTATGTTGTCGTTGTAATAGATCGAGACTGTAACGACCTGGACCCAGATTAAAAAGTACAAACATCATGCCGGAAAGTGCGATATCTCTAATCTGCACAAACATGGCTGGGGACGTATATGTTTTCACTGCAATCTCAGTATCAGGCACTGTCATCACGGGGAGTGAGAACACAAAGCTCCAAAGCAGGAAGGCATAAACCAGTGCCAGTGGTCTCACCAGAAAGCCAACAACTAATGCGATTCCAGATACGAGTTCAAAAGCTGAAAGTGAAGTTAAGAACAGAGAAGGTGTTAATAGCTCACCTAAGAAACCAGTAAACAGGTACTGTTGAAAAAGCTCATTGATATAGCCAGTTGATCCCATGTAATTCGCAACAATAGCATCATGCTTAGCGCTGGAAAGTAACTGGCTGAGTTTAGATACGCCGCCAATAATAAAAAGAATGCCGAGACCTAAACGTAAATATAAAGCGGCTTCGTCGTAGTTTTTTTGTCGATTGTGAGTAAGAGTATTGTTCATCTATAAATGCCTTGCAGATAAAAAATGCCCCGCTGAGCATTTCCAAGCTGAGTAACAAAACTGGGGTGCAATCATGTTATTGGCTTTGAAGTGACAGGTGCTCTTGGGGCGTTAAGGTGTAGCTGCCTTTAAAGACGTATCAGTAGGTATTTTGATTGCACGATTTTGAAAATTAATTATGAAAAGGATGCAAAAAAGGGAGGCTTTTCTGAATTAACGTGTTGATTTAAGGGGGAATAACTGAAACCTTAATTCACAAGGTTAAAAAACAAACAAATCACGCCAAGCCTTTATTTATGGGCTTTGTGGCGGTTGTCCAAAATTAATATACACGCTTATCCACAGAAAACTGGGGTAAGTTTTATTTTAAGTAGATTATGTTATTCAACTGCGAATGGAGAGATTAATTTAAGAGCATTCCCTTCAAAATCTTCTTCGCGTAGCTGTTTTAGGACTTGATCAAACTCTTGTTTTCGCAGCGCCCATCGTGAATTTGAAGAGAGTCCGACAAATAGATCGACCCTATTCCCAGGTTTAAACACGGCTTTATCTATTTGCGGGGTTAAGCCTCGTGATGCGAGTTCATAATCGGCTTGGCAATCCGTACCGATAAAACTATCAATTCTGCCTTCTAGTAATAGATTGGGAAGCACAGCTTCTTGGGTCACACTTTTTTTATAGATATCTGTATCCTGATCAAATTCAGTGTAATAAGCGGAGCCTCCGACCATGCCTATGGTCATCGCGTGCATATCTCTATGTTTACTTATGCGGCGAGATTTACCATGAGGTAGATAGAGTTGGGTGCTGCAGCTGTAGTAGTGAGGATTAGCGTAGGTTATGTATTCAGCTCTTTCTTCGCGCCATGCTAAACCGCTCATAGCATCGATCTGACCATTCTTCATCATCCGCAGACAGCGTTTCCATGGGCAGCGTAAGTAGTGGACCTTAAAACCGATTCGCTTAGAGAGTTTCTTCCACAATTCGTGGTCGATACCAGTCACGGTTTCAGGCGTCACAAAGCGGAACGGAGGCCAAGAATCAGCGCCAACAACTAATGTCTCGACCTCAGCTTTTGCGGTATTAAAGCAAAGTAGAGCCGTAAGCATCATTGTGTGAATTAAGGGGTGTTGTAACAACAGAGTAACCTCAGAATGGCAGCGGCAAATCACTTTCATCTCTTCACTATAGTCAAAAAATATTGGGTGGCGAAGAATGAATTAATGCTTGTTTGTCGACAGGTGTTGATCTTATGAACAGCTAGCGGCACACTAGGGCAAAAGGAATTTAACAATTTAAGTGTTCAAAGGAATGAGCATGAAAGCCAGATCTGTCCAATCCGTTGTTGATTGTTTATCTTGCTGCGTAGCTAGGTTGCGCACGCCGTCGTTTTATCGGGAGGCGTGTTGAAATGCTAACGAGCCTCCACTTTCAAGATATCTTCGGTGTTATCGTTTTAACTGCGTTAGTGAGCTATCTCTTTTTTGATGGCTTCTTAAATCTGACGTGCAAAGGCTTTTACACCCGCTTATTCTTTCACGCCAATAACATCGCGCTGATGTCGTTATTAGTCACGTTGGGGTCTGCCGATCTATTCAGATTAGTTGTTACTGAACCGATGGCTGTTGTGGGGTTTTACCTACTTTTACTTTCTGTATTACCCATTTTTGTTGCTATTGTTTACGCCTTTACCTTAGAGCCGCCATCACTGCATCTACTTTATGATCGGTGCCGACAAGAGATTCAGTATCTCAACTGGGGCGTGAAGCTGGAGATGGTAATTATTTTGTCAGCGACGCTATGTTTGGCATCTGGTTTATCCCAGATAGCAACGCTTCGGGAATGGTTTGGCTATTTTAGCCCCGGGCATATGTTAGTCACTTACCTTGGGTTATTGGGGGTTTTTGCTTTTGTCGTGCAGGCCTTTTTCAATCAAGTGATGTTGATTGTTCGTTCTACCCTAGCGGTCAGTTTTTTCTATCCGGTTATCCACGTAATGTCTTTGTAGATGTCTTTTAAGTTGTAGCAAAGGATTAAAAAAGCCCTTTTTGAAGCAAACAAAAAGGGCTTTTTATGCTGATATGAATGCAGGATTTATGAAGGTTAAGCGCCGCTAGCCTCGAGTGCGATAACCGTCAGTTCCTCGATCATCTCGATCTCTTGTAACATTGGATAAAGTACCGTTTCTTCACAGATTTCACCGTGAAGATTAGGTGGCATAAAGAGATCTTTGGGGCGATGAAGCAGCATGACACACTGATTACCAAACAGGCTCATCTCTGTTCCTGCAACGTCCAGCTTATCACTAAACCTTTTGTAATTTTGTAAGAATTCTGGTGTCAGGATCTGCTTAGCATGCTCTTCATCTTCCGCATAAATATGAAAATCCTTACCAAAGGGGTTGTTGTCTATAGTGATACGCTGATCTTTATCCATAGGCTTCTGTTGGAAAAAGCTGAGTACCTTCCCCCAATTTGCTTGCAAGATCACACGAGAAGGGAAGGTGTGTGGCAGCGTCATATTCAGGATCACCCCTTTAAATTCGGTGCTCTTCCTTGTATTTCCTTTGGCATCAGTTTTCATTCGGTTTAACTGGCACTCCACCATTTCCACCGTGACAGCCCCAATCTCTGTTCGGAGATAATCCTCTTGAATCGTCAAATCTTCTTGATGGGGTGGCAGTATGCGGCTATCTCGGACTGAGTCCAGCGGGATAATCCCGTGACGCTCGTAATGAAATCCGTCGAGATGATCGAGGATTTTTGGAAGTAAATTTTCAGCAAAATGGTGATTAAAGTCTTGTTTGAATTTAGCTGCTTTAAACCCTGCAATTAGCAGCGGGATGATCGCTAAAAAGAGGCCACCACCAATAAATACCACAATAGAAATGACTGCACAGGCTAGGGACGCGATAAAACCTATTAGCAAACGACGGTCACAGGCTTTTTTGGCTTTTTCTCGCTCTCTAAGCAGCTCAGCCCATTCAGTAGCGCAGGCCAGCTTTAACGCATCGAACTGTTCTGGAGCAACATCAAACTTCAGTTGCGCAGGCTTTTTACGAAAAATTCGGTAGACGATAAAATCAACGATCGTATCGAGAAATGCGTCAGTTGCGGTATCGAGCCGTTTTTGACGGCCATTGGGTTGGTAAGAAGGTGCGTTCACACAAAGCCTACTGGATAGTTAAACAATTTTTAGAGGCTTGAGCATAACAACGCTGTTTGTGGATTTAAACTGACTATGTTTGTGGGGATATAACCTAGTCAGCTTAGTGCGGACTTCCTAATTATAAATTATGGACAAGCGTTGGTCCCTTGAGACTTTATTTCCATTCTTGCTTGTTTTATGACGCTGATACCTGAGCTGGTGGCTAATAGTCCCATGATGGCTGCTACTAACAGATCAGGCCAAGCCTGACCGCTGCCTAAAACGCCTACAGCAGCGATCATCACTGCAATATTACCAATGGCATCATTTCGACTACACAGCCAAACAGAGCGCATATCAGCATCGCCGCTGCGGAAGGTATAAAGCATGATGGCCACTGTTACATTCGCTATTAATGCAAGCAATCCGATCGCCCCCATAGTTACAGGCTCGGGTGTCTGACCATTAAAGGCATCCCACAGTACTTTGAGTAAAACGGCTATACCAAATAGGAGCATGGTTGACCCTTTGATCAGGGCTGCTCTGGATCGCCATAACATGCCCATAGAAAGAACGGACAGTGAGATGACATAGTTTGCGGAATCGCCTAGAAAATCGATCGCGTCAGCGAGTAGAGATGCTGAAGATGCATTCAAGCCAGCGATGATCTCGATAATAAACATACTGGCATTGATCAACAGGGCGATCCATAGGGCTTTTCGAAAGCGTCCATCTTCTAATGCACTTTTAGCGTGGTTAGCATTGCAGCAACTGCTGGCCATTGTTTTTTCCTCAAAACGACATCGTGTAAAAGAGTTCTAAGGTAATTAAAAAGCCTATAGCCACTACAGGGTCAAGGGCTTTAAATAATAGATACTTTAATGCCCGTGTAGACCGCTAATATGCGTGTCACTGTCTGGTTCGGTATGGGGTTTCTCGGAGGAGAGCCCTTCAAGAATTCCGCAGTGTTCGATATCGCTCTCAGTCTCACAACGTTGGCGTAAGCTGCGTAGATCTTGTTCTAAAGATGTGAGGGCTTGGATACGTTTAACAACGTGCTCAATATGGCTATCAACTAGATCGTTAATATCATGGCAGCTTTCAGACGGTTGGTCCTTTAGGGCCAGCAATGTACGTATTTCATGAAGGCTCATATCTAAACTACGGCAGTTACGGATAAACAGAATGCGACTTAGATGCTGCTCGTTGTAGATTCGATAATTACCTTCAGAACGATAGGGAGCTGGAATTAAGCCCTCTTTCTCCCAGTACCGAATGGTTTCTACCTGGCATTCTGTGCGTTTTGCTAATTGGCCGATTTTCATAAACATATCCTCAAACCCTGAAGTAATTGTAGGCTTGATAAGGTGGGTGGTGAAATGAATTATCTACATGTTAGGTATTAGTTATTTGCTGGCAGACGGAGTGGCGATGTTCTGTTGGGGTGGAATAGAGATAGCCTTGAATCAGGTCAACACCGGCCCAGCGCACAAAGTCTGATTGCAGCTGAGTTTCAACACCTTCAGCCACGATTATGCAGCCTTTAGAAGAGCACAGTTTAATGATTTGATGGTAAAAGCTGGCAGCCCAAAGATCTGTTGGTACATCATTAAGTAGTTTTAGATCGAGCTTGATAATGTCGAAAGGCGCTTGTAGTAGTCGCTGCAAATTAGAATAGCCCGCGCCAAAGTCATCCATGGCGATACTAAATTCGTGCTGTTTTAAAAAAGACACGCGACGGGATACGATCTCATCACTGATATCGTGCTCGCAAATTTCCAACACTAAGCGTTGTTTCTGTTTCTCATCAAGACCTAATAGTACGTCCTGCCACAGTTTTTGAAAGAGCTGGTCACTAGCGATCAGAGGCCCGGCAAGATTGATCCAAATGCTGGATTCATCTTCAAACTGTGTATCAAGCGTGTCTTTAATCTGCTGGCTGGTCATTCTCAATAGCAGCTCTGTATTTCGATATAGATAAGGGATCAGTTCTCGCATGGGGATTTTGGCCCCAGAATCTAAGAAGAACCCCCGGCACAGAACTTCTCTTCCGTAGCCATTATCTAACCCCGCAGTAAAAAGCTCCTGTGAATACCAAACAAGGTGAGCTTCGCGGCCACTATAGTTAAACAGCATAAGTCGCCTCATCAGTATCTAGGCAAGAATAGATAGAGTCTTCATCTTTTAAACGTTGGCTAATCTCCTGAAGGAAGCTCTGAATGTTCAGGTTATTTTCCATATTGATCAGACGGTTACCTTTGGTCAGCTTTAGATGATGAATATAGTCACTGGTGTTATGACATGTCTGTTGGAGTTTCTTGTAGCTCTGAGTCAGAGCAAGTTTTTGCTGGGCGCTTAGCTCGCTACCTTGCAGTGTCGGCACCAAAAAGCAGGTTTCTAGATCGAGATGAATAACAACGCCTTTGATCAACTTTTTCAGCGCTTTATCTAGTTGAAGTAAATGACAAAAATCGCGTGCGAGTAATCGTTGAATATTGGCGATTTCTTCTTCAAGTTGCTTGTGCTGTGTTAATAACACAGCACTCCACTGAGTATTGTTTTGCCCTTTGAGTAAGGCATTAGCGATGGATTGATTGGCACTAGCTAGGCGCATATTGATGTTCTCCTGCCAGAATTTTCCAGTTTGTAACCTGTACTGATTAAGTAGATGAATAACGATAATGGGCTACAACATTAAGATGTAAAAAAAATACATCTTATTTTGTTTTTTAAATCTATGTCAAATCTATTTTGATGTTTCGGCATGGAGGTGCTTCTAAGATCGATATAGTTAATGGGGGAATTTGGTGAATAGGCGGTTCCTTAACTATTCTGAATTGAGTCACCCCATTTGTATTAACTGTGGTTATGTCTGATAAAACGCCATCCATCGAAGCATTACAGAAGCGTATCCAAGAGTTAGAAGATGAGAACGAGATTCTCTCTGACTTTGCTGGGCTGTCTTCTGAGTGGTTTTGGGAGCAGGATGAATCGTTCAGGTTTGTGCGCTTTTGGGGGATGTTGACCGAGAAGCTACAGCGTAAGCAGAGCCTATTTATCGGTAAACGACGTTGGGAGATGCCTATTCAAGGGCTAACCGATGAAGAGTTACAAGCGCATATCAACTGCTACGAAAAGCATCTACCTTTTCGCGATTTTGAATATGAAGTACCAGGGAATGATGGGGTTGTTCAGCATTATTCGGTTAGTGGTAAGCCCGCTTATGACCGAGACGGTAACTTTACCGGCTATCGCGGTGTAGGACGTAACTTAACGCTTCTGCATACTGCCCAGCAGGCTGTGAAAGCCAGCCAGCAACAACTGTCTCAGATACTACAAGGTAGCCCTATTGCCACCTTTGTTATTGATAAAGAGCATAAGGTGACCCATTGGAATAAAGCTTGCGAGGCGCTGACTGGGGTACCTGCGAGTGAAGCAATTGGACGTGATGATAGTTGGCGTGGTTTCTATGCTGAATCAAGGCCTACTATGGCTGATCTTGTTGTGGATAATGCTCCGATTGAAAAAATACGAGAGTATTACGATTATCGCTTTGCTGTATCGAGTTTGATCAACGGCGCCTGTGAAGCTGAGGATCTTTTTCCCAACATCGGCCCTTCTGGGCATTGGCTCCACTTTAATGCCTCGCCGCTGCTGGATACTGACGGTAATACAGTAGGTGCTATCGAAACGCTTCAGGACATTACAGATCGTGTAAAAGCTGAACAAGCTGAAAAAGATCATCATCTCAAACTAAAAAGGGCTCACGAGGAGTTGCAATCAACACTGCAGCAGCTAGTTGAAGCTAAAAAGCTCGCTGGGCTTGGGCGTTTAGTTTCTGGTGTGGCGCATGAACTGAACTCTCCTTTAGGCAATATCCTCTTAGGATTAACGACAGCACAAAATAATTTGGATGAGTTACAACACTCTTTTGATAACAGCAGCCTGAGTCAGTCTCAACTCCGTACATATCTAGAAACCGCTGCTGAGTCGATCACTTTGATGGATCACAATCTCAATCGAAGTATTAACCTGATTAATCGCTTTAAAGAGCTTTCAAGCGATACCCAAACGCAGATTACTAGACGTTTATCTCTTCACAATATTACTGCGTGCGTTTTTGGAGCTTACCAATATCGATGTAATCAGCGGCAAATAGAATTGGCCAATAACGTTTCACAGGATCTTGTGATTTGTAGTAATGAAGAGGCACTCGAACAAATATTGGTTAGCCTTTTGGAAAACAGTTTAAATCATGCAAAGTTAGGTGAGGGTAGCCGAATTGCGCTTGATGTAACGAAAGGGAAATCAGGTGTTGAAATTGATTTTTCTGATAATGGTCAAGGTATAGATGAGAAGGTTAAAGAGCATGCTTTTGACCCATTTTTCTCATCTAAAATGGGACATGGTACGTCAGGGCTTGGCCTCTATAGAGTCTATAACCTCGTTTCGGTTGTCTTAGGTGGCAGCATCAGTTTGCACAATAATGAGCCGGGTTTACTCGTCAAATTGACCCTGCCTGACTTGTCCTGTGAGTGAATAATCTTGTGGGCCTGAGCGCTTTAATAAAGCGTCTATACTTAACTTTGTTACTCATCTAATAAGAACAAACTGAGCCTATGCGTAACTGTAACGTCTTCAGTGTGAACATGGATTTGGCGCAGATAAAAGCCGCTATATTGAGCTTCCTATTGATCGGGATTGTATCGCTCTATAGTTATCAAGTTGCTGCACAACCAGACTTGAAAGTTATTACCGAGGATTGGGCACCATACAATTACGAAGAAAAAGCTGAGTTGAAAGGGTTTTCAATCGAAATTGTCCAAGCGGTAATGGATGAGCTAGGTGAACAATATCCTATATCGATTTATCCAGGTGTCCGAGGCGACAGGATGTTGGAAACCTTACCTAATGTGATGTACTTCTCTTTGTTTCGGACGCCAGAAAGGGAAGATAAGTTTAAGTGGATCGGTCCTATATCCCAAGAGGCCATCTATTTTTATAAACGTAAAGATAATCCACAAACCTACCAAACAATTGATGACATAAAGCAAGCGAATAACATTACTGTTCCCTATAAAGGCTTAATTGCGAATAAAGTTGATGAACTCGGAATTACTAATGTAATGAAGTTGTCTTCAAGAGATCGCCAATTCAGCCTGTTGTTTTCAAACAGAGCGGAGCTTGCCGTTAATACCAGCCCCTTAGGCGTAGCCTACTACCTGAAACAGATTGATAAACCGGTGGACTCGTTGGTACCTACTGGCGTAAAACTACTCGAATTCCCGCTCTATATTGCTTGCTCTAAAGAGATCCCTGATAGTGTGATCCAACGGTGGCAGGCGGCTTTGGACAAAGTTAAAGCATCAGACAAATACGAAAAAATTTACAGCAAATACCTAATGTAAAAATTAATACTCTTCTTCTGAAAGGTTTTTCTCCCCTGCATGCCTACCTCTATCTTAAATAGCTAAACCTGATATATCGCCTAAATTGAATTAATCACCATTTTGCTTGTCCGAGCTAAGCGATTAGAGATTATGAATAGGGAGATAAATGATGGGAAAAATCACAGGTATGGTAGCGGGTACAGTTGCTCTTGGCGTTGCAATGAGTGCTTCAGTTCAAGCTGGAGATGGCATGGTCAATGTGAAAAGCCAGCACAGCGTGGTTCAAACGGCAGATAAATTAGAAACGGTTTTAAATGCTAAAGGCATGACGGTATTTGCCCGAATTGATCACAGCGCTGGCGCCGAAAAAATTGGTAAGGAACTACGAGATACGCAGTTGGTCCTTTTCGGAAATCCCAAAGTGGGTACGCCCTTGATGCACTGTGCACAAAGTGTCGCGATCGACCTGCCGCAAAAAGCACTGATCTGGGAAGATGCTGAAGGCTCTGTTTGGTTAAGTTATAACGATCCAGCTCACTTAGCTAAGCGCCACAATATTCAAGGGTGCGATGAAGTACTAAACAAAGTGTCAGGTGCTCTGGGTAAGTTTGCAAAGGCGGCTACGGAGTAGGAGAAAAGCGGGTAAAAACAGCTTAGATCGGCTGAATGCAGCAAATGGCGATCAGATATAAATCATTCTAGTCGTCATTCCAGTGAAGGGTGGAATCTAATGTTCTTTTTCAACCGCCTTTAAGCGGAACGGTTTCATTAGCATTTATCTGCTTTTGGCGGTGTTTCGCTGTTTATAGCTGGGTTCTACAGCCTTTATCTATTCCCTTGAAATTACTTTCTGTACCTACTAGTATGTTTGTTACTTAATTATTGAGTACACTAAGTTATGGCTGCTACACGTGAGTTATTGATCGATACCATGAAGCAACTGCTTTGGGAGCGGGGCTATGATGCCACCAGTCCTAATCAGGTGTTAGAGCGTAGTGGTGTGGGTAAAGGTAGCTTCTACCACCATTTTAAAGGCAAGAAGGATCTGGCGATTGCAGCAATGGAATCTCGAACGGATGACCTGATTGCTGAGTTTAATCAGATTATTGCGCAAACGGATGGGGATTGGTTCGCTCAAGTCAGTGCTTATTTGCGATTGCCACGGCATGCGTTAAAGGGTTGTCGTATGGGGCGGATCGTTCAAGATCCATCGGTTGAAGATGAACAGCTGTTAGCACCTTTGGAGCGTTATTTCTCCACAATGCAGAAACGCTTCACTGCTATTTATAGCGAGGCGCAATCATCCGGTGCATTGGTAAAGATCCATAAACCGGAAGCTTTGGCTAAGTTAACCCTTAGTGTCTTGCAGGGCGGCTTTGTTGTAGGGCGAGCGGTGCAGCAAGATGATACGGTGGGTGATGTCTGCGAGAGTTTCTTAGATATGTTGGCAACACTGAAAACGAACTAAAAATCGTTGAGAAACAGCCTGTTTAGTTACAGGCTTTTTTTGAAATATTGATTGTACCTACTGGTATGTATAGGATTTTTTAGAGGTATAGTTAAGGAGGTAATATGAAAGTTTATCTGAACCAGAACATTATACTGATGCTGCTATTTATAGCGGTGTATGGCTCTGGATTTGTTGGGGCAAAGCTTGGCTTAGGTTATAGCGAACCGTTTACCTTTTTAGCTGTACGTTTTGCGATTGCAGGTGGCTTGCTTGCATTGGGGGCGGTATTGCTCAGTGCACCTTGGCCGAAAAATCCTGGTTGGATTTTGGTAACTGGAATCTTAATGCAGGGGCTATTTTCGGTAGGCGTATTTTACGCACTTTACTTGGGAATGAAGCCTGCCGTTTGTGCCTTGATTATTGCGTTGCAGCCATTGTTAGTCACAGTGCTGGCTGGACCATATTTGAAAGAGCAGGTCACGGGGTGGCGCTGGCTTGGTTTGCTGATCGGTATTAGCGGTGTGGCGGTTGTAGTCGCTGATGGGCTAGCTGTTGAAGGGATTAGCTGGACGACGCTAGTCTGGGCTCTGCTTGGACTATTGGGTTTATCGCTAGGGCAGTTAGTTCAGAAAAAGCACTGTGCCGATATGCACTTAATCAGCGGTGGAACATTACAGTTATTAGGTACGGTCCCCGTGATGCTGTTGTTAGCTTTTCAATTTGAAACGATGCAGATGCAGTGGCATTTAGATCTTGTCTTGGCGATTTTCTGGATGGCTGTAGGCGTATCCTTAGGGGCGGTGAGCTTGCTCTATATCTTGATTAATCGAAACAGTGCGTCTCAAGTTGCCAGCGTGTTTTATGGTATACCCGTAGCTGCGGCGCTAATCGCATGGCCTTTATTTGAACAAGTCCCAACCCCAGCTGACTGGGGCGGATTTGCAGTAGTAGTAATCGGTATATTAGTCGCCAATATCAGGTCGAAAGAGGCTATTACTCATGAAAACGTTGCGAATGAAACGCGCAGCAATGTTCCTCATAAGCTTCCGCTAGAAGCTCAATAAAGGCACTGATCTTGCGGGGTACATAGCGAATATTGGGGTAGATCGCGTAAATGCCGACATCGCGGTAAACCCATTCCTGTAATACTGGGACAAGTTCGCCGCGGGCAACCTCGTCACGTACAAGGAAGACTGGCATAAAAGCAATCCCAGTACCGGCAATTGCGGATTCTCTTAAGGTAACGAGAGAGCTAGCCTGAAAGCGGCCATTTACTTTTATGCGATCGGGCTGACCTTTCACCGTGATTGGCCAGTCATGAGGGCCGGTTTCTTGATACTTAAACTGCAGGCAGTTGTGCTCATCCAGATCGGTCACCTTTTTAGGCGTGCCGTGTTTTTTTAAATACTCTGGCGAAGCATAAGCGTACCAACGGGATTGCACCAAAAGACGGGCACGAAGGGTCGAATCGGATAAAGTACCGGTACGAATCGCGAGGTCAAAACCGTTTGATATCAGATCTTGAAAGCTATCCTTAATCACCATCTCCACCTTCATCTCTGGATAGCGTTTTAGATACTCATCGACGACGGCAGGAAGGAAGAACTGACCCGAGATCATCGGTGCAGCAATACGTAAAAGGCCTTGAGGCTGCTCAGCGTGTTGAGACACTGCTTGCTCGGCTAGCGCTACACCACTCTCTAACTGCTGACAGTGATGATAGAACTCTTCACCCGCTTCTGTAAGGTTCAGCTTTCGGGTGGTGCGGATCAGCAACTGCACGCCTAAATGCTTCTCCAGTCGCGAAATATGTTTGCTCACAACAGAGCTTGCAACGCCCCTTTGTTCCGCTACAGCTCGGAAAGATTTGAGTTTCACCACTTGGGCGAACAGCAGCATATCATCCAGATTATTCATATCGGTTTTATTATGTAATGTTTGGAATCAATTAAATTCGATTGTGCACGCTAATTTAATTATAGCGTTTGAGCTAACCTATCTCAAAACCATAATAACTAGGGAACCTACGAATAAGTCCTATACGACTCAGGCTTAAAGAGCAATTGAAGCACGAGGCAATGATTACAGGCATGCTGGTTGCCTGTCGAAAATCATTAACAAAGTGATTCGGTTGCTCTGTAAGCCCCGTAGGGTGGGCTCTAAAACGACCATCTACTTTGTCAGTCAGCTTGAAAAGGTCCAGACATTTCGCTGCACTGACTTTCGCGTATCTGGTCGTTTTATAGCTCACTGAGAAAGTATGAGACTTATCAGTAGGTTCCCATAAGCTCAACTGACAGGATCGCATCATGCAGGAACAGGATAAATACCAAGAATTTATTGCTGAAGCCGCTAAGTTTATTCCGGAAAAGCGGATTATTACTGATTACCTTCGTACCCTTGCTTACGGTACAGATGCAAGCTTCTATCGCTTGCTACCGAAGGTGATTGTGCAAGTGGCGGAAGAGTCCGAAGTGATCCGTCTGATGGCTTTAGCAACAAAACTGAACTTGCCGATTACGTTCCGTGCTTCTGGCACCAGCCTGTCAGGTCAGTCCATTACCAATTCGATCATGCTTTCCTTAACACCGGATTGGAAAGATTATGAGATTCTTGAGTCAGGTAAAAAGATCCGCATGCAGTGTGGTGTGCTGGGAGGCGATGCCAACCGTTATTTAGCACCTCTAGAACGCCAACTTGCGCCAATGCCAGCGTCGATCGATGCGGCTACTGTGGGTGGTATCGCTATTAACAATGCGGCGGGCATGAACTCTATGGACACATACGGTGTTATGGATTCAGCTCGCTTTGTTCTGTTAGACGGCACTGTACTGGATACAGGCTCAGAAGAGAGTCGTGAAGCGTTCCGCGTGAGTCATGCAGGCATGATTGCCGACGTAGAAGCGCTATCGAAAAAGCTGCGCAGTAACACCGCGTTAAGCAAACGTATCTTGCGTAAATACGAAGTTAAAAACACCACCGGTTATGGTTTACGTTCTTTAATCGAGTGGGATGATCCAATCGATATCATTGGGCGTTTGATGATCGGGTCTGAAGGCACGCTAGGCTTTATCTCCGAGATCACTCACAACACGATTCGTAAATACCCGCTAAAAGCCTCTGCATTTTTGGTCTTCCCTGATATCCGTACAGCAAGTATTGCGGTTACGCGTTTTAAGCTAAATAAAACGCCGGTATCTGCGGCAGAGATGATCGACTATTTTGCGCTTAAAGCGGTACAGCACATGGATGGTGTACCAAGTTATATCCAAGGTGTACCCGAAGGTGCGACAGCGATCTTGGTTCAAGCTGAAGCCGATGAGCAAGAGGTTCTAGAAAGCCATATCGCGACGATTCTTGCTGAGATCGACGATCTGGAATTGGTTGTACCAGCCAGCTTTACCGATAAACCATCGGAATATCAGGCGTACTGGAATGTGCGTAAAGGGATCTTTCCTGCGGTGGGTGCGACGCGTCCGAAAGGTACGACAGCCCTGATCGAAGATGTTGCTTTCCCAATCGAAACGCTAGCGGATGCGCTGGTGGATCTTCAGCAGTTGATGCAGAAGTTTGGTTACGATGACGGTGTTATCTACGGTCATGCTTTAGATGGCAACCTGCACTTTATCTTCTCTCAAGGCTTTAGCAGTAAAGAAGAGGTCGATCGTTACGAGCGCTTTATCGATGAAGTCTGCGATGTCGTTGTTAACAAATACGATGGCTCTCTAAAAGCGGAACATGGCACCGGTCGTAATATGGCACCTTTCGTACAGAAGGAGTGGGGTGATGAAGCCTACAGCGCCATGCTGGAGATCAAGCGTATCTTTGATCCACAGGGCATCCTAAACCCAGATGTTATGATCACGCAAAATCCAAAACTGCACATCAGTAACCTGAAGCCGATGAAGGCTGTTAGCGATATTGTCGATCAGTGTATCGAATGTGGTTTCTGTGAGCGTATGTGCCCATCGAAAAATCTAACCCTCAGCCCGCGCCAGCGTATTATCGGCAAGCGCGAACTGGCTTTGTTAGAGGGTGAAAACCAGCAAGCTTTCGCTGATGAATATGACTATATGGCAGTGGATACCTGTGCGGGCTGTGGCTTGTGCTCAACGGTTTGCCCTGTAGGCATCAATACCGGTGATTTGGTTCGACAACTTCGTCACGAGCGTCACGCCAGTCGAGAAGGTATGTCTGAATGGATCGCTAATAACTTTGGTACGGTTACCAAAGCGGCGAAAACCGCCTTTGGTGTAGCTGATATGAGTCACGGCTTGCTGGGTAGTAAAGCAATGGGGGCGGTAACGCGTACCGCGCGTAAACTATCTGGCAATAAGATTGGTTACTGGAGTCCAGAGATGCCGACACCGGCACCTAAACTGGAGACTGAAAAGCGCCAACCAGCTCAGCCAACCAATACCTCAGGAAACAAACTAAAAGTGGTTTACCTACCAAGCTGTGCTAGCCGTACTATGGGCCCAGCGCGTGGCGCAGAAGAGCAAACTTCGCTGGTGGACAAAACGGAAGCGCTGTTACGCAAAGCAGGCTTTGAGGTTATCTATCCACAAAACCTGAAAGAGCAATGCTGCGGTATGCCGTTTAAGAGTAAAGGCATGTTTAACCAGGCCGAAGCTAAAGCTGCTGAAACAGTCGATATGCTGCTAGAAGCGAGTAATGGCGGAGAGATTCCTGTCTACTGTGACACTAGTCCATGTACGATGCAGCTAAAAGAGAATCTAGATTCTCGTATCAAGTTGTATGAGCCGGTCGACTTTATTCACACCTTTATGATGGACAAGCTGGACTTCCAGCCTGTGGATGACAAAGTTGCTCTGCACATCACCTGTTCGGCACGTCGCCTAGGTCTGGATCAAAAAATCGTCGAAGTGATGAATGCCTGCAGTACCAATGTCGTGGTTCCAGATCAGATCACCTGCTGTGGTTTTGCCGGTGACAAAGGCTTCACTACCCCTGAACTAAATGAATCAGCACTACACACTCTCGCTGACCAAGTTGAAGGCTGCAGCAGCGGCTACTCAACCAGCCGTACCTGCGAAATCGGTCTAAGTCACCATTCAGGCATCGACTACCAGTCCATTGTCTATCTGGTAGATCAGTGTACTGAGAGGAAGGTTTAGGAGCAGAACGCTTCGCTTTTAGGACGCCGCTTCGCGGCTAGAGGACGGCTGCGCCTAGAGGACGCCACTGTGTGGCTAGAGAAAAAGCCAGTTCAAGTTATAACAGGGACGTTTTTAGCTGAAACCTGACGCCCTCAGGTTTCAGCTTTTTTAATTCAAGATCAGAGCTTTCAAAAATATAGATCTGTATTCATCTTCTTATGCAGGATTCGGGCAATGCATATCCCTTTATCGGATCGTGTGTAATACAGAGTATGGCTTCTGAAATGGAACAAACGAAGACCTAAGGAAAGTTCATTACAGGGCTGACCAATAAATGGTGTGCCAGCTAAGTTTTCGCAGAGTTGCTCTAATTCAGAGATGTAGAGTCGAGTTTGGTTTTGGCCCCAAGCGGTGAGGCTATGCTCGATGATTCCTTCCAAATCTGCCACCGCTTCATCCGTAAAGCTGTATGTTTTCATGCTTAGAACTTCCGTTTCTTAATTTCCTCAAAGATCTCTCTGCCGTCTCTTACCTTGCCTGCAGCGACGGAATCCAAACCTTTCTGAATTTCTGCTCTAAGGGTTTCTAATTTTAACTGCTCTTCGGCATCTCTTTGTTCGAGTAACCGCAAAGCTTCCCGTACAACCTCGCTAGAGGAGTTATAACTGCCACTTTCCACTTTTGATTTCACAAACGCTTCCAGTTTTGGAGTGAGTGATACATTCATTATTGATTGCCTGCTTTTTGATCAGATATAACGAAGTTTAGCAAAGATTGTTATTTTAAATACAGTGGTTAGTGGTTAGGAATAACAAGGACGCTGACGCTAGAGAACGCTTCGCTGCTAGTCGCTAGGACGCCGCTTCGCGGCTAGAGGACGGCTGCGCCTAGAGGACGGCTGCGCCTAGAGGACGCCACTGCGTGGCTAGAGGAAAAGCGGAGGGAGTTTCTAACATTTAAGAATTTAACTAATAGATTCTTTCCCATCAATCACCTAGCATGTGGCTCTCTTTATCAAAAACAGATCAAAGGATTTGATTAGATGTTCTTGTATTGGAAAAGGATTTTTCTCAGCGTAACCTCCGCTATCCTGCTCGTGGGATGCGCGTCTACTGCACCCCTGCAACACGCAGTTGTTCACATTCCTCTGGCAGAAACTACTCTCAAGCTAGATGTTAAAAATAACGATCAGCTAGCAATTGGCGAATTTCTGTTATTAAACAGTGATGAAGGCTATGTCAGCATTCAAGTACTTAGCGCTGAGGAAGAGATCGAACTGTGGGACATAACTACCCAAGAGTATCTTGATCAACTTTATGGGACTCGCAAGCCAGAAAATCAGGATATTGTACAAGCAAAGTTAGTATTGTCGGAAAGTGTTGTTTCAACTGACTACTTAGAACACGAAAGCTATTTTGCGATATATCAGAAAGAGCAAGATGGGCGAGAGCGTATCTTCTTTACTGATAAAAATGAGCAATCATCTACGTATTACATTTTAGAAACTGAGGGAAAGGATTCCCGCAAAATATTCTATGGAGAGATAAATGATAATAAGCGCGGAAGATAAGCGATATGCTAAGGCTATACTGGCTTCGCCTTTTAGTAGTTAGGACGCCGCTTCGCGGCTAGAGGACGGCTGCGCCTAGAGGACGCCACTTCGTGGCTAGAGAAAAACCTTATAAAGAGAAACAGGGGAAGATAATAGTCAACGACACCATTGTGATGCAGTTTTAAGGAACCTGACTACTAGACGCTAAGGTGCGTTAGTTTCCAATTTAGCTGCCAAAAAAGTTTTTTTATCAAAGGTTTTAACAATTTTGGCGTTAGGTGGAAGTTCGGAGATGGTCGCTCCTTCTTCTGTGAATATTCCAAGCCTGTTATTTGTAAAACCTATCAGTAGTCCTTCGGTAATTAGGTTGTTCTGGTCGTCATATACCTTAATGCAGTTAGATATGGCGGTTTTGCTATTAAAAACGCATTTGTCTTGAAGGAACTGCTTTTTGGATATATCGGCAAGTTCTTTGCCTTTATCAAAGCTATAAACAGTGATTCCAATCCAAATTAGAATTACCCAAATACCCCAATATGCTTTTTTTGCAATTGAAGAAAGTTCTTCGTAGACGTATGTAATCGCTTTAGAAAGATCATTGTTCTCAGGAGAAAAGAAGGACATTGCGTTTTTTAACATAGCTACTGGTTTGGTATCAGGCAGTCCTACTGCTTTTCGATTTCCTGTATTTATACCGAGATAAGCAACTGAAACAAAGAAGACTACTATGCCTATGATCGATACCCATAGCGTGGAACTGGTAAGGAAAGGAAGTAACTTGATCAAATAAAAGGTGATTGTGTAATAACCATAAACATATGCGTCTGTTACGGAGAGAGGGAATGCAGAGCTAAGACCACCGAAAGAATTTAAATAGCCTGCTTGAAAACCGAGTCCTACCAAATACCCTGCAGGAGCAATTATTGCGACTAATAGAGGGAGGTAGGGCAATAAGTGAGAATGGTTTTTCAGTTTGTCTGAGAGTGAGGTTGGCTCTTCGACTCGTTGATTCATTTGAAGTCCCTATCATCAATTTTTACTAAGGAAGAAATCATAACCTAGTTATATGCAATTTATTACTAGATTGATTTAGCAATAAACGGGGACTGTTGATTCTTATCAATTCATGTAGTTGTCATAACTTTGGGGTGCAGGCAGACTAGTTAGTCTTACTAAGGCCAAGTGGGCCGTGGATTATCTTCGTCAAAAGGAAAGACGATGGAATGGATTTTGATCTTTGCAGTGTTGATGTTTGTCGCACTGATCTTTTTAAAGAAGCTAGCTGCGCAGAGCAGTGACTCTTCAGATAACACATTAGGTTATCGTCAAAAGAAAACCCTGTTCACAGAAGCTGAGCGTTCATTTTTAGGTGTGTTGGATCAGTGTATTGACCCTAAACAACACCGCGTATTTGGCAAAGTCCGCGTAGCGGATATTGTTGAGCCAAACCCAACTAAAAACCGTAGCGAGTGGAGTCGTGCCTTTGGCAAAATCAAAGCCAAACACTTCGATTATGTGATCTGCACCGCCGATACCCTTAAACCTGTTTGTGCCATCGAGCTAGATGACAAAAGCCACAGCCAGAAAAAACGCCAACAGCGTGATCAGCTGTTAGAAAGTGTCTGCGAAGAAGCCAACCTGCCTCTAATTCGTGTACCTGCGAAACGAAGTTACAAACTGGAAGAGGTTAAGGCGGCGCTGGCGAAACGTTTTGTGCAAGAACAATCAGATTCAGCGAGTAATCAGAATGTTGGTTCGAATCTAAAGAAAGATAAAGCCAAACTCACTAACAATTCGGATGTTATAAATGTCATTTAATATTAATGAAGTAAAGTCAAAGATATATAACTGCATAATAACAGGGAGCTTTGGGGAGGAAGTAATAAATACTTTTTTGCATGATGATGGAAGTATTATTCCTTTGGAATGTGAGCTTTGGGATTTCAAAGAAAAGTTTGAGGGGACAAATGATTCTTATCTTAAATTAGTTAAAACAATTATATCTCTTTATAATAGTTTTGGGGGATATGTAGTATATGGAATTAAAGAAAAAATAAAGGATACTAGTTTTTCCATAGAGGGTATAGGTGAGGATCTGTTAATAGATCAGCAAAAAGTTAGAGGGCTTTTTGATAAACATGTAGGCAGAAGAATTGATATCTTATATGACAACTTCTCAGTGGAATGTTCTGGGGTTATTAAATCTATCGGGCTGTTGTATGTTCCCAAAAGACCTTCCGGTTTACATAGTGCTTCAGTAATTAAAGCTGCGGCGTTATCAAATAATAAAGAATTGTTAAAGAAGGATTGCACTTATTTTAGGTGCAATGATGAAAGTAAACAATGCTTAAATATTAATGACTTTGAGTTTATATCTGGTGATAGAGATTTCTTACTATTAAGTTCAGGTGGTAGGAAAAGAAAGAAACTGATAGACCATGATTTACCAGATAAAAACTTTATCTGCGCAAGGTTTATTGGGCGTTTTGAAATATTAAACCAATTATGGTCTTGGCTTGGTGATGAGTTTCAATATGCAAAGGTATTGGCAGGGGAAGGTGGGAAAGGTAAGACTTCAATTGCATATGAGTTCTGTCAATTATTAGCAAAAAGTGGTGCTAGTTCGATTGATCAAATTGTTTGGTTGACTGCAAAGAAAAAACAGTTCAAGGGTTTATACGATTCATATATTGAAACGCCTGAATCACATTACGATAGCCTAGAAACTTTACTTAAAGAGGTTTGTTTAAAAACAGGATCTTTGGATGAAGAATTAATTGATCTGTCTGAGAATCAACTTAAACGTAAGGCTAAAGAAAATCTCGAATCTTACCCGACATTTATCGTTGTAGATGATGTAGATTCAAATTCCCCAGATGAGCAAAGGCGTATTATGGAGGCGGCAAGAGTAATTGCAAACTCTAATTCTAGGGTTTTATTAACAACCCGAGTGAATAATATTTATTCAACTGATTCTTGTATTACTGTTCCTGGTCTCGAAGGTAGTGACTATTCCGAATTAGTAAATGTTATTTGTGATCGAGTACATCTGCAAAAGTTGAATTTATCAAATATTGAAAAGTTATGTAGTGCTTCTGAAGGCTCTCCATTATTTACTGAATCTATATTAAGGCTATATAAGAATGGAGTCTCTTTAAATGTGGCCATAGAGCAATGGTCAGGTGAAGAGGGGGAGTTGGTTAGGGAGGCCGCTTTAAGAAAAGAAATAGAGGAATTGACTCTTGAGGCAATTAAGATTCTTGTGGCAGTAAGCTATGTAGGTGGGTGTTCTAGAACAGAAGTACATCAGTTAACGGAGCTGAGTAATTCAAATATATCAACCTCTATAGAACAGCTCGGAAATTTATTCTTAATTCAGAGTATTAACTTTATTGAGGAAGAGCCAAGAATAGAAGTTTCCTCCTCAGTTAGTAATTTAATCCTGAAATTATGTCATGAGATATTACCAGATGCTTCGGATTATATAGATAGCGTCAGGCAAATTGCAGAAGGGTTGCGTTATCAGGAATTATCAAATGGAAATGTACCCGAAGTTGGTGCTGCTGTAAGGCAATGTAGTGCATTATTAAAGAATGAAAGTTTTAATCAAGCTAGAGAAACGGTCAGATCTTTATTGGGAGATAAAAAGTTTAAAGAAAACTCTGATTTGTTTTTTATGCTCGCTAGAGTCGAATATGATGATCCATCTTCAAGTCTAGAGGTAGTTAGAAAGTCATTTAATGATGCGTATATTAAGGGGCAAAGAAAAGAGTCATTTTTTGATATGTGGTATGAAGTTGAAAATCAAATTGGAGAACAAACTTCAATATCGAATGTGTGTAAGGATGCTATTGAGCAGGGAGGATTTCAAACTGCGATTTGGTATGAACGCTATGCAAATAGCCAATATTTACATTCAGGAGATATTTTAAACCGAAATAGTAAAATTCATGTACTTGTAAATGCTTATGGGAATGTAACGAAAGCTATTAGTATGGGAAGTGCTCCTAAATGGTCTCGTATAAAAGATCTATCTGTAAATATTGTTGATTCCATATGGAAAGAAGCGATGCTCGAAGACAACTATCTTGTCGCATTTAAGGCAATGAGCGGAGCTATAAATGCAGGTGATGTTAGGCAGTGTAATTATGTGAATGCTGCCGAAGCAGTTCAGAAGTTATTTGCAGTTCATACTAATAGAACTAGGGGGAGTTTTAGCGAGGAGCTAAGACTTGAAGCGAGGGATCAATATCAAGAAAGTCGAGATGAGTTAAGATGTATCATTGATAATTTAGATCTAGCTCGTCACGATCTTCGAGACCGTATAGAGCAAATGGTCTTTCGTGTTCCCGACGCGTAGGAAAATTATTAAAGAGGTCAAAATTAAAGGCAAAATGAAAGAGGGCAAAGCCATTTAATTAAGACAATAAAAAAACAAACAACACCTTGTCTGGTTTTTTGCTTTTAAGGCTTTTTCTAACCACTCTAGCGGCGTAGCCGCGTCCTAAGCGCGAAGCGTGCTAGAAGCGCAGCGATCTGCTTGATTCATTGCTAGACTACATACAGCTTTTTGTAGATCTATTGGTGGAGCCCTAGTGAAGATCAGAACCCTCTGTCTCTCTTTGTTTTTGATACTGAATGTAAATAACCCTGCGTGGGCGGATAATCATTCAGGGGTGACGCTTATCTCTACGGAGTTGATGTCCGGTCTTTTGGAAAAAAGAGAGGGGGTGATAGAGGGGATCTATCCGGATTTCTTTGCTCAAGCCGCGAGCAAAGCTGGAGTAACAATAGATTACCGCATCGTGCCGTGGTCCCGCGCTGTGTTAGAAACGGAAAAATCTAAGAAATATCTTCTTTTCCCATTTACCCGTACGTCCGAGCGGGAAGAGCGCTTTAGCTGGTTGGCGAAACTATGGGAAGTGCCGATCTGCTTTATCTCTTCGACTCGTCCTATGAATTCCTTTGAGGAAGCAAAGCTCGCCGAAGGGATTATGGTTTGGCGTGGGTCTTCTCATCTACAAAAATTGGTAGAGCTGGATTTTGCGAACTTGATTCCTTTTGATGATCCGCGCTTGGTTAAGCGAGTTTTATCAAAAAGGAAAAATGTTGCTTGGTATACTCCATGCAATGAAGGGCTGTCACTCTTTGGTCTGTTCAACACTGAACACCCCATCATTATCGGGAAGGTGGTCGATAATGAAGAGGTTTGGTTGGCAGGAGGTAAGAATTACCTTTCTACCGATGAAAGGCAGCGCTTCTTAAATGCTGTGTCTGAGTTAGCGCCTGAAGGTACGCTTAGACGAAGAATTTTAATTGAAGGAAGATAGAGACAGTTACTTTCTTTTCACAAAAAAGCCCAGAACTACGTCTGGGCTTTTTGTTTTAGCGCTTTTTCTAACAACTCTAGCGGCGAAGCCGCGTCCTAAGCGCGAAGCGTGCTAGAAGCGTAGCGATCTGCTTTTTACAGAGCTTCGATCTTACCGTATTGCTCTTTCAGCTTATCGAATGCTGCTTGAGAGCCTGCAAGCTTCTCACGCTCTTTCGCGATAACCGCTTCTGGTGCGTTAGATACGAACTTCTCGTTACCTAGCTTACCTTCAACACGGCTGATCTCTTTCTGTAGCTTGTCTAGTTCTTTCTGTAGACGAGCCAGCTCAGCGTCTTTGTTGATTAGGCCAGCCATTGGTACCAATACTTCCATATCGCCCACTAGCTGAGTCGCTGCCATTGGTGCTTCGTCACCGGCATTTAGCCATGTGATGCTGCTTAGCGATGCTAGTTTAGATAGGAAGGTGCGGTTTGCTTCTAGACGTTGTTTGTCTAAGTCGCCACCGTTTTGGAACAGTACGTCTAGCTCTTTAGCAGGGGAGATGCCCATTTCACCACGGATGTTACGTACACCGGTGATAACGCCTTGTAGCCATTCGATCTCTGCTTCGGCATCGCTATCGATCTTGTCTGTGCTTGGTACAGGGTAAGCCTGAGTCATGATCGTATCGCCTTCAACACCGGCTAGACCTTTAACCTGCTGCCAGATCTCTTCAGTGATGTACGGCATGATTGGGTGAGCAAGACGTAGGATTGCTTCCAATACGCGAACTAGAGTACGGCGTGTACCGCGCTTGGCTGCTTCGGATGCATCTTCATCCCACAGTACTGGCTTAGAAAGCTCTAGGTACCATGCGCAGTAGTCGTTCCAGATAAAGTCGTATAGCGACTTAGACGCCATATCGAAACGGTACTCGTCGAAGTGTTTAACCACTTCAGCTTCTACCGCTTGTAGACGACTAGCGATCCAGCGATCTGCTAGAGATAGCTCAACGTCAGCATTAATATCCTGACCGCAATCTTCACCTTCAGTGTTCATTAGCACGTAACGTGCTGCGTTCCAGATCTTGTTACAGAAGTTACGGTAACCTTCTAGACGCTTCATATCCCAGTTGATGTCACGGCCAGTAGAAGCCAGTGCCGCAAGGGTGAAACGAAGTGCGTCAGTACCGTGTGCCTGAATACCTTCAGGGAACTCTTTCTTAGTACGTTTGCCGATCTTCTCAGCCAGTTGTGGCTGCATCATGTTGCCGCAACGCTTTTCTAGCAGCGTATCTAGCTCGATGCCGTCGATCATATCCAGTGGGTCTAGTACGTTGCCTTTAGACTTGGACATCTTGTCGCCGTTTTCGTCACGGATAAGGCCGGTAACGTAAACAGTTTTGAATGGTACTTGTGGGTTGCCGTCTTCATCTTTCATAAAGTGCATGGTCATCATGATCATGCGTGCTACCCAGAAGAAGATGATGTCGAAACCAGTTACTAGCACATCAGTAGGGTGGAACGTTTGCAGACGCTGAGTATTTTCAGGCCAGCCAAGTGTTCCGAATGTCCATAGTGCCGAGCTGAACCATGTATCTAGAACGTCATCGTCCTGACGTAGTTCAACTTCTGGATCTAGACCGTATTTTTCGCGCGCTGCTTCTTTGTCGTTCGCTACGTATACGTTGCCTTCATTATCGTAGAAGGCTGGAATACGGTGACCCCACCAAAGCTGACGAGAGATACACCAGTCTTGAATGTCGCGCATCCAAGCGTTGTACATGTTCTCATACTGCTGGGGTACAAATTTGATATCGCCTTTTTCTACTGCTTCAACTGCTGGTTTTGCTAGCGTTTTAGCATCAGCAAACCACTGGTCAGTTAGCATTGGCTCGATAACTACGCCACCACGGTCGCCGTAAGGAACCGTCATGTCGTTTTCTTCGATCTTAACTAGCAAGCCTGCTGCTTCGAAATCAGCAACGATTTCACGACGCGCTGCAAAGCGCTCCATACCACGGTATTTCTCCGGGATGTTAGTGTCGATATCGTTGTTTGGCGTACCGTCAGTGTTAAAGCCTTCACCTTCTTCGCGAATATCTGCGTTGTAGGTTAGGACGTTGATCATCGGTAGGTTGCAACGCTTACCCACTTCGTTATCGTTGAAGTCGTGTGCAGGTGTGATTTTTACGCAACCTGTGCCTTTTTCCATGTCAGCGTGTTCGTCGCCAACAATTGGAATGCGACGGCCAACAAGCGGTAGAACGATCTCTTTACCGATTAGATCTTTGTAGCGCTCATCTTCAGGGTTAACCGCAACACCAGTATCACCTAGCATTGTTTCTGGACGAGTCGTACCTACAACGATGTGGTCTTCGCCAGCCGCAGTTTTTACGCCATCAGCGAGTGGGTAACGTAGGTACCACATCTTGCCTTTGACTTCTTTGTTCTCAACTTCTAGATCAGAGATCGCAGTGTGAAGTTTAGGGTCCCAGTTTACTAGGCGCTTGCCGCGGTAAACCAAGCCTTCGTCGTATAGACGGATAAATACTTCTTGAACTGCGTGGTAGAAGCCAGAGTCCATTGTGAAGCGCTCGTTCGCCCAATCTACAGAGTTACCTAGGCGACGCATCTGGCGAGTAATGGTACCGCCGGACTCTTCTTTCCATTCCCAGATCTTTTCGATAAAGGCATCACGACCTAGATCGTGACGAGACTTTTGCTCTTCAGCCGCAAGCTTACGCTCAACAACCATCTGCGTAGCGATACCCGCGTGGTCTGTACCTACCTGCCACAGCGTGTTTTTACCCTGCATACGCTTATAACGAGTTAGAGCATCCATGATGGTGTGCTGGAAAGCGTGACCCATGTGCAGGCTACCGGTGACGTTCGGTGGCGGAATCATGATGCAGTATGAGTCACCTTCGCCTTGAGGTGCGAAGTAGTTGTTGTCTTCCCAGGTTTTGTACCAGGATTTCTCGATTTCGTGCGGCTGGTAAGTCGTATCCATTGCGCTCTGAGTCTTCTGAAAATCTGTCGAATTAGGCTGCCCGAGAGTTGCCGTGGGCAGCACGCATAAAGTCCAACATTATACAGGATATTAGTGAGTAGTAGCTAGGGCGAGGAAGACGATAGGGCGCGGCTTTGCTAATAGCGTAAGAAAGCAGGACGGCTGCGCCTAGAGGACGCCATTTCATGGCTAGAGTACGTGGCTTCGCCACTAGAGGACGCTGCTACGCAGCTAGAGGAAAAGCATAAAAACAAAGAGCCGGATGTATTTAACGAGGGAATTGAAGGTTATGTTTTTTCTCTAGGCGAAGCCGTCCTCTAGCGCTAGCGTCCTAAGCGCGAAGCGTTCTCTAGCAGCTTTGCTGCGTCCTATTTTGATACATCTATACTTATAAGTATCAAAGTTATTGCGGAGGTACGAACATGAAACAATGTTATGCCACACGCGGTTTTTTACCTTGTCAGGATCCGGCGACTGAATTGGTTTTGGGGGAGCCTTATGCAGTACTGGATACGGTAGGTAATTCGTTACCGAGTTTGTTATTAGAAAAGGATGCTCGAAACTATCTGCGTCGAGTGTTTGTTCCCGATTGGCCTTATATCAATATCCCTGATGATCTCTGGCCGCAAGCGTGCCTTTACTATGTCAGGTTGGGTTTTATCGCGTCGGGTTATATCAATCAAATAGGGCAACCCAGTTGTCACTCTTTACCTGCGAACCTAGCTCGCCCCTTATGCAAAATTGCTGACCTGATGCAGCGACCTCCCATCTTGAGTTACGACGGTTATGCGCTGTTCAATTGGCGACGTTTTGATATTCGTAAACCTGTTCAGCTTGGCAATATCGATACGATTCAAAACTTTGTTCATCTCTACGATGAACATTGGTTTATCTTAGTCCATATCGAGATAGAGGCTTTGGCAGCTGATATTTTGGATGCGGTTTTAAGTCTACAAGGTGAGGTACAGCCCAGAGACGTTGATGCTGCTTTAGATAAGATCGCGATGGCGATGACCTCGATTATTCAGGTGTTACAACGGATACCTGAGCGTATGTCAGATGAACTGTATTTCTCTAAATTCCGCCCCTACATCGGCCAATTCCAAGAGGTGGTGTATGAAGGAGTGAATATAGATCCGATCAGCTATCGAGGTGAAACCGGCGCACAAAGCTCAATCATGCCGCTACTGACAGAGTTTATGAAAATCCCACACCAAGATAATCGCCTAACTCGCCATTTGTACGATATGCGTCAATATATGCCGGTTGATCATCGAGTTATGTTGGAACAAGTACGCGGTATGCCTGATGTTAAAACAGTGGCGAATTCCGATAAGTTTGATGCGGTGTTAGAACTGATGGCGTGCTTCCGCGAAGTGCATTATCACTGGGCGATTAAATACATCGCACGCCGCTGTAATGATCAACAAGGCACCGGTGGAACGCCTTACATGCGTTGGCTTAAGTTCCTGATTGAAGAAACGCGTGGGCATAAAAAGTCTGGAGGGAAAGGGACTGTTGTGGCTTGAAGGGCAGGACGCAGCAAAGCTGCTAGAGGACGGCTTCGCCTATAGGAAAAGAAGGACGCTTACGCTAGAGAGCGGCTTCGCCTTTTAGGACGCCATTTCATGGCTAGAGGACGTGGCTTCGCCACTAGAGGAAAAGAAGGGCGCTGCTACGCAGCTAGAGAAAAAGATTAAAAAAATTATAAGTATTGTGAAGATTCGAAATGATTCGAGGGTATGGTCATTGAGGATCGTATTACTTAGAAATATTAAAAACTAATCCCTTAATTCCTATAGAGGTTTTTTCTCTAGCAACGAAGTTGCGTCCTACAAGCGAAGCGACCTCTAGGCGAAGCCGTCCTCTACGCCTTCGGCTTAGGGCGCATATCATGCATATCAATCTGGATGCCATTGGATTGATATAGCTTGTAGTTCTTACGAGTTGAGGCAAGGACGTCTTCTGTTTGTACAACGACTTCTAAGATGCGGTCGAATCCGAGTGCGTCTTCTGGAATATCTAAATTCAGATTTACGAATACGTCTTTATGTTGTGGGCGTTGTTGATCCCAGCCGATTTGTACGCTGGCTTGGAGATCTTCGTCTACCAGTTGGTGTGGGATAAACGCTTCGGGGCGGTATTCCCAGAGAAGCTGATCAATATGCTTGGCTTCACTTTCGTTTGCTGTTTGGATGTAAAGTTGGTGCCCTAGTGCACGGATCTTTTCGACTAAACGGCAAAGGAAGCGACCACGGGCATCCGGGTCGCTAGAAGGTAGTACATAGAAATCAGCTTTACTGGTCATCGGTTACTAAGCCTGAGGCTTATTCCTCGTCTGCTGATTGGTTTAGCAGGTACTGAGTTAGTAGTGGTACACAGCGGCCTGTAGCGCCTTTGTTTTTACCACCGCTATGCCAAGCAACACCTGCGATATCCAAGTGAGCCCAACGGTACTCTTTAGTGAAGCGAGATAGGAAGCACGCAGCAGTGATTGTGCCGCCTGGGCGACCACCGATGTTAGCGATATCTGCAAAGTTAGAATCTAGCTGCTCTTGGAACTCATCCCATAGCGGTAGTTGCCAAGCTTTATCCGCTGCTTGGTTACCTGCTTGCATAAGTTCTTGTGCTAAATCGTCGTTGTTAGATAGTACGCCAGTAGCGTGGTGACCTAGTGCGATGATGCACGCGCCAGTTAGTGTTGCGATATCTACAACTGATGCTGGCTCAAATTTACCTGCGTAAGTTAGGGCATCGCAAAGCACCAAACGGCCTTCAGCGTCAGTGTTTAGGATCTCAACAGTTTGACCAGACATAGTCGTTACGATGTCGCCTGGCTTAGTTGCATGGCCGCTTGGCATGTTTTCAGCTGCAGCAACGATACCAACAACGTTGATCGGTAGCTCCATTTCACATAGCGCAGTCATTGCACCGAATACGCTTGCCGCACCACACATGTCGTACTTCATCTCGTCCATACCAGCGCCTGGCTTCAATGAGATGCCGCCTGTGTCGAACGTAATACCTTTACCTACAAGTACGTGTGGCTTGTCGCCTTCTTCGCCGCCTTTGTATTCCATAACAATCAGTTTGGAAGGCTGCTCAGAACCATTGCCTACAGAAAGTAGACAGTGCATGCCCAGTTCAGCCATCTCGTCTTCATCAACGATGGTTGCTGTTAGGCTTTCAAATTCGTCGTCTAGTTCTAGTGCTTGCTCAGCTAGGTAAGTAGGCGTACAGATGTTGCCTGGTAGGTTGCCTAGGTCGCGCGCAATGCTCATGCCGTTGACGATAGCTGTACCGTCTAGAAGGGCTGTCTCTGCAACTTCTGCATCGTCATCGTTAACAACTAGAGCAATCTGTTCCAGTTTTAGAGGATCCGCTTTTTTGCTCTTAGTTTCGTCGTATACGTATAGCTCAGCGCCTGCCCATTCAACAACATGGCGAAGTTGGCGGTATTGATCTGCGTCGTCACTTAGTTTGCAATCTAGCGCAAATGTTACGCTGCTTACACCTGTACCTTTAACGATACCCATAACAGCAGTCACAGCTTTGCGTAGGTTACGGTTGTTACGATCTTCTTCTTTACCAAAGCCAACCAGCAATACGCGCTTAGCAGTTACGCCCGGTACTTTGTGAAGTAGAAGTGTTTGTGCTGTTTTGCCGCTGATATCACCTTGGTTGATGATTTCGCTAATGTATCCAGAGCTGGCGCTGTCGACTGCTTTCGCTGCAGGGGATAGGTTGCCATCAGCTTCAACTGCGATGACTAGACATTCTGTTTCTAGTGACTGAATCTCACCATTTACAATTTCAAAATCCATGTTAGCTCCAAACTCACGGCCAGCAGCCGTCTAAACAAGACATTAGGTGCGGATTAAAGGATAATGCCGGTACTTAAAACTCAGTACCTAGGCTTTGACAGATAATTTCCGCTGTAAAGGCCCATAATATAAACCATTTTTGTGTCGGTAACAGTTTCGTAGGGACATAGAGTGATCGTTTTTCGTTATTTATCTCGAGAAGTGCTACTCAGCATGTTGGCGGTGAGTTCGGTTTTGCTCGTCATCATCATGAGTGGACGTTTTGTTAGATACCTTTCCAAGGCCGCAGCAGGTGAATTAGATCCGAGTGTGTTGTTTGCCATTATGGGGTATCGCTTACCGGGATTCCTTGAGCTGATTCTGCCCTTAGGTTTATTTCTGGGCTTCTTGCTGGGTTATGGTCGTCTTTATCTTGAGAGTGAGATGACAGTACTCGAAGCCTGCGGTATGAGCCAGAAACGATTAGTGGCTTATTCCATGGGGCCGGCTCTGCTGGTGGCTGTTGTTGTCGGCGTTTTATCTGTTTTTGTTTCTCCTTATGGTGCTTCTGAAACAAATAAAATCTTTGATGAACAAGAAAGTCGCAGTGAGCTAGAAAGCCTTGTTCCGGGCCGTTTCCAGAAAAATCAAAACAGTGCTCGAGTTACCTATACCGATTCTGTGAGTAAGGATGGTGAGCTAGGTTTGGTCTTTATGGCTGATCGGAATAAGAGTACTAAACGTTTACAGATCACTCTTGCTGAATCAGGCAGTATGGTGACAGATACTGAGCGAGATCAGCGATTCTTAGTCTTAGAAGATGGTTTCCGCTACGAAGGCGTGCCGGGTAAGGCTGATTACACAGAACTTGGCTTTAAACGTTACGGCTCTGAAGTGGAGCGTAAAAACCAAGAGATTCGCTACGACAAAGTAGAGGCGCTACCAACCTCTGTGCTTTGGGAATCGGATGAGCCTAAGCATCGTGCACAGTTAAACTGGCGCTTATCGTTACCTGTATTGGCGATAGTGGTGACTCTGTTGGCGGTGCCTTTAAGCCGTGTTAATCCGCGTCAGGGGCGCTTTGCGCGTCTAGTTCCGTCGATCATTATCTACCTTCTATACCTCACCATTCTGAGCAATATGACCAGTAAAGTGAGTGATGATGAAGCTGCGCCGATTGCTATCTGGATGGTGCATTTTGTGTTTGCTTTGTTGGCGCTCAATATGATTGTTTTTGGCCGTTTCTGGAGTCGGGTCTTTAACCAAATTCCTATGCCGACTTTGCGTATGCCATGGAGTAAGAAAACATCATGAAGCTATTAGATCTGTATATCGCACGTCATGTATTAGGTGGCTTCTTAGTGGTTCTGCTGGTGGTTGCAGGGCTAGATATGTTGTTTGCACTAGTGGAAGAACTTAAAGATGTTGAAGGTAGTTATACCTTCGCTGCTGCGGTTGAGTATTCTCTGCTAACCTTGCCGCGTCGTATCTACGAGTTTATTCCCCTATCTAGTCTGATCGGCTGTCTGTTAGGTTTGGGTATCCTTGCTTCAAGTTCTGAGCTTACGGTTATGCGCGCAGCAGGTATCTCGACTTTAGGGATTATCCTATCTGTTATGAAACCGGTATTGCTGATTATTGCGTTTGCATTGGGCCTTGGTGAATTCGTTGTTCCCCATACAGAGCAGCAGGCGCAGAGTCATCGCCAAGTGGCGCAAACCGGTAGCCGAGCGATTAATGATGCCAGTCGCGTTTGGCACCGAGATGATCGTACATTTCTGCATATCAATGCTGTAATTCCTGATGGCTCTGTGCGCGGCGTAAGCCGTTACGAGTTTAATGAAGATCTAACACTTGCCCGCTCTAGCTATGCCAAAGTGGGGCGTTACGAAGAGGGTAAGTGGGTACTTACTGAAGTTCGTGAGACACGTTTCCCATCGGCAGAAGATCGAGCGACACCAGCGACATCGTCTGTGACTACGACCACCTTAGAATCCGAAGTTTGGGAAAGTGGCTTAACACCTGAGCTATTAAAAGTCGTGATGGTTCAGCCTACTAACCTATCGATGAGTGGTTTGCTTTCTTACAGCGAATATCTCAAAGAGCAGGGCTTAGCTTCCTCACAATACCGCGTGGCTTTCTGGAGTAAGTTGCTCCTGCCACTCGCTGTATTCGCTTTAGTGTTGGTTGCTGTTTCTTTTATCTTTGGCCCACTTCGAAGTGTAACCCTGGGGCAGCGCTTGATCACCGGCATCATCGTCGGCCTCGCATTTAAACTCACTCAAGACATCCTTGGTCCTACCAGCGCCGTATTTGGGTTCGCACCGTTTGTTGCGGTGATTATCCCGATTCTGATTTGTGCAGGTTTTGGGTTCTGGTTGCTTAATAGGGCGAAGTAGGACGCTGGCGCTAGAGGACGCTACTGCGTGGCTAGAGGACGGCTACGCCTAGAGGACGCTGCTTTGCAGCTAGAGAAAAGGCTTAAAACATAAACAACATGGAGGTTGTTATGAGTTACGAGAATCTTGATGTATGGAAACGTTCCTGCCGATTAAGTACAGATCTTTACTTAGTTCTTGCCAGTTGTAAGGACTATGGTTTCAAAGACCAAATTACGCGCAGTGGTCTGTCTATTCCCAGTAATATAGCCGAAGGGTATGAACGGAGCTCCGTTAAAGAAAAAAGGCAATTCCTTTACTATGCGAAAGGTTCTTCAGCAGAACTACGAACACAAATACTAATTGGGCAAAAAGTAGGTTTTATACCGAAGCAGAAAGCCCTAAGTTGGGCTGAAGAAATATTGGAGATTAGAAAAATACTCAATACTCTAATCAAGCAGTGTTGAAATCTTTTTTCTAGGCGAAGCCGTCCTCTAGTCACGTAGTGACGTCCTAAAAGCGAAGCGCCCTCTAGCGTCAGCGTCCTTCTTTTACTCTAGCCACGCAGTGGCGTCCTGCCTTTATTCCAAAATCTTCGCATTCTTTGGTAGTTCTACCACGTGTGTGCCTGACGCTAGGTCATGCCATGTCATCTTCTGTTTGTTGATAAACATCCAAAGGAAGCCTACGCCGAAAGCGGATAGGGAGATGATGCCTACGATGTAACGTATTAGGGATTGAGTGAAGTTAAGGCGGTAGCCTTCTGAGGTTTGTACGCGCAAACGCCAAGCTAGCATGCCGAGGGTTTGACCGTTACGCATCCAGAAGAAGGATAAGAATAGGTAAACAATGATAAATAGAGCAGACTGATACACGGCAAAGTAAGGGCTGGTATCTAGGGCTTCGCCGCCGTTGATGGTCATAAGCACACCGGTAGAGACCATTAATAGGGCTGCGACTAACATTAGGTCGTAAACAAAAGCGCCTAAGCGTTTTAGTGGGCTGGCGATTTTGATATCGGCATAAGTTTCTTTAAAGGCTCGGCTCATTTTATCAATACACGTGTAGGGTCGAGTTCAAGACTGGGCTTAACTTGCTGGATCGCGAAAAATGCCCGCTAAAAGTGATCTATCTAAGTGCAGATTTTACATGGAAAGAGCTATGCTTCGCCACCCACGGGCTATTAGGCAATAAAAAAGGCGATCAGATGATCGCCTTTTTAAATTTGGTAGCGCTTATTCTGCAATGTACGTTTTACGGTACTCAGCAGCTAATGCTTTGGCTTCTTCAAGCTCGCTTGGGTTCAGTTTCATTACCAAACGCTTTTCGATAGCTTGTGCAGTTTTGTTACCCAGTTCAGCAGCATTGTGCATCCAAGCGTAAGCTAGGATGTTTGTATCCTGGTCTTTCTGAGAACCGTGGTTGTTAGAGTAAAGCGTACCTAAAAAGAACATCGCGTCAGTGTGACCTTGGTTAGCCGCTTTACGGTACCAACGTTCTGCTTCTTCGAAGTTTTGCTCAACACCTGTGCCGAAGTTGTAGCAGCGGCCAATATTGTGTTGTGCAGCTACATAGCCCTGATCGGCAGATTTTAGGTACCATTCGATCGCCATATCAGCGTTACGTGACATGCCGTAACCGAACTCTGCCATTTCACCCAAACGGTTTTGTGCTTGAGCATCACCAGATTCAGCAGCAGGCTGAACAGTTTTTAGTTCAACTTTGTATTCTTTGTCTTTCAGAGCACGCAGGCTGTTTACGTTAGCCATATGGCCTTGAGAAGCGCCGCGTTTGTAGTAACGGCGTGCTTTAGCTTCGTCTACCTCAACGCCCCAGCCATTCTCATACATCTGGCCAAGCATGTTGAGTGCATCTGGGTCGCCTTCTTTTGCCAGTGGCTTCAGCTCTTCAAGTGCTGTTGCGTAGTCTTGCTTGTCAAAGGCTAAAGAGCCTTTGCCTAGATCGGCTGCCATCAGGTTAGTTGTACCAATGCTCAGCATTAGACTTGTAGCTAAAAGAATCTGTTTCTTCATCGAGTGTTGCCCGCATAAATTAGTTTGGGTTCGAGAGAGGCCGACGATTATACCTATATTGGAAAAAATTTGTTTGCTCCAGGTCGTATTTACCTCACCTGCACCTTATAAATGACAATTGTCCGTAGATAAAATTTTATTAAGGACTTTCTAATGTATTGTTTTATCTGAAAAAAGAAGTGCTTTCTATTAGTCAGATACTAATTTTTGTACCTACACTAGATTGGAAAGGATGATTATATAAAAGATATTATTAAAATACATTATTTGAGTTGTATTTGGATTGACTGATGTAAGCACTGATATCAATGTTTTTGCCAGTTGATCTAGGTAGCATCCCTTGATTGCTTGATCTTATTCGAATTGGTTGATGTATGAATTTGAATGCTATTGAAATAGAGGCAGCACCGTTAAAGGCGATTCTAACGCCGAGTGTTATTACTGTCGCACCGGATGCGCCTTTAAAAACTGTGCTGGCGCTCATGCAGAAGCATTCGATTAGTAGCATTGTTGCTATAGACGATTCAGCTAAACCTGTAGGTATCTTCACTGAGAAAGATGCTATTCGTTTAATGCTTGATGATCAGGCTATCTCATCTTTAAGTATGGCTGAGGTTATGAGTCAGCCTGTTATCACTGTTTCCTCTAATCTGGGTTATGCCAAGGCGTACCAAACGATGTCTGAAAATAGCGTCAGGCATCTTGTTGTTGTCGATAGTGATGGACAGCTACTAGGTCTAGTGAGTGAAGGCGATTTTCTCCATCACATGGGGATGGAGTATTTAGTTGAGCTAAAAACCGTTGCCAATTCCATGAGTTGCCGGGTAAAAGGGGTCAACCCTGAAGAATCTTTGGCGACGGTGCTCTCTACTATGAATACCGAACACATAAGTTGTGTGGTCGTTGTTGAGAAGGGTTGTCCGGTTGGTATCTTGACCGAGCGGGATATGGTTCGGTTAGCAACTGAGCATCTTGATATAGAAAAGGTAAAAGCTATTGATGTGATGGCTTCGCCTTTGTTGACGGTTCTACCTGATCTGCCTCTACAAATCGCTAGTCGTATGATGGAGAGCAATCATATACGCCGCCTTGTAGTAGTCGAACATGATGGTTCACTGAAAGGCATTCTTACGCGACACGATATCGCAAAATCCCTTCAAGGCTCCTACATAGAGTACCTGCAAGAAACGTTGGAACGTAAAAGCCGGGATCTAGCAAATACAGAAGCACGTTTGCGAGATATTGAGCAACGCGATTTTTATCAAAGTTTGGTTGAGCAGGTCAGTGATGCTATCTACATCATTGATGCTGATGATGGCCGGATTCTAGATGCCAACGAGCGCGCCTCTGAAAGCCTAGCTATGTCGCATACGGACTTGCTAAGTTTGCGGGTCGTTGATTTGACGACGGAAAATGATTCTCTTAATGATTGGTTAGAACACCATATTTCCGAACTTAAGAAAAAAGAGGAACAGTTAATAACGACAGAACATAGACGCTTGGATGGCACTATCTTCCCAGTCGAAATTAAGTCGCGCTTAGTTCGCTTTGGGCATAAAGACTATGTTGTTGCTATCGCGCGTGATCTGACTGAACGGTTCCAAGCGATAGATTCCATTCGCGATAGTGAGCAACGCTTTAGGGTGTTGTTTGAACAATCGCCTGTTCCTATGGCTTATGTTGGTTTTGATGGGCGCTTAATCAGTCTTAATCGTGCTTTCACTGCAACATTGGGCTATACAGCAAAGCACCTGCCTGATTTGGATACTTGGTTTTCCTTAGCCCATCCAGACCTACAGTACCGTAAAGAAGCGCGTGAGCGTTGGTATGGAGCTATTGAGCGAGCGCGTATAACCGACCATAAAATTCCCTTAAGTGAATATAAGATTACTTGCTTGGAGGGTAAGCAGAAACTGATTAACGCCTCGGGTATTACGACTGAGTGTGGTTTCTTGGCTATCTTGGAAGATGTAACCGACCGCAAAAGCCAAGAAGATCGGTTACGTCAGGCAGCAGCTGTGTTTGGCAGTACCACAGAGGGGGTGATGATTACCTCGGCTGCTGGTGTTATTCAGCGTGTAAATGAAGCCTTCTGCCGTTTAACGGGATATGACAGTGAAGAAGTGATCGGGCAACCTGCCAAAATTTTGCAATCGGGCCGACATGATGAGCAGTTTTACGCAGTGATGTGGGAGAGTTTGAGGGAAAAAGGCAGTTGGCAGGGAGAGATATGGAATCGTCGCAAGGATGGTGCGGTTTATCCCGAGTTGCTGAGTATTAGTCAGGTTACCAATGATTATCAAAAGGTCACTCATTATGTCGGTGTCTTTTCGGATATTTCTAAGCTCAAAGAGTCAGAACAGAAGCTTAATTACTTAGCTCATCATGACATGTTGACCAATCTGCCCAATCGTCTGATGTTGCAATCGCGATTGGAGCAATCATTAGCGGTCGCAAAGCGCAACGGTAAGCAGTTGGCGTTGCTGTTGTTGGATTTGGATCGCTTTAAAGATGTAAATGATAGCTTCGGTCATGCCGCTGGGGATGAGTTACTACAGCAGGTGGCTGCACTTCTAAAAGAGCGCTTGCGACAAGTCGATCTGGTTTGTCGTATGGGCGGAGATGAATTTGCTCTATTACTGGATGATATTCAGCATCCAGAAGATGCAGGCCTTGTCGCTAATGAAATGATCGAGGCCATTAGTAAGCGTTGGACATTAAGTAATGGCCGCGATGTTGCTATAGGTGGCTCTGTTGGAATTAGTATCTACCCGACGCAAAGTGAAGATGCCGAGGCATTGCTTCAGCATGCAGATGCTGCGCTGTATCGGGCTAAGGGTGAGGGGCGTGGCTGTTTTCATTACTTTACGGAAGAGCTTACCCATGATGCTCGTTGCAGGTTAGAGCTTGAAGCTAGGCTATCTCGTGCGATTGATAACCAGGAACTAGAAGTTTTTTATCAGCCGCAAATCGATTTAGCTTCAGGAGAACTGGTTGGTGCTGAAGCACTGGTGCGTTGGCAAGATCCAGAAAAAGGCTTGATTGGTCCCGCCGATTTTATTCCATTAGCGGAACAAACCGGTTTGATTAATCCAATAGGTCAATTTGTTCTTAAGCAAAGTTGTTCACAGCTGAAATCATGGTTGGATAAGGGGTATAAGCCGATCTCAATCGCTGTCAATCTATCTACCGTGCAGTTACGTCACGCCGATATATGTCAGTTAGTGACTAATGTTCTAGAGCAAACGGGATTGCCAGCGAAGTATCTGGAATTGGAGATTACTGAAAGCGCCATGATGGAGAGAGAGCAGGAGTTTATCGATCTGCTTCATGGGCTGCGTGAGCTCGGCGTTAAAGTTGCGATTGATGATTTTGGTACGGGGTATTCTTCGCTCGCTTACCTTAAAAAATTCCCGATTGATGTCCTGAAAATTGATAAATCCTTTGTCGAGGATATTCCTCAAGATAAAGACGATATGGTGATTGCCGCAACTATAGTTGCCATGGGACACAGCTTAGGTTTTAAAGTCTTAGCTGAAGGCGTAGAGACTGAGGAACAGCTAAAATTCTTGCAAAGTAAGGCTTGTCACTATTATCAAGGCTACCTCAGTAGTCGACCCGTTCCTTATCTCCAGTTTGAAAAAATGCTTGTTAAACCTCAATAGCATTTAGGAACCTGCGAATAAGTCCCATATTTTCTCAGTGAGTTATAAAACGACCAGATACGCTAAAGTCAGTGCAGTGAAATGTCTAGACCTTTTCAAACTGACTGACAAAGTAGATGGACGTTTTAGAACTCACCCTTTGGGGCTTACAGAGCAACTGATTCACTTTGTTAATGATTTTCGACAGGCAACTTGCATGCTTGTAATCATTGCCTCGTGCTTCAATTGCTCTGAAAGCCTGTACCCAAGGGGCATAGCAAAGTCGTATCGGACTTGTTCTCAGGTTTCTTAGTCTTTAGGCTAAAAATAGCCGTTTTTGAAAAGAAGGAGCGTGAACGGTCGGTTAGGTTTCTGCTAATCTAATTTAGAGAAAGAGAAAACAGTACCTGCTGTATTGAGGTTTTGGTTGTTGAACCCTAAAGCACTGTCATCATCGTTTGGTCATTTCCTAAAACGATTCACCTTAGTTGCTATTCTTGCATCGATTGTTTTATTGCTATTGAGCGGTTACGCCGCAAGTAAACTCTATGAGCGTTATGTTGTACGTTTAGCTGAATCTAACGCAATAAATCTTACAGAAGCTATTTTCACAACTTATCAATCTGATCTGAATTCTGCGCTCGATTCTGCGCCGCTTTTGCCGCCGCAACTATTAGCCTTGAATAAGACCCTAAGGGATTTTATTCAGCCTTATGGCATTGTAAAAATTAAGCTTTTTTCTCCAAGTGGAATCATTATTTACAGCACTGATCTCAGTATCATCGGTAAAGATGCGAGCGCTAATGAGATGTTGAAGCAGGCTTTGATTAGGGGGGCTAGCTCTAATATTCAAAGAAAAGACCAAATTAGGGATCTGGCTAATGAAACCCGCTTTGATGTTGATGTAGTTGAAAGCTACGTTGCTATGAAAAACCAGAAAGGTGCACTCATCGGCGTTTTTGAAATCTATCAAGATACCTCTGGTTTTAGAGGGGAGGTGCAGCAAGGCATTGTACTGTTTGTCGGTGTGTTAGCGATCATTCTATTCAGCGTTTTTGGAACGGCCTTTGTGTTTATGCGTAAAGCTGTGAAGAAAATGATCTACCAGCAAGAGATGCTAGAAGAACTAGCTACGGTTGATGCAGTAACTGGGCTTTATAACCGGGCTGAGATCACAAGAAGAATGGAGGCAGAATGGCAACGATATAAACGCTCCTCTTCCAAACAGAGTAGTTTTGCTCTGCTGATGTTAGATCTTGATCATTTCAAGAAAGTGAATGACAACTATGGGCATCTAGTCGGGGATAAGCTTCTGCAGCTGGTGGCGCATAGGTTGATGGGTGAACTGCGTTCTTATTCCGCTATAGGTCGTTATGGTGGTGAGGAATTTATCGCGCTTATCCCTGATATCTCCTATGCCAGCGCTCAGCAAGTAGCTGATCGATTATTGCGGTTAGTCTCTCAATCTAAATATTCCATTTCAGGATATGAGCTATCTATGTCAGTTAGCATCGGTTTTGCTGTGGCTGAGCCGACCGATCTAAATTTAGACGCTTTAATAAAGCGGGCTGATGATGCTCTTTATGATGCAAAACAGAGTGGACGAGGTTGTATAGTAGGTGCTGAAGGTGCAACGCCTGTGTCAAAAGCCCTGCCTAATAAATAAGCCCTTCCTTATCTTATTGTTGCCAAGCATAAGTTTTTGGCAGATTTTGTTGATGTTGGCGCTTTGTAAACAAGGATAAATTCTTTCTAAATTCACCTACATATCTGTTCAATCTTTGTTTGAAATTATATTTGATTTCCCTAATGTTTTTTTTCGCTAGTGGCTTTTATGCCCTAAATTCCCGAATCTCCCTTTCCAATATTTTCTATTAAAAATCAGCCTTCTCTGGGATGAATTCCGGCTTTTTTGATTGGGTTTTTAGGAATCTGTCATGAAGGTTTCGGGATGAAGTTGATTCCAAAGTACTAGAAAAGGTGGCTCTAATGGCCAGTTTGGTAACATTTTTGAAACAGTTACCTTTTCTGTCACGTTTTTCAGACATTGGGCGCTAAGGATTAGTTCCCAACATTTCAAGGAAGTCAGATTAAGCCATAGCCAAGGGCAAAAAATTATGAGCACGGATAAACCAGCAGCCGATCCAGCTAAACAGAAATTGTTGGAGTTGTTTGAAGATGTGCTTGCTCATGATGGTTACGGCGAGATCCGAATCGAAACAAAAATTCTAAAACGCCAGCAAAAAGAGGTCATTCTCCATTACGGCCGACAGTACCGTTTTGTGGTGGATGTTTAAGCTAGCGAAGAGTTCGTCCCTAATTAAAAGAGTGCAATGCGGGTTTGCATCTTAAAGATTTTTATAACTAAAAATCCAAAAATCTGTGTGAGACAGATGCGGTAAAAATAATAAAGAGAAAAATAATGAACGCTCAACAGATCAAAGAAACGATTCGCAAGTTCAAAAATGCTGACCTGACTCAGGTTAAAGACGCAGAATTACGTGCTAAGGGTGAGAAACTTCAAGGTAAACAGGGCGGTTTTACTTTGCTTGAATTGCTAGTTGTAGTTGCGATTCTTGCGGTAATTGCGGGTTCTGTAATCGCTTCCCTAGATGGTAAGGAAGAGGGTGCGGCTCAATCAACTACCGTGCACACAATGGCTGCATTAGAAAGTGGTTTAAGAGTCTTCGAAACAACAGAGAAGCGAATTTTGCCAGCAGAACTAGAGTCAATGATCTGTGTTGGTGGTTTTGACACAAGTGTGAATGGGGCATTGACCTTATCAACAGCTGACCTATCTACTAATGCTGGAACGGCTATCCTCTTAGCTAATGGTGCCAATGCCTCTAATGTTGCACGTGTCGATGGTGGTTTAACTGAAGATAAGCATGGAGCTCTAGTTGTTCAACCAATCTTACAAACAACTGCTGTTTTCGGAACTCTTCAAGATGCAGGTTTGACAAGTCTTCGCTATACAACATCGACTTTATGTAATGCTACAGCAGGAGAGCTGCTTTTAAATAACGAAGATGGTGATCCGGTCAATGACGTTGCCTTGGTTGACGTTACTAAGCCAAACCTAGTATTCCGTAATCCTGTTGTAGATGGTGATGATTGGGAATATGGTGCAGGTGCAGCTGTTGATCTTACTACCACTCTAGCAACTGAGTCTGTGCCAATTGCATTTCACACAGAACCAGAAGAAATTGGTGCAGATGACGATGATATCGTAGCTGTATTCGGTATTGGTCCTGATTCATCCTTAACCAATGAAATTATTGGCCGAGCACCATCGGATGGTAATGTTGGACCTGATAAATACGGTCATTTCTCTCTTGCTGTTGTAGTTGGTGAATGTGCTGGTGGCATTGAGGATGCTGCTTGTGCAGACCCTGCAAACTGGGATTCTGATGATGGTGTACAGATCTTAGCAGTACTTGATGGTGGCGGCGACGCTTACGACGACGAGATCGCTGAAGCTAAAGGTAACGAAGAAGAGTAATTCTTATTTCTAAAAAGGCAGGGGCTTAGCTCCTGCCTTTTTTGTCAGAAATACTTGTGATTTTTTGCCCTTAAGCCAGTTAAATGTGGCGAAAGGGGCTTTGTAAAACAGGCTTTACTTGGATAAGGCTAGATAGCTAGGGATCGGCTAATAACAATAATAAATACAATGGCTAAATATGAAGTTGGTAGATAAACAATACCGCAGTTCTCCAATAGACCGTTTTTCTAAAAGTGTCCGTAACGATGTTTTTAGCAAAGCGGTTTTGTCGTCTCAGAAGGGGTTTACTCTTTTAGAGATGCTAGTGGTTGCGGCTATCTTGTTAGTAGTCGCTGGTGGCGTTGTGACCTCTTTCCGTGATGTTGGCTCAGATGCCGCAGATCAGGCAGCGCGTTACCAGATGCAGCAGCTGGGTGAGGCGATCGAAGCGTACTATAAAGATAATGGGTCTTTTCCCGCTCGTACTACACCTGCAGACCTATCCTTTCTTTTTGAACAAACGACTGAGAGTAATTGGAGTACCGATTATCGCCGAGGTTGGCGCGGACCCTACCTAAATGGCCACAAGTATCTTTATCTGGATATTGGTGACGATCTGACATCTGATGGCTCGAGTATTAGTGCTTCTGCAGATCCGGGCGAGCCTTTTGTGATTGATGGGGTAGAGATTGAATCTGTAATTGGTATCGCAGACCCTTATGATCATTATCCCGTCGATGACGGTCAGAGCCGCAGTGTAAATGGTTGCAATACGACAGACTGTCTATTGGAATGGCGTAAAATTTCGGGTGATGATTCAACCCTGATCAATCGCTTTGGTCGTCCTTATTTGGCGATTGATCTAGAGGTGATGGCGAATAGCACTATCGTGCCAGGGGTGCCTCGATTAGTTAGCTTTGGTTCGAATGGTATTTACGAGCCAAACAGTTGCGATTATACCGAGACAGATCCAGTTGATGCTGATTTCTGTGATGCTGATCTTCTTTGTAGCAGTAGTGGGGATGATATTGTCTTATGCCTTCGCTAATCCTCAATCAACCATCTTCAAAGCGTCAATCTGGCTTTACCTTATTAGAGCTGGTGTTAGTGATGCTAATTATCGGCTTGGTAGCCAGTACTCCATTGGTGTTTATCGATAATCAGGATAATCAACTTCGTTACGATGAAACCTTAGATAAGATGGAGCTGCTCAGAAAAAGCATCTTGATGCAAAGTAGTTATCGTAACCAACCTGTTCTATCCGGTTTTATTATCGATAACGGTGTTTTACCGCCTGCGAGTGCCACTTTGTCTCAGGATCCTACAGAGCTACAGCCTTTGATCAATAAAGATGGAAGTTGGGAGGTAAGTGGTTCTGATCAGTGGATTGATCTCGCTATGCTGGATCCTTACGTTAATTTTGGCGGAACGCCCACGCAAATATCTGCCTACCCACAGTTAAAAGGTTATCGCGCTAATTATTTAAGTTCGGGCTTAGATAGTAATCGTGAATTCAGAGATGGCTGGGGTATTGGGTTCGAAGTCAGTAATGCTTCTGATCAGTATCAATTCAATTATAAAGGCGATGATGGTGATCATCCTGCGAGTTACAACCTGGTTGTGTCTGGTGCTATTGAGAGTACTGACTGGCAGGTGCCGTTAAGTCAAATTGATATTCAAGTTCAAAACAATAGTGATACGGACAGTCATAAATTGGCATTAGTTGTGTTTAAAAATGCTGCTGTTTCTGATGATGAAGATCGTTGGGTTACTTATCACTTCGATGCCGCTGCATCGACCGCAACCAATTCTCTTTCATTGGCAACTAATGAATGGCATGAGAATGGTACGTCTATTTCTGATGCCAGTACTAAACAGATTCCCGTAGGTCAGCATGCTGTTTTTGTTATGGATAGCGCTGGATCGGTTGTAGAAAAATATGATCGCTTGCTGGTAATACCAAATGCTACGCAGCCAGTACTGCAATTTGAGGTTAATTAATGCTGTCGTTTCTGAATAAAAAAGCAGCGGGTAAGGGTCTGCTGGTCCTAAAAACAGATGGGTTTGGTCTACGAGCAACTGTTATTAATGGCAATCGTGATGCACTAAAAGTAACAGTGTCTGTGTCGTCACAACAGATTGATCCAATCGCTGCGCTGACTGATGTGTTGGAGCAGTTAAAGAATGTGCTGGGTAAAAATGTACCTAGTAATGCATTATTGCTGCATATTAGCGCTATTCCAGATCTGGTTCAGATCACTGAAAGTTTTGATTCTGCTGAAGCAGAAAATTTACTTGAGATGCTGCGTTGGGAGATGGAAGGTGTGGTTGCTATGCAATCGCCAAACTGGGATCTGGGTTGGTTGTTGATGGGTCGTGGATATATAACCCCTGAGCAACGCGAAGAACTGGTGCATCTAGTAACAGAAGAGAAGCAGTTGTCAGCGCAACATGGCGGCCGAAGCCCAATGCGCTTGGGTGAAGTCGCGATCCGTGAGCAGATGGTTTCGAAGGAGCAGATAGCTGAATGCTTGCATATCCAACAGAAGCTGCAGCTGGCAGACCAGCGTTTGCTCACTCAGTGGAGACCACAGCCTAAAGAGGAATCACCTTATAGTGATGATGACTTAGGTGATGCGCAAAAATTTTTGTGTAGCGCTATGCCAGCTGCTCAGCATCAACAATGGTTAGATGCTGTAAAAAAAGTTGGTGGCAGTTCTGGTTTTCCTAAGCTGAACCTGCGTCAGGTATACCCTTTTGCGGGCTCCACTGTGCCGTTGTTGGATAGCACTGACACTGTATTGTTAACCGAATTCCATAAGGCTTATGTTTTCTGTGCTGTGTTGCAGGATAACCAGATCCGCGATGTGGCGATGGTGAAATGCTCCAGCCATATGTTAGATGCAGGTGCGGTTGCAGAGGTCTTAACGACAGGTTCGTTTGCGCAAGCAAATCGTTGGCTTGTTGCTGATGGTGATAGCGCATTTAGCGACCAAATCTCTCAGCTAGGATCATTGCTACAGCTCGATGCAGAATCTTTAGCTCAGGCTGCGGCGGATAAAATACCTTCTGGCAGAAATGAGTTGTTAGCTGAACTAGGGGCAGCGAGGCATTTTCTTGGTAGTGCCCCACTTTCTGTCGCACCTTTAATTGGCATGCCGCCACCTGATCCTATTTATCGTAGTAACGGTTTTAAAATTGCAATGGCTGCTTGTGTGTTGCCACTGTTAATCGCTGCTTATGAAGGTTTCTTTTATTGGAAGTTAGATCGATTGCAACAGGAATTAGCATCTTCTGAAAGGCAATTAGAAATAATGGAAGAGAAAAGGGATCGGCAGCGTAAAGACAGTGCTGAAGCCCGCAAGAATATCACCGCGTATCAGCAGAACACTGTTTTACTGAGCGCATTGCAATCTGAAAAACAGCTGGTTGAGCAAGTGATTGTTAAGCGTCAGTCATTTGTCGAACGTCTTCTACCCGTGCTATCGGAAAGTATTAACGATGGCGTAGTGCTGGAGTCAATGAAAGAAAGTGCCTGGTATGAATTCTCTATTACGGGGAAGGCTGTAGATCAGGCCAGCATTGATGACTTCAATCAGGTTCTATCCATCAGCCTTGAGCCACTGAATATGTATATCGATAAGAGCCCGAGTAATTTCAAAGGGGATTCAGCGCTGATGCAAAACGGTATTTATGTTTTTGAGTTCGTTTTGAAACAAAAGGGGGCTCAATGATGAATGCCTTTGCTGAAATGAACATGCGTGAAAGGATCCTAGTCGCAGTTTTAGGGGCTGCTTTGATCGCGGGTGGTTACCTGTTTTTTCGGGGAGCTGAACTGAATAAACAAGTGCTTGTTTTGGAAGACAGAATTGAATCTGTTGAGAAAAAAGTTAAGAAGGCAGCTAAACGCCAGAGAAAAAGCACCGGCGAAGTACCTAAGCTTGATGGTAAGAAAATTAGTGCCAGTGATGTGCGGAAACTAACTAAAGCGATTGAATCGGAAAAATCTAAGCTTTCTGGTTTTGGCTATAGCTTCATCGATGTCCGTGATAAAGCAAAGTTTGCTCAGTTACTTAGCCAAATAACCCAGCATGCGGAAGCGAATCGTTTACAACTGCTTTCGAAAGTGCAGAGCGAGGGTGATTTATCTGAAATGGTCTCGTCTAAGCCTGCGAAACAGGGGGCAGGGGATCTCAACCGCCCTCTTTATGAATTGCGTCTACAGGGCGGTTTTAGCGCGTTGTATGGGTTTATTAAGCAGCTCTCCCGCTTGGAATACTCGGTTATTCCAATCAAATTCCAGATTAGCCGTACTGATCGAACTGCCTTGGGTGGTGGGCGCGTGCTAGATATTGAGATGACGTTGGCATTGTGATGGAAAATAACAACTATAAAGATCAGTTTGAGCAGTTACTGGCAATGATGCTGGAACTAGGTGCTTCTGATATGCATTGCTCGGCTAATGTTGCGCCGGTGATGCGTATTCATGGTGAACTGCAAGAACGTGAAGAGCTTCCCCCTTTTGAGAAAGACCAGTTACTGGGGATGGCTGAAGCGGTTTTATCTACAGAGCAATTTGAACATCTTATCAGCAAACGCAGTTGTGATCTGGGTTATTCAAATCAGCTTGGCGTACGTTTTCGTTTAAATATCTACTTTGAACGTGGTGCATTAGCTTTTGCTATTCGCGCATTAGATGGGTCCTTTTGTACCTTCGAAGAACTGCGTTTACCTGCGCAGCTTGAAGATGTTGTAGGTTTTAAGGATGGTTTGGTTTTAGTTACAGGGGCTACCGGTAGCGGTAAGTCCACAACATTGGCAAGCATTATCAATAAGATAAATGAGACTCGTGCTTGCCATATTTTAACCATCGAAGACCCGATTGAATTTGTACACAGTAATATTCGCTCCGTAGTGCATCAACGCGAAGTAGGTGATGATGTCCTCTCTTTTGCTGATGCCATTCGAAGCGCTATGCGAGAAGATCCAGATGTAATGTTGCTGGGTGAGATGCGTGATCTTGAAACCATGCACGCAGCCATTACTGCGGCTGAAACAGGTCATTTGGTATTTGCCACTCTACATACAAATGATGCGGTTGGCGTGATTGATCGATTAATCGGTATGTTCCCTGGCGATCTGCAAAATACAGTGCGTCAGCAGCTATCTATGTGTCTGCGAGCAGTCGTTACCCAGACTTTAGTCCGCTCTCCTGATGGCCAAGGGCGTATTCCGGTGAATGAAATTTTGATGGTCAATGGCGCTGTATCTAACCTTATTCGTGAGAATAACTCCACGCAAATTCGTTCTGTGATGGAAACGGGGCGGGCACAAGGTAATCAGACTTTCGAATTTGCATTAGCTAAACGTGTATATGAAAAGTTCTTAACCAAAGAGCAAGCGTTGCAGCTAACCAGTCGAAAAGAGCAGTTTGAGAACTCTCTTCGAGTGTTGGGCAGGTAACCAGCTATGGCGATTAGGGATAAATGGCTAATTGAAGCTGCTATTAAGCAAGGTTTAATTTCAGAGAGCCAGCATACAGAGGCTAGCTTACATGCGCGCCGTTTAAAAATGGATGAGAAGACGGTGCTTTGTTATGAGCAGCGTATAGCGCCAAGCAGCTTTTATCATGCTTATGCTAGTGAGCATGGTATGCAGTATCTTCGACCATCGCAGATCAAAGTAGATAAAAGTCGCCTGAGTAATATACCGCAAAGTTTTATTCGTCAGTTTCGTATTCTCCCTGTCGATATAGGTGAAGTTGATAGCGATAAAATCTATGTCGTTACCGATTCTCCAGAGAATCCGACACTCGAAAAACAGTTACAGCGATTATTCAAGACGGATGTAAAACTCTGCTTGGCTGAGCCAGAAGCATTTGAATGCAGTTTGCGTTTAGATGTGGAGTTAAGCAATGCAGAATTAGGTTTTGATGCAGTTGCAGAGTTTTCTGAGTTGTTGAATCAAGCTTATATGCATCGAGCATCCGATATTCATATCGAGCCCTTAGCTGACTACTACATTGTGCGATTGCGGGTAGATGGCCATTTACAGCAATATGGGAAGCGTTTTACCCTTTCGGAAGGGATCTCTTTAGTTAGCCGTATTAAAGTTATGTCTAACCTAGATATTGCTGAAACTCGGATGCCACAGGATGGCGGTGCTGATTATACAACGCCTTATAACGTCGAGTTTGAAATGCGTGTGGCGACGGCGCCAACTAAGCATGGTGAGCGAGTAACCCTACGTTTGCTTGGTACGGATAATCAGTTGTTTACCCTGAAACAGCTAGGAATGTCTGATGCAACGTTACGGCAGTTTAGTCGCGTAATTGCTCAGCCTCATGGCATCGTTCTGATTACAGGGCCTACAGGTAGCGGTAAATCCACTACGCTCTATGCTGCGCTTGAAGAGTTAAAATCGGAAAGCACCAATATTCTGACTGCGGAAGATCCTGTTGAGATGGTGGTAGAGGGTGTTTCTCAGGTACAGATGAATGCAAAGGTGAATTTTGCTTCTGCCCTTCGAAGTTTCCTTCGTCACGATCCCGATATCATTATGGTCGGTGAGATCCGAGATTCTGAAACTGGTGAGATTGCTCTAAAAGCTGCTACTACGGGCCATATGGTTCTATCTACCCTGCATACTAATTCTGCGATTGCTAGTGTCACGCGTTTGAAGAATATCGGGCTTGAACCCTTTATGATCGCTTCAAGCCTCCAAGGAATTGTCGCGCAACGATTGGCCAGAAAGCTTTGTCAAAGCTGTAAGTTAGAGATGCCGGCGGATTTTTCAGAATTGAAACAGCTGGGTTTGCCATCGGATGATCTAGTTATGCTCTCTCACCCTCAAGGGTGTTCCCTGTGCAATGGCACAGGCTTTAAAGGGCGTATTGCTCTATTCGAAACCTTGTGGATGGACGAGGTTTTGCGGGAGTTAATCACTCAAGAAGCAGACGAACAACAGTTACGTAAACATGCTCAGCATTATATCAGTCTTGCTCATGATGGCCGAGATAAGGTGCTTCAGGGCTTAACCTCGATGGAAGAGCTGCGTCGCTTGGGTCTTCTGAATCAGTTCGATGAGGAGGCTAACGGATGAAGTTCGTCTATCAGGGGATGAATACCTCGGGTGAAACCTGTGAAGGGACTATCTCTGCCGTTGATCATGATGCCGCAATTGCTAAGCTGCAAAAGAAAGGGATCTATATCAGCAGTATTCAAGAGAATGCTGGAAGTGGTGCTGCAGATAAGCCGAAACAAGATGCCTTTGAGCAGTTGCTTTGCCTGTTGCCTGTTAAGACCAACCAAAAAATATTCTTTTTCCGTCAGTTAGCTTTGATGTTTCGTTCTGGCTTATCTGTGACTGAGGCTTTGAATATTTTAGGTGGTATTCAGCGTGGAAGAATGCGCGAGATAATTATCGATCTAAACGATCAAATTAGTGCAGGCCAGTCGTTTTCACAATCAATGGAAAAATATGAATCTATTTTCTCACCTCTTGCGATTCATATGTTGCGCAGTGCTGAAACCAGTGGTGAATTAGAACCGGCGTTAGTACGTATTGCTGATTTTATGGAGCGCCAAGCTGATATCAAAACCCAACTTATCTCTACCATGACATACCCTGTGGTGGTGCTGTTTATGACCGTTGGGGTGTTTATCTTTTTGATGTCGACGGTTATTCCTAAGTTTGCCGCTTTCTTTGAAAAAACGGGTAGAACGCCTCCGCCAGAGATGATTCAGATGATGGGTATCTCTAACTTTATCCAACAGTATTGGGCGCATGTATTGGTAGGGATCTTACTCGTTTTGATCGGAATTATTTTGACGTATTCGCGTAAGAAAGGGCGCTTTTATATTGATTATTTGCTCCTAAAAGTTCCTCTGGTGGGTACGATGATCTCTGCAAGTTCTATGTCGCAAATTACTTGGGGATTATCCAGTATGTTGCAAAGTGGCATATCCGTTGTTCAGTCCTTAGAGATCATTAGTAAATTGATTAATAACAAGGTGATAGCCAAAGATATTGCTGATGCATCAGAAGAGATTCTTCAAGGTGCTGATATGGGTAAAAGTTTCCGTAAGACTCATATCGAAGGGCTTATTCAAGAGATGACTTTAGTCGGTGAAAGAACAGGTAGCATGGTATCGGTGATGAAAGATGCCGGTACATTTTATGAAGAGCGTGTGCGCATGATCACTAAGGCGATAGCTACAGCTATGGAGCCGGTAGCCATTCTTCTGATCGGTGGCATTGTCGGTTATGTGTATTACGGATTCTTCAAATCGATGTTTGCGGTGTCAGGTTAATTGATGATGAAAAAGATAATTTTAATCGTTTTATGTGTACTCACACTTCCTATGACAGCTATTGCTGAAGCCCCGTCAACTGGTTATGTCACAGCTAATGTTGAAGCTGGCTCAGGCGTAATTGTTATGCGAGACCCCTTTAGTGAGCCGCAAGGAGCTCCGCAACAAGAAAAGCAGGGTTTGTTAGGGGGGATTGTTGATCGGTTTGGTCAAGGGTTCCGTCGTACACCGGGCGAAGTCAATGTCCCACAGCTTCTTTTTAAAGGTTATATCGATCGCGGTGATGATTCGCCTATGGCATTGCTTCAAATTGCTGGTAGCCGAGTACATTTGGTGAAAGAGGGTGATGAGATTAATGTCGACCCTACTAACCCTCGACAGGCGATTAGAATTACAAAAATATCCCGTTTAAGTATTACTGTAGAGACAGGCACTTTAGGGCAGATGAAGGTATTACGATGAAAGCTTTAGGAAAACTTGCCCTTACTTTGGCGCTGTTAAACCCAATGGCAGTATCAGCCGCAAAGATATCAGAATTGGAATTTGCTGATACCCGCTTAAGTGATGTTATTCGAACATTATCAGAGTTGTCACAGAGCAATATCATTGCCACCCCGAATGCTATTGATAAGCGCATTACTATCCATCTGAAAAACGTATCCGATATTGATGCCATTAAATCGATCAGTCGAATTAGTGACCTTTGGTATCGCTATGATCAAGATACAAATACTTACCGCATTATGACACGGGAAGAGTATGCGAAAGATTTAGTGGTTCGAGAGAGTCAGCGTATCGAAGTTTTCCGGTTACTCAATGCCAATGTCCGTATTGTCGCTCAAGCAATAGAGGATCTTTACGGTGATCGAGTTGAATTGTCATTAGGGGAAGAGCCTGGGCAAAAGAGCTCTAGTTCGAGAAACTCTAAGTCATCATCTTCTAATTCCAATTCTTCTTCGAATCGGGGTTCCAGCTCAACATTGCAGGAATCAGCTGCAACAGAGGCTGCAAAGAAGCTTTCTTTGGGGCAGTTAGAGCAGTTATTGCAAGGCCGATCAAACGGATTAGCAATTGATCCTGCTGCTATGCAAGCAGTGACCTTAAAAGCGCAGCCTATCTATGTCACGGTCAACAATGAGCACAATATGATTATTGTACGTACTGATGATAGTAAGATTATTAACTCCATCAAGCAGCTTGTGGATAAGATGGATATTCCTGTTCCTCAAGTAATGCTAGAGATGAAAATTTTGAGCATAACTTTAGGGGATGACTTTAACTCTATTTTTAACTTTGAGTTAGCGCCTCAAGGTGGAAATCAATCTACAGTACCGTTAAAACTGGGTAATAATGCTTTGTTTAATAGCGGTAGTTTTATCTATGAATTTTTAAACGATAAGTTAAAAGCAAATATTGAATTTCTTGATGAAAATAAACGCTTAAAAGTGCTTTCCAATCCAATGGTACTGGCTTCAAATCACCGAGAAGCTGATCTGTTTATTGGTGAGGAAAGTGTTTTAACGCGAGGCTTTACCTACAATCCGGCTCAGATCGATGGTGGGATCGTGATTTCACCATCTTTTATCGAGACAGAAACGGAATTAGAAGAGATCGGTATTTCTCTGAAAATTACTCCACGTATCAATTCGGACGGCACTGTACTACTAGAGCTGCAACAGGAGAGCTCAACTCTAAATCCAGGTGGTGGCACAATTCCTATTTATGATGGTGTTGGAAATGTAGTTAACTTGGCTATAGATACTGTTAATACGTCTAGGTTGAAAGGTATTGTTGCTGCCAAGAATGGCCTAACTGTTGCCGTAGGCGGCTTAATTCGTACCACCAGAACACGGAATGAACGTAAAGTTCCACTATTAGGTGAAGTGCCAGTGGTTGGGAATATCTTTAAGTCGACAATTGAAGGGGATGAGCAGACAGAGTTGGTGCTCTTAATCACTCCTAGGATTCTAAACTCGCCTTCGCAGAGTCAGGAGTTGCAACGCAGCAATAACCGCTTCTATCAACAGTATAATGACGGATTCCCTGATCCAGCTCCTGCTGAAAATAGGTTTATTAAAACTCCGGTCAATCAGACATCTGAGCAGCTTAAAGTTGAATCTAAGAAAGAAGAGACAAAACTGTCTGATATTGATCAATTTATGATGGATGCGGGTTGACCTGCACCCATCATAAACTGCTTTAAATCAGGCCTAGATATCTAGGCTTGATTTAGTCGGTTCTCTTCGTCCCTAAAAGTTCGATCATATAACCATCAGGGTCTTTGACAAAGGCTAAGATTGTTGAGCCGTGTTTCATCGGTCCTGCAGGACGAACCACTTCGCCGCCTTTGGCTGTTATTGCATCGCACGCGGCATAAACATCTTCAACTTCAATGGCTAAGTGACCAAACGCATTACCGAGTTCGTATTGATCAGTATCCCAATTATGGGTGAGCTCAAGTGCGGTGTACTCAGATTCATCACCATAGCCTAAAAAAGCTAAGGTAAAGCGACCGTCAGGATAGTCTTTACTGCGTAACAGTTTCATACCCATTAGCTGTGTATAAAACTCAATAGATTGCTGTAAATCAGTAACACGCAACATGGTGTGTAAAAGGCGCATAATTCAGCATCCTTTTTATTTATCTTTGGTATGATGGGAGATATAAGTTTTGCCATTATATCTTTACAGTGCTTTATTATAAGGATAGATATAACAGAAGTCCTACGTTCTGTTCTGGGTATTGTGTGCGTACGGTTGTTTCTCTGGCGAGATAGGGAAGGTGTTTATGTTTCAAGATATGAATAAAAAGATCTCGGATTCGATGGGTCCGTTCAAAGAGTTGGTCAATATTCAAACCAAGATGCTTGAAGAGCTTACTCGCCAGCAGATGGAATGCACAAAGTCTTGTATTGAGGCGACTATTCAGCAGACAAAAGAGATGCAAAAGTGTCAGTCGCCAAGTGATTTGATGGAGCTACAACGTAGCTATGCGAAAGAACTGGAAGATACTCTCAAAGCGGCAAGCGAACAGAATATGAAAGCGTTGCAAGAAGCTCGCACAGAAATTGAAGATGTAGCTCAGCATACATTCGACGCTTTTAATAAGTAATTTTAATCCACCTAAAAAGCAGCCTAGGGCTGCTTTTTTTGTTTTATCTGGAAAGAAAAATGAGTGCTTCAATCGGTTTGTTTTATGGCTCCACTACGGGAAATACTGAAAGCGTAGCAGAGCTAATTACTGAACATCTTGGTCAAGATAAAGTCCATAGTATCGATATTGCTGCTGACGGTATTGAGAGCGTGTCTGAATACGAACATCTTATCCTTGGAATCTCTACTTGGGACTTTGGTGAGCTGCAGGAGGATTGGGCTGACCTATGGGAGCAGTTGGATGCCGTAGCGGTTGCAGGTAAGAGCTGTGCGCTGTTTGGCCTAGGTGATCAAATCGGCTATAGCGAGTGGTTTTTAGATGCGATGGGGCTTTTGCACGAAAGGTTGCAGAGTAAAGGTGCTGAGATGGTTGGGTATTGGCCCGTAGAGGGCTATAACTTTGAAGCCTCTAAAGCTTTAACTCCAGATCATCAGAAGTTTGTCGGCCTTGCGATCGATGAAGATTGTCAGCGTTCAGAAACTGAAGAGCGTGTTGCCACTTGGTGCCAGCAAATCAGCAAAGAGTTTGAACTGTAGTCTTATCGTTGTTATCAAATCTGTGTTAACTATTCAGCCTAAACAAGTAGTGTTGTGCGCTGATTTTCGGTAAAATACTGCCCTTTTTTAAACTGCCGGCTATAGATTCTATACCATGGAAATTAACCCGATTCTTAACAACCTCAAAGATATTACAGTGCGTACTGAAGCGCTTCGTGGCTTTCTTGATTACGAAGGCAAAAAAGAGCGCCTGGAAGAGGTCACTCGTGAACTGGAAGACCCTGCAGTTTGGGATAATCCAGAAAATGCGCAGCAATTGGGTAAAGAGCGTTCTACGCTTGAAGCCGTGGTAAACACAATCGATGAACTGACAGCGGGTGTTGATGATACACGTGATCTGTTAGATATGGCTGTTGAAGAAGATGATGAAGATACAGTCGCAGAAGTCGAAAGTGATGTGAATAACATGCTGGATAAACTGCAGACGCTTGAATTCCGTCGTATGTTCTCTGGTGAAGCCGATCCAAACAATGCCTTCCTTGATATTCAAGCAGGTTCTGGCGGCACTGAGGCTCAAGATTGGGCTGAAATGATGCTGCGTATGTACCTGCGTTGGGGTGAAGATAAAGGCTTCAAAACCGAACTATTGGAATGTTCTGCCGGCGATGTTGCAGGTATCAAGTCTGCGACGATTAGTTTCCAAGGCGAATACGCTTTTGGTTGGTTGCGCACCGAAACTGGTGTTCACCGTCTAGTACGTAAATCACCATTTGATTCCGGTGGACGTCGTCATACATCTTTCTCTTCCGTATTTGTATCTCCAGAAATTGATGACAACGTTGAAATTGAGATCAACCCTGCAGATCTGCGTATCGATGTATACCGTGCATCGGGTGCTGGTGGTCAGCACGTCAACCGTACGGAATCTGCGGTACGTATTACGCACGAACCTTCCGGCATTGTAGTCCAAAGCCAGGCGCAGCGTTCTCAGCATCAGAACAAAGATACCTGTATGAAACAGCTTCGCGCTAAGCTATATGAAGTTGAGATGCTTAAGCGTACAGAAGCGGCGCAGGAGCAAGAAGATAATAAAGCGGATATTGGCTGGGGCAGCCAGATTCGTTCTTATGTGTTGGATGATCAGCGCATTAAGGATCTGCGTACAAACGTTCAGAGCTCGAACTGTGACAAAGTACTGGACGGCGATCTGGATCTATTTATCGAAGCTAGCCTTAAAGCTGGCCTGTAAAGAATTTATTAACTTAAAGGTTTACCACACCGATGTCTGATAACACTCAGAAGCAAGATGAAAACCGCCTGATTGCGGAGCGCCGTGAAAAGCTAAACGCGCTACGTGATGAAGGTAATGCATTCCCAAATAACTTCCGTCGCGATAGCTATGCTGAAGACCTTCAGGCTCAGTACGGCGATAAATCGAAGGAAGAGTTGGCTGAAGCAGGCATCAAGGTGAGCATTGCGGGTCGTGTAATGCTAAACCGTGGTGCTTTTGGTGTTATTCAGGATATGACAGGTCGTATCCAGTTTTACGTAAACAAAGAAGCGCGTAAGTTTGCTAAAAGCTTGGACCTTGGTGATATCGTAGGTATCACAGGTGAGCTGCATAAGTCTGGTAAAGGCGATCTATATGTAGATATGGGCGAATACCAGTTGCTAACGAAAAACTTGCGTCCACTGCCTGATAAGCACAAAGGTCTTCAGGACACTGAGATCCGTTACCGTCAGCGTTATGTTGATCTGATCACTAACGAAGACTCTCGTAAGGTATTTGAGACACGTTCAAAGATTGTTTCTGGCATCCGTAACTACCTGACTGAGCGTCGCTTTATCGAAGCAGAAACGCCTATGTTGCAGGTGATTCCAGGTGGTGCGACAGCCCGTCCATTTATCACGCACCACAACGCGTTAGATCGCGATATGTATCTGCGTATTGCGCCTGAGCTATATCTGAAGCGTTTGGTTGTCGGCGGTTTTGAGCGTGTATTCGAGATCAACCGTAACTTCCGTAACGAAGGTCTTTCTACACGTCATAACCCAGAATTCACAATGATCGAATTCTATCAGGCGTATGCGGATTACAACGATCTGATGGATCTAACAGAAGATATGCTGCGTACTGTTGCGCAGGATGTTTTGGGCACAACAACAATCATCAATACAGTACGTAACGATGAAGGTGAAGTGTTGGAAACATTTGAATACGATTTGGAAAAACCATTCCGTCGTATCAGCGTTTTTGATTCTATTCTTCACTACAACGATGATATCACTGCCGAAGCATTAGCAGATGAAACTGCTGCACGTCAGATTGCACAGCGCATGGACATCGATGTTAAAGATAGCTGGGGCCTAGGTAAGGTTCAGATTGAGATCTTCGAAAAGACTGTAGAGCACCGTTTGGATCAGCCTACATTCATCACTGAATACCCAGCAGAAGTGTCTCCGCTTGCACGTCGTAACGATGCAAACCCTTTCATTACTGATCGTTTCGAGTTCTTCGTAGGCGGTCGTGAGCTTGCTAATGGCTTCTCGGAGTTGAATGATTCTGAAGACCAAGCTGAACGTTTCCGTGCGCAAGTAGCGGAAAAAGATGCGGGTGATGATGAAGCGATGCACTACGATGGTGACTACATCAACGCGTTGGAGTACGGCCTACCACCAACGGCTGGTGAAGGTATTGGTATCGACCGTTTGGTGATGCTGTTTACTGACTCTCCATCTATCCGTGACGTGATCCTATTCCCTGCGATGCGTCCGCGCGGTTAAGATCAGAACTGTTTTCATACTTAAAGCCCTCGTTTGAGGGCTTTTTTGTATATAGCTAAACCTATGGTTGTTCTATATCGTTAGGTAAAAAAGGAAGAGATGCTGTGGCGATGAACTGGTTATTCCCAACAGAAAAACGCTCTATACCGGCTAAGCGCTGGTTGGGTATAAGTTTGCGAACGATTCATCTCGTTGGAATTGCGGGTTTGGCTGGTGCCTATCTTTTTCAGCAGCCAGAGAGTAGTTGGTATCCTTATCTGCTTATGACCCTTGTTAGTGGTTTTCTGATGGCCGCTATGGAAGCGTATGGAGATGGTATTTGGTTGATACAGCTCAGAGGCACTGCTATCGGCATTAAGCTACTGCTTTTATCCACCGTATTTTGGTGGTTTGAGCAGCCAAATGCTTATATCTATTTTCTAGCAATTATTATCTCTGGCATCGTCTCTCACGCCCCTGGAAAGTTACGATACTATTCCATCTGGCATCGTAGGGTCATTACAGAGCCTGTTGAGTTAAGTTCTAACGAAGTTAAAAATTGTGGTGGTTGATACTAATATGGCACTTGAAAACGCTCCAAGCTGGCAAGCTGTTTTGGCTGAACAATTTCAGCAGCCTTATATGCTGGCTCTTAAAGAGTTCCTTAAAGAGCAAAAAACTCAGCGTAAAATTATCTACCCCCATTCAGATAATTGGTTTCATGCTTTAGAAACGACGCCTTTGGATGATGTTAAGGTCGTGATTTTGGGTCAGGACCCTTACCATCAACCAGGTCAAGCTCATGGGCTTTGCTTTTCTGTGATGCCGGGGGTCAAAGTGCCGCCCTCTCTTGTGAATATCTATAAAGAGCTAGAGAGTGATTTAGGGCTTCCTCGAGCGGATCATGGTCATTTGGAATCATGGGCTCAGCAAGGGGTTTTGCTACTCAATAGCGTACTAACAGTGGAGGAGAGCAGTGCGGGTGCTCATCAAGGTAAAGGCTGGGAAACATTTACCGATCAAATTATCCAAGCAGTAAATCAACATTGCGATAATGTCGTATTTCTTCTTTGGGGTAGTTACGCACAGAAAAAGGGAGCCTGTATTGATCAAGAAAGGCACCTTGTCTTAAAAGCACCTCACCCTTCACCTCTGTCTGCTCATCGCGGTTTCTTGGGCTGTCAGCATTTCAGTCAAGCCAATCAGTATCTGCAGCAGCAGGGTAAAGTGCCTATCAATTGGCAGCTTCCGTCTCTCTAGATTTTAACGATAGCGGTAATTCAGACTGCGTAACCGGGCTGGAGGTAAAGTAGCAATGCTGACCTCGCCCGCGCTTTTTACTTTCATACATTGCTATATCGGCGCAGTGCAATAATCCCTCGAAGTCTATAGCGTCTTTTGGAGCAAAAGCAGTACCTGCGCTACAGCGTATATGCAGTGCTGCTGGGGTTTCGAGGATCGGATGATTCAGACGTTCATGGATGCGTTCCATAATCTGATCCAACGCTTCCTGTGCTTCAAACATGCTGTCTGCTTGAATCAGTAAAATAAACTCGTCACCGGCAAGGCGAGCCAATATATCATCTTCACGAAGGATTTGATTAATGGCTGTTGTGAAGTTGGTGAGAACTTTGTCGCCAACGTTATGACCGTACTCGTCATTAATAGGTTTGAAGAAATCTAGATCGATAAAAGTAAGGGATAAAACGCTCTGTTTTCTTTGGGCTCGACTGATCGCTTGTTTGGTAATGGCTTCAAGCATTTTGCGATTGGGCAGGCCGGTTAACTGATCTGTATGGGCGAGCTCTTTTAGACGTCGATTTTGCTCGGATATCTGTGTGTTAGCTAAAGCTAACTTTTGTGTATAGCGAGTTCTGCTATCGGTAAAGCGGCGAACCGAATACCCGGATATTAACGTCATGGCGACGATGGCTAGAAGCAGTAAAGCGAGGAGAGAGTTTTGAGCGGTGTCTTCATAACTAATACGCATTTTGAGGGAGCTTTCTAAGGCATTTGCCTTCTGAATGATCTCCATAAAAATCTTGTCTTGGTGTTGTTCTCTCTCTGTTCCTGCAGCCGATTCCTCTAGGTCTACATGCCTTTGGTCGATCGATTTGCGGAGCTGCTGTAGCTTGTAAACAAGCCGATTGGCTTGCAGCCTCAGCTCTTTGTATTCTAAAGGTTGGTAGATATTCTGTTTAAGGGTGCCGCCATCCAAAATGGCATTGGCGTACCAAGTTGCCTGATCTAAGTGTGTATAGACGGTGTCGATGGATACAGAAGGGTCACCTGCGGAGATTTCTTCAAACCAAAGATGGGCTTGAGCTACCTCAAGTTTGATCTCCATAGAGGCATCGAGCCATGGGATGAATTTTTGCAGGGTGCTTTGTGCACTAAGGTGAATATAAAGGAGAAGCAGTAAGCACAGAGTGGCTGTTGCACCAGTAAGCAATAAAGGTACTCTCGGACTGGTTGGTGCCGAAGTTGTCATCCTTGAGCCTCTCCCTAGGCCTTTTACGAAAGTTGTATGGGAGTGTCGCGTTTATTGCTTTCTGGGTCAACAGTTGTCTTCTATTTGTTCAGCTTATTTTGGCTCAAATAGTTTTGGGTCCAGCTCGTAAGGCAGTGTGGATAACTCCAGAGCTGCATCTCCAATTTTAAGATCGCCTTTCTCGGCAAGTGTTTTTACCAGTACAGCCAATACGCGGTAACGGTTTTCGCCACAAGGTGCAGCTATTACTACTTGGCCTGCTTTGGGTTTGTCTGGGCTACTTACTTCTTGGCCTGGCTTTGGTTGCTGATTAGCTGTGATTTCAGCAATGTACATCGGCTTTTTCAGCTGTCCGCGATGTTGTAGACGGGTAATGATCTCTTGTCCTGTATAGCAGCCCTTACGGAAGCTAACGCCGCCCAATGCTTGGAAGTTAGTCATTTGAGGAATGAAGGCTTCCTGAGTTTCTGCGCGAAGGTCAGGGATTGCTGCGTCTATTTCGCTTAGTACCCAATCATCGGTTGAGCCAATGCCTACTTCGTCTTGAAGGTTTTGGATTAGCTCTACAAGAGCGCTATTTTCCATCCAAATTTCGTAGCGGTTGCCAGGCACGCGAACAACAACGCCGTTACTTAGGCTAATAATGCCGTCGTCTTCAGTTGGTGATTGTTCGAATAGCTGTTCTATAAGTGCTTGTGCACCAGGGCCAGTTAGACCAATACCACTTATTTTTCCGCTGACATCTTCCGCTTCCGCTTTGGAAAAGATCATGTACTTTTTCAGGTTGTTGGTAGCGCTGTCAAAAATATCATGGCTCATACGCAACCAAACGTGATCTTCGCCTCGTTTAAGCATACGGAATAAGCTAAGCATATGGCCTTTAATATTACAGTGAGCGCCTAGAGCACTGCCGCGTGCGAAGACTTCTGAGACATCACAGGTCAATTGGCCTTGAAGGAATTTTTCAGTATCCGGACCTGCTATAGATAGAACGCGTTGATGTAGCAGTGGGATAATTTGGGTCGTTTTGGCGGTTGTACTGAGTACAGCTGTGTTGTCAGTATTGAGTTGAATATTTTTATCTTTTAATAATTCAATCAGATTGCTCATCGTACATTAATACCTAGACTGTGACTCTACACTCCTAGTGTATGCTAAATACAAACTGAGGACAGCAGACAAAGTTTATGGTTATTCAGAATGAGATAAATCTTTCTGGCTAACCTTTCAGTGCACCTTGTGAAAGTTGAATTTAGGAAGCAAGGTGCACAAATACAACAGAGGATGTTTAAGCGTCGACTTTCTTCGCTATCATTTTTCCAAGCTCAACTGGGCTCTCTGCGGCTAGCTCCTCTGCCCAAGAGATCTGCTCTTTGCTAAACAGCAATACAACAGTTGAGCCAAGCTTAAAGCGCCCCATCTCTTCGCCTTTCTCTAAAGTAATAGGCTCAGGAGAGGTTGGGCTGAAACTTGTGTGAACAGGGCGTTTTAGCGCAGGTGCTTCTTGTCCTGACCAAACAGTTTCAATGCCAGCCACAATCATTGCGCCGACTAACACCATCGCCATAGGGCCGTATTCTGTGTCGAAGTAAGCAACTAGGCGTTCGTTACGGGCAAACAATTGATCAACGCCTTCCGCTGTTGTCTGGTTTACAGAAAAAAGATCGCCAGGAACATAGGTAGTATGGGTTAGCGTGCCTTTTACGGGCATGTGAACGCGGTGGTAATCTCTTGGAGAGAGATAAATGGTCGCAAACTCACCATCAATAAAATCTTTTGCTCTTTCTTGATCGCCACCTAATAGCGTTGCTAAACCATAGCCACGGCCTTTTGCTTGAAAGATACGACCATGTTCAATCTTGCCTAGCTGGCTAATTTCGCCATCTGCTGGGCTAGCGATATGAGTTGCATCCATATCGATGGTACGTGCACCGTCTTTTAATTCACGGGTGAAAAAAGCATTGAAACTAGGGTAATTGGTTGGAATCTCTTCACGAGCTTCCGTCATATTGATCTGATACTTCTTGGCGAACCATTTAATAAATGTGTTTTTCACCCAAGGAGTTTGGCAGTCTGCAATCTTGCCTACCAAGCGTGATAACAAATGCTGAGGCACGACATGTTGAAATAAAATAAACAGACGGTCAGTAAAGCTTTTCATTATTTCTCCACAGGAGTGTTTGGAAGGTTGCCCCATTCGAACCATGAGCCGTCGTAGCAGCGAATGTTTTCAAATCCGAGGTGTTTAGCAACCCAGTAGGTTAAACCTGAGCGGCGGTGAGTTTGGCAGTGGGTAATGATAGTGTTGTCGGGATTAATCCCTGCTTCTGCCAGTAAGGATAACAATTCATCTTTAGGTTTTAGGCGAAGATCAGAATCGCTTATCAAGCAGTCAGTCCATTCGAAATGTTTAGCACCTGGAATATGGCCGCCTTTTTGAGCATTGATGACCTTTTCACCGCTGTATTCTGCTGCACTACGTGCATCCCAGATGGTGCAGTTAGCGTCATCTAGGTGCGAAAGAATAAAATCCGCATCAGCAAGCAGAGAGCCATCATAGTTGATTTCGTGATTACTTGGTGACGGTTGGTTCTTTTGCTGTTCAATTGCCAAGCCTGCTTGTTTCCAAGCGTCGAATTGGCCGTTTAATACAGAACAGTTCTGGTGGCCTAATATGTTTAGCGTCCACATGAAGCGGCCAGCCCAAGGGCCTTTTTGATCATCATACGCAACAACCCATGTATCAGGTGTGATACCCAATTCATTATAAAGAGCAGCGAGTTTTTCTTTGGTCGGAACAGTATTTGGAACTGGTTTTTTACCATTTAACAGGCGGCTTGAAGCTAAGTGAATGGCACCTGGAATATGGCCAGCTAGATAGTTTTCTTCGCTGGAAAGATCAATTACCAGTACCTGAGGGTCGTCGAGATGCTGGTGTAAAGTTTGCGCCTCAACGCTTAAAGGTAAATTCATTCAGTCACTCCAAAAGAAAGGGCTGGTCAAAGATAATATTGGGATTGTTGCCACTTATTCAAGCGTGCTGATATACCGGTCTTATTTAAGCATCTTTTTTAGGCTTAAAGTGGCAGCTGAACAGAGGTAGCGGAATCGCTCATGGTGGAAATCACTAATTTCAGGGCCGTGACTACCGTAATCGGCATGAATAATCGCAATTGGCTTCTTGCCAAAGAAAAGAGACATTAACAGGAATCCATTTGGGTTGCCCCAGCTTCGATAGACTTCTGGCAACATCGGATTCATTTTGTCGATGTTTTCAGGCTTCACCCAAATACACCCAGGTTTTTCTTTCAGCTTTTTAAATAGGCTTGGGATCTCTAAATCGTATTGGAACGTCGACATTGGATGCTTATCTTCGAACCCAACGGCAAAAGCTGTTTTCATGCTGTTTGTCTTTGGATTGACGAGGAACATACATACTCGCTCAAAGCCTAAGCCACGGTTAGTACCTTGAATTAACCCCTGAAGGATGTGTTTCGGCTGAGTATATAGATCGTAACCCTTTAGGAACCTTTCAGCGATTTGATCGTAGATGTTTTGATCCTGGAAATCTGGTTTGGCGGGCAAACTGATCTCGGTTTCAACGATCTCTTCAGGATCAGGCGCTGGTTGTGGAACTTCGATTTGAGGTTTGGTTACTTCTGGTAGGCTTGCTGAGAGTATTTGGCTCTCTTTGTCGGATAGGCGGTAATTAATTTGTTTATCCGAAGGAAGCATGATCATCTCAGCTGCAGGAGCTAAGGTGCCAGCTACATGGTACATAGAGGATGCGCGAGCACAGTTCTTATGCAGCATGTTAATAGTATCAGCGATCTCGCCTTTGAGATAATCGTTAATGATATCGATTATCTTCATGGTTTTAGTCTGTTGCCAGCCCAGATTGGCGGTTAACGCGATCCAGTTTGCGAGTTTAACTGGGAAAAACTTTTCTTGAACCAGGTGATTGATTTCACGAAGATCCTCGTCTGTCAGGCGAGGGTCACCAAGCGCTCGTTGATGGAGTTGCGCTAAGGTCTTTTTGTTGGGTGAAGTTTCATGTTCCAAACTGATCGATGCTAATTCTGAAATGCCCCAGTGTTCGATTAAGCCACGAGATATTTCTTGTATTGTGCAGCCTAGAACATCTGTTTCTGCGAGAACAACATCGGTACGCTCTTCTCTGAGTTTGACTTGGATCTCACTCATATGCAGAGCCGCGTGCTGCCAAAGCATCCAGTGTCCGACGCCGTAAAACAGTGCAGCAAGATGAGTTTCTTCAACAAAAGGTGCGCGACGCACTTCTAGCCAATTTGAGGCTTGTGTTGCTGCATGATGGCTTACGGCGATGTAACGAAAGTACATCTTCTGCGCAACACTCGATGGGTTTAGTTTGAGGGATTTTGTGCTTTTTAAAACCGCATCAATATTATCGAGGCCAAGTGAGTTTATGGCATGGTCAATACTGGTTACTTTGGAATCAACTTTGTTATGTAGCTCGGATGCCTTTCTCACCATATGCAGACACAAAACCGGATCTGATTTAATGATCCGGTTAAGAGTTTGAAGGGTAACGTTGGGGTCTCGTAACTGTTTTTGCAGACGACGAAGAACACTGTTTCTGACAGGCAATGGGCGATCCTTCAGGTACTCAACCCAACTCTCCACTCCGTATGGGGACTCTGACATCTGTTCTCCGCCTGATTCCAATATTGAAACTATGGACCAAATTTAACTATTTTGCTCTTCAATAGAACTAAGAATATGTTTGTAGCTCTTCCAACGGTATTCGCTGATAGTACCATCTTCAACAGCCGACTTTAGTGCACAGCCAGGTTCTTTTTCATGTTTACAATCGCGAAAACGGCACGACCCAGCTAAAGGCTGTAACTCTTTGAAACCATTGATAACATCATCAGGCTCAATATGCCACAAACCAAACTCCCTAATCCCAGGAGAATCGATTAAGTCACCGCCATCTGGGAAGTGGAATAATCGTGCTGTTGTAGTAGTGTGTCGGCCTTTTTTTGTTTGAGTTGAGAGTGAGCCTACTTTTAAATCTACACCAGGCAGCAACACATTGATTAAAGAGGATTTCCCGACACCGGATTGACCAACAAACACGCTGATACGATTGTCGAGATAGCTCTTTAGATCAGCTAAGCCTTCTTCACTAGAACTCGATGCAAGCAGAACGGTATAACCTATATCTCTATAACGTTGTAGCATCGCGTCAATCTCTTCACGATTGCCATCATTTAATAGGTCGGTTTTGTTTAATAAAATTACTGGTTCTATACCGCTTAATTCTGCTGCCACTAGGTAGCGATCAATAAGATTGGCATAAGGTGTAGGTTCAACCGCAACGGTGATAACAATAAAATCGATATTTGCGGCTACAGGCTTCATATCGCCGTAAGGGTTGGGGCGCAATAGTTCACTTTTACGCTCGAGCTTTGCTACGACTACGCCGGTATCTTTGCCTTCACGCCAGATAACCCTATCGCCGGTGACCAACTGACCTAAATTAGTACGCATATGACAACGAATAATCTCACCTTGGTTATCACCTTCGGTCGCTTCTACATCAACCGTGCGCCCAAAATGAGAGATAATTAAACCGTGTTGCTCTGGGCCGAGGTCGCTGCTATCCAATTGCTGTTCAATCGCGGCATCTTTTTTCGACGCGCGAGCGGCGCGTTCGTCTTGGATCTTCTGGATGCGCCAGCTTTGACGGCGAGTTAATTTACGTTTTGCCATAATGAGTCAGCAGCGCTTTAAAGCGCGAGTGCTAATAGTCTCCGTTAATATCGAAGCAAGATGTTAGAAGGTAGGGTATTCTAAGGGAAAGTCAAAGAACCTGCGAATTAAGTCCGCTATTCAGTGACATAGGTAGGTGAAAACGTCATTTTTGGAGGTAATAAGGTGGTAAGTAAGGAAAATCTGATCTGGATTGATCTAGAGATGACTGGTTTGGAGCCCAAAACGGATGTCATTATCGAGATCGCAACCATCGTCACTGATTCTGATCTGAACATCTTAGCGGAAGGCCCAACGCTAGCAATTCATCAAACTGATGAAATCTTGGACGGTATGGATGAGTGGTGTACCAATCAGCATGGGAAGTCAGGCCTTACCCAGCGCGTTAAAGATAGTCAGGTAACTGAAGCACAGGCGGAAGCGCAGACAATTGAATTTTTAAAGCAGTATCTGGAAGCAGGGGCTTCGCCAATGTGCGGAAATAGCATTGGTCAGGATCGACGTTTCCTGAATAAATATATGCCTGAGCTAGAGGCATTCTTCCATTACCGAAATCTTGATGTGAGCTCTTTAAAAGAGCTGGCGAAACGTTGGAAGCCAGAAGTCGCTAAAGGCGTTGTGAAAAAAGGATCCCATCTGGCGCTAGACGATATCAAAGACTCAATTGAAGAGCTTAAGTACTACCGCGAGCACTTTATTAAGCTGGATTAAAACCGAATTTTTTTACGGCGAGGGTGGGTCTGAATAGGAAGAGTCTGCGCAGCAGTTCTACTTTCTAGTTGCTTTAGGGCCCACTCAACGTGCTCGCGAACGATATCAGATTCGTGGGTACGTCTACTTTCTAAAGCTTCAATTACTGCATTGCTACCGTTGCTGTTTCCCAATGCCACAGCAATGTTTCTCAGCCAGCCAATATGCCCTGTTCTTCTGATTGCCGAGCCTTCGGTTTTTTTTAAAAACTCTTCTTCGGACCAAGTAAACAGAGTTACTAACTCGATATCATCTAATTTTTGTCGTGGATGAAAGTCACTTTCTTGAGTGAAATCTGAGAAACGATTCCAAGGACAAATTAACTGACAATCATCGCAACCAAAGATCCTGTTGCCCATCAGAGGACGTAACTCTTCAGGAATTGAATCACTCAGCTCAATGGTGAGATAGGAGATGCAACGGCGTGCGTCCAAAACATGCGGTTGCGGAAAGGCCTTGGTTGGACACACATCCAAGCAAGCTCTGCATTTACCACAATGATCTTCTGTAACGGGCTCGTCTATTGGTAATGGTAGGTTGATTAAGAGCTCGCCAAGAAAGAATAGGGAGCCAGCTTCACGGTTGAGAATTAGGGTATGTTTGCCTCGCCAACCAATACCGGCTTTTTCCGCTAATGGTCTTTCCAAAATAGGAGCGCTATCCACGAACGCTCGGTAGACCGATTCGCCAATCTCCTGCTCAATTCTTTTGCCGAGCTGGGTCAAACGTTTCCTAATCAGTTTGTGATAATCTCGACCTAAGGTGTAGCGCGATACATAGGCTTTATCGTTATCGTCGAGGATCTTTGTGATCTTGGTGTCGGGTGGCAGATAATCCATGCGAACGCAGATGATACGTTGCGCTTCGGGTACTAAACTATTAGCAGAGAAACGTTTATCTAAATGGTTCTCTAGATACGCCATCTCTCCATGGAAGCCGTTGCTAAGCCATTGTTCGTAATGCGCTTGTTCTTGGCTTAAATCGCAGTCGGTAATTCCACATTGCTGAAAGCCAAGTTCCTTTGCCCACATTTTGATCTTTTGGGCTAACGCTTTCAGGGATTCAGTTGGCATATCTGTCATGGTGTCTGCTTGCCTTAATAGGCACAGGTTCCTCTATAATGGCAGAAATTCAAAGGAGTTCGCAGAGCAGATGTCCATCAACAGAGCTGTCTTACCTGCACCATTATACACTGCCGAACAAACTCGAGTGTTGGATAATACCGCAATTACTCAGTTTGGTATTCCGGGTATTCGATTAATGCAGCGAGCAGGTCATGCGGTGTTTGCTGAAATACTTGATCGTTTTCCGCATGTAGAGTCGTTAAGCATTGTTTGTGGCGCAGGTAACAATGGTGGCGATGGCTTTGTGGTAGCGGCTCTCGCTATCAATAAAGGCTTGCGGGTGCAGTTAGTCTGCGTAGGCAAAGCCGATTTCTCCTCGCAGCTTCGTGGTGAAGCACTACAGGCTTGGGAACAGTTGCAGCCGATAATTGGAAACATAGATGTGGCATCTGCAGGTTCCGAGCTATGGGGCGATCTTATTGTAGATGCGCTGTTGGGTACGGGGCTGACGGGTGAAGTCAGGGAGCCCTTTGCAGGGGTGATCAGGCAGATTAATCGCAGTCATAAACCAATATTCGCAGTTGATATTCCCTCAGGTATTTGCGCTGATACCGGTGCTGTTTTAGGTGTGGCTGTACGAGCAGATATCACATTAAGCTTTATTGGTCTTAAACGTGGTTTGTTTACTTCGGAAGGTGTGAATTATCGTGGTCAGATTCTATTTGATGACTTAAAAGTGCCCGATGAAGTTTATGACCTGGTTACAGTAGATGTTTTTCGAACTACGGAGAGTGATTTAGAAGAGTTGCTGCCAGCAAGGGAACGCAATTCTCATAAAGGTAAGTTTGGTCATCTGCTAGTAATTGGCGGTAATTCCGGTATGGGGGGAGCGGCCCTTTTAGCTTCTCAGGCGGCGATGCGAAGTGGATCTGGTTTAGTCTCTTTGGCGACCCGTTCAGAGCATGTTACGGCTTCATTAACACGCTGTCCTGAAGTTATGGTGCACCCTGTTGATTCAACGGGGCACTTATTACCCTTATTGGATCGTGCGGATGTGATTGTCATAGGGCCGGGTCTTGGGCAAAATGCGTGGTCCGATCAGATGTTGCGTGCTGCGCTTGCAACCGAGAAACCGTTGGTTTTGGATGCTGATGCGCTGAATTTAATTGTTGAAAAGTCTTTGTTTGCCTCTCTGAATCGGAAAAATTGGATCTGTACCCCTCATCCGGGAGAAGCATCCAGAATCATGGATAAGTCTGTAACTGAGTTAGAAACTGATCGTTTCGCATCGGTTGAGCGTTTGCAGCAAATTTGTGGTGGTTGCGCTGTTTTAAAAGGTGCGGGTTCGTTGGTCAGTGCTGGTGAAGTAGTTTATCTTTGTGACGCCGGTAATCCGGGTATGGCGGTTGCTGGGATGGGAGATGTTTTGTCGGGTATTTGTGGCGCGCTCCTAGCTCAAGGCTTATCACCTGAGAATGCCGCTCGTTTGGCGGTGTTTGTTCATGCTAAAGCCGCTGACTTCGTTGTGAAGCAACAAGGTGAAATAGGTTTAATCGCATCAGATCTGTTTGATGCAATTCCAAGAGTAATAAATAGTAAGTATGAGTAATCAGTATCAAGTAAAACTATCCGATGAACAGGCGATGATCGCATTCGGCCATAAAATTGCGAATGCAGCAGCGGGTAGAGGTGTTATTTTCCTTTTAGGTGACTTAGGTATGGGTAAAACAACCCTAAGTCGCGGTATTCTTCGTGGTTGTGGTCATCAAGGTTCGGTTAAGAGTCCTACCTATACGCTGGTGGAGCCTTATGAAGTAGGTGAACAGCAGATTTATCACTTTGATTTGTATCGGTTGTCGGACCCTGAGGAATTGGAATTTCTTGGTATTCGTGATTATTTTGAAGATAAGGCATTATGTTTAGTTGAATGGCCAGAAAGAGGGCAAGGTATTCTGCCAGAGGCTGATTTGTTGTTGCAGATTGAGCTTGATGGTCGCGGGCGACAATTAACTTGGACACCACAGTCTGAATTAGGCCAGCAGATGGCCGATAAGTTATTGCAAGCGACTGAATAGAAGTAAGAAGGGGTTAAGCTTAAGCACTATGCGAATGAGCGGTTTCCGGCATGTTTTTGCTGGATTATTAGGTTGTTTGATTTTTATCTGTAGCGCGATTACTCATGCTGCGGATGTTAAAAATGTGCGTATCTGGTTAGCGCCGGATCATGCTCGTCTCGTATTTGATATGAGCGGTCCTGCATCTCACAAAGTATTTACGCTCGATAAGCCTGACCGAATTGTGCTTGATATTGAAAAGGCGTCGTTAAAAGCTGGGCTGGATAAGCTTGGTTTAGATAAAAGCCCGGTTAAAAAGATTCGTTCTGGTAAAAACGGTCAAACCCTCCGGCTAGTCTTGGATCTTAAAAGGGCAGTGCGTCCCAAGAGCTTTGAATTAAAGCCCAATCAAAAATACGGTCACCGGCTCGTATTAGACCTTTACGAAAAGTCTTCGCTCAAAACAGTTAAGAAAACGGCCAAACCTAAAGCGGTTGCTGGGCGTGATATTGTGATCGCTATCGACGCAGGTCATGGTGGTGATGACCCAGGGGCCATTGGGCCTGGTGGAGTTCGAGAGAAAGATGTTGTGCTTGCGATCGCTAAAGAACTAAAACGACGTTTAGACGCTACTCCTGGTTACAAAGGCAAGCTAACACGTACGAGTGATTACTATGTAAGTTTACGCGGTCGAACGAAAGCTGCCCGTAAGCATAATGCCGATCTTTTTGTCTCTATACATGCGGATGCCTTCAAAGATGCACGTGCCCGAGGCGCATCAGTCTGGGTTCTATCGTCCCGTGGGGCAAGTAGTGAAATGGGTCGTTGGTTGGCGCGTAAAGAAAATAGTACCGACCTCATTGGTGGTGTAGGTAGCGTTAGCTTAGATGATAAAGATAATGTGTTGGCGAGCGTATTGTTGGATATGTCGATGACCGCTAGTCGTGAGGACAGTCGTTCTATCGCTAAACAGATTCATGGCAATATAAAACGCTTCGCCAAAATGCATAAACCCCATGTAGAGCAGGCGGGGTTTGTTGTCTTGAAATCGCCTGATATCCCATCGATTCTGGTTGAAACAGGCTTTATCTCGAATCCTGGTGAAGCTGCTAAGTTAAAGACCAAAAGCTATCAGAAGAAGATGGCAGGTGCTGTCTTTAAAGGGATTACTCAACACTTTGAGCGTAAGCCGCCTGCGCTAACGTACATCGCGCAGCGTAGAGAAAAAGATAATCGTACATACAAAGTGGTTCGTGGTGATACGCTATCGGTGATTGCTTCTCGCAACGGTGTATCTCTATCTTCATTGCGCAAAGAGAACAACTTGAAAAATGATCGAATTAAAATCGGTCAGGTCTTACGTATTCCAACCAGCTAGCCTCAGCTAAATCCAAAGGTAGATTAATGTCACGTATACAGCTTTTATCACCGCGTTTGGCCAACCAAATTGCGGCGGGTGAAGTAGTTGAGCGCCCAGCTTCTGTTATCAAAGAGATTCTTGAAAATAGTTTGGACGCCGGAGCAGATAAAATCGACGTCGATGTTGAGCAGGGCGGCGTTAAGCTAATGCGTATCCGTGATAACGGTTTTGGTATTGAGAAAGATGACCTTTCCCTTGCGCTTAGTCGACATGCCACTTCAAAAATCAAAGTGCTAGAAGACTTAGAGGCCGTTGGTAGTCTTGGCTTCCGTGGCGAGGCGCTAGCCAGTATAAGTTCGGTATCACGTTTGACCTTGACCTCGAGACAGGCTGGGCAAGATAACGCTTGGCAGGTGCAAACGGAAGGACGGGATATGGAGGCTCAACTTGAGCCGGCTGCTCACCCACAAGGCACAACGGTTGAAGTAAAAGATCTGTTTTTTAATACCCCAGCGCGTCGGAAATTTCTAAAAACGGAAAAAACTGAATTTCGCCATCTTGATGAGGTGGTAAAGCGTCTTGCATTAAGCCGCTTTGATGTTGCCTTTCAGTTGCGCCATAACGGCAAGGTTATCCATCAGCTTCGACAGGCGGATAGTGAATTAGAACAGGAACGTCGTGTTGCCAGTATCTGTGGTTCAGCGTTTATTGATAACGCTTTACAAGCAGATGTAGTTGCCGAAGCATCGGGTCTACGTTTATGGGGTTGGGTTGGATTGCCTACTTTCTCTCGTAGTCAGGCTGATCTGCAGTACTTCTTTGTAAATGGTCGAATGATTCGAGATAAAGTGGTTACGCACGCTGTAAGACAGGCTTATGCAGATGTCCTTTACCACGGTCGCCATCCAGCTTATGTGCTGTATCTTGAGCTTGATCCAGCATTGGTTGATGTTAACGTGCATCCGACTAAGCATGAGGTACGCTTCCGCGAGAGTCGTTTAGTTCATGATTTCTTATTCCGGACTTTGCACCGTCTGATTGCGGATATGCGCCCGCAAGATCAAATACCGGAAGGCTCTGCGCCTGCAGTTGCTGAGTTACAGACTCAACAACAGCCAGTACAACAGAATTTCGAACAAAATCGCATGGCGTTTAGATCTGGAGTTAATAGTTCAGGTGGCAATGGTTACTCTGCACCTGCTTATCAGCCAACTTCAACGCCCTCTGGTCCTCAGATTCAAGAGCAGATCAGTGGCTATGCAGCGCTTCACCCTCAACCTGCAACAACAGTCGATTCTGGTGTGTCTGCTGAATCTGAGGTAGAGCATGAGAAATGCCCGCCAATGGGGTACGCGATCGCTCAGTTACATGGGGTGTACATTCTTGCTCAAAATGACCAAGGCTTGATTGTAGTAGATATGCATGCGGCCCATGAACGTATCGTCTATGAGCGCATGAAGCAGTCTTTTGAACAGGATGTTGTGCGTTCTCAACCGCTCCTAGTGCCTATGAGCCTTGCGGTAAGTCAGCGGGAAGCGGATTGCGCCGATGAGCAGGCAAATACGTTTAAGCGCTTAGGTTTTGAGTTGGCGCGCATGGGGGAAGAAACGATAGTTGTTCGCCAAGTGCCGGTTTCTTTGGCTAAAGGTAATATTGAGCAACTGATCCGTGATGTGCTTTCCGATATGTTGGTATATGGCGAAAGTAAGCGTATTGAACAACATATCAATGAGCTTTTGGGAACCATGGCGTGTCATGGGGCGGTTAGAGCAAATCGCCAATTAACTTTGCCAGAGATGAATGCCTTGTTAAGGGATATGGAGCAAACCGAGCGCAGTGGTCAATGTAACCATGGTCGACCAACTTGGAGTCAGATGACCATGGCTGATCTTGATAAATTATTTATGCGTGGCCAGTAGGAGCAATTTAGTGAGTAATCTACCCGTCGTTTTTTTAATGGGGCCTACTGCGTCTGGTAAAACCGATCTAGCAATGAAGCTTTACGATCATATGCCTTGCGAGATCGTTAGTGTTGATTCAGCGATGATCTACAAAGGCATGGATATAGGCACAGCTAAGCCTGATCACGAAACGCTGGCTAGATATCCGCATCGCCTGATTGATATTTGTGACCCTTCCGAAGCCTATTCGGCTGCAGAATTTCGTATGGATGCGCTTAAGCAGATTGAGGAAATTCGGTTAGCGGGTAAAGTGCCAATTTTGACGGGTGGAACTATGCTGTATTTCCATGCGTTGAAAAATGGCTTAGCGAATCTACCAGAGGCCGATGCAGCGGTTCGTGAAAGACTGCTACAGGAGGCTGAAGCTGAAGGTTGGGCTGCTATGCATGCTCGATTGGCTGAAGTTGATCCTGAATCGGCTAAGCGACTTAACCCTAATGATGCTCAGAGACTTCAACGTGCCCTAGAGGTATATGAAATTACTGGCCGTTCTATGACGGATCTGTGGGCCGAGCAGGAAAAGCAAAAGCCCGATTTTCCGATTGTCTCTCTGGCAGTGATGCCGCAAGAGCGTTCTGAACTGCATGATCGCATTGCTCGTCGTTTTGATATCATGCTCGAGCAAGGTTTTGTCGATGAGGTAAGGACGCTTTGGGATCGAGGTGACTTAGACCTGCAGATGCCATCTGTGCGCTGTGTTGGGTATCGCCAAGTATGGGAATATTTTGCCGGAACTTGGGATTATGACACGATGAAATTTAAAGGTGTTGTAGCTACGAGGCAGCTCGCAAAAAGGCAGGTTACGTGGCTAAGAAGTTGGGAAAACCTTAATTGGATTGACACTCACGACACAAATCTCTTGCAGAATGCCTTGAAATTCATTGAAGGTAGCATTATATAATGTCAGGCTAGACAGTAAAAAGCTGTAAAATAAGGCGTTTAAGCGGCAAAAGCAGTAAATTAAAGAGCCGTCAGCCATACTATAACGAAAAAATTATAAAATTTTCCTCGGGAAGGAGTTTGCAAATGTCAAAAGGGCAATCATTACAAGACCCTTATTTGAATGCGCTACGTAAAGAGCGTATTCCAGTGTCTATTTTCTTAGTTAATGGTATTAAGCTTCAGGGCCAGATCGAGTCTTTCGATCAGTTTGTTATCCTGCTTAAAAATACTGTTAGTCAGATGGTTTATAAACATGCCATCTCAACTGTAGTTCCTGCACGCCCAGTTAAACTGCCTGCAGCAGACGAAGCAAAAGCAGAGGACTAATAATCATTGTTCTTTGAACGTCCTAAAAGTGGCGAACGTGCCATTTTGATTCATATGAATCTGGCCGCTGAGGCCGACCAAGAAAGTCCTAAAGAGCTCGAAGAACTAGCCCTATCTGCAGGTGCAGACCCAGTCGAATTTCTGACTGGGTCTCTTTCTCATCCTAATCCGAAGTTTTTTATTGGTCAGGGAAAGCTAGATGAATTGCGCGAGCTGGTTAATCTGCATAATGCGCAATTAGTGATCTTTAACCATGCTTTAAGTCCCGCTCAAGAGCGTAATATCGAACGTGAGATACAAAGTAGGGTGCTTGATCGTACAGGCCTTATTTTGGATATCTTCGCTCAGCGTGCACGAACCCATGAAGGTAAGCTTCAGGTTGAACTAGCCCAGCTTGATCATATGTCGACCCGTCTTGTGCGTGGTTGGACCCACCTTGAACGCCAGAAAGGTGGTATCGGTCTGCGTGGTCCGGGTGAAACTCAGCTAGAAACCGACAGGCGTTTACTTCGTGCTCGGATGAAATCTATCTACAAGCGCTTAGAAAAGGTTCGCAAGCAGCGAGAGCAAGGTAGGCGTTCGCGTAAACGCGCTGAAGTACCTACTTTATCGCTGGTGGGTTATACCAACGCAGGTAAATCTACGCTGTTCAACTCGCTGACGACTTCTGAGGTTTATGCAGCAGACCAGTTGTTCGCAACACTAGACCCAACTTTGCGTCGGATTGAAGTCGAAGATATTGGTCAGGCTATTCTGGCAGATACTGTAGGCTTTATTCGTCATCTTCCACATAAGCTGGTGGAAGCATTTCGCGCGACCTTGCAAGAAACCATAGAGGCGACTTTGTTGCTTCATGTGATCGATGCTCATGATGATGACCGTCATGATCATGTCGCTGAAGTAGAAAACGTACTGGCTGAAATTGGTGCGGATGAAGTGCCAGTTTTAGAGGTTTATAACAAGATTGATCTGATCGAAGGGCGCAAGCCTCGTATCGATCGTGATGAAGAGGGTAAGCCAAGTCGTGTATGGTTATCCGCAGTCACGGGCGAAGGGCATGATCTGCTGTTTCAAGCGGTTAATGAGCTGCTTGCAGATGATGTATTTCATGATAACGTGTGTCTGGAACCGCAAGAAGGTCAGTTTAGAGCTAAATTGTATGAGAGCGGTGCCGTACTTTCTGAACAAGTAGATGAAAAAGGATCTATTATTTTGGAAGTGCGTATACAGAAAAAAGACATGCTGCAGCTGTTGAGCCGATTGGGAATGGAACGTGATCGTTGTTTTCCAGTCGAAGTTAATCCTTGGTAAGGATTCAGCCTGTCGAGTAAAAAGTTTCAAAACCTCGATTTTAGTTAATTGAGGGGTAATATCTGGCGAATAATATTTTTCGCTGATATATGTTTTAATCTACCTAACATGTTGTTTTTATACGGAGTGACGTATGGCTTGGAATGAGCCTGGTGGTAACGGTGATAATAAGGACCCTTGGGGTGGCGGTAATAACAATAACCGCGGGGGTAATAAAGGTGGTGGTGATCAGGGGCCTCCTGATCTAGATGAAGCGCTACGTAAATTGCAGGATAAATTGAACGGCATCTTCGGTGGTGGTCAAAAATCCAGCGGCTATGGCGGTGATGGTGGTGGGTCTTCCTCCTCCTCTGGTTCTGGCTTCTTCTTTATCGTGCTTTTGATTGCTGCTCTAGGTTGGGCTGGTATGGGCTTTTATACCGTTGACCAACAAGAGCGTGGTGTAGTGCTACGACTTGGTAAGTTCAGCGAAACTGTAGGTCCCGGTCTGCAGTGGAATCCACCTATGATCGATGTGGTTGAGATTGTTAATACAACTCGTCTACGTACTCGTGATCATCGTGCTCTAATGCTGACGAAAGATGAGAATATCGTCGATATCGAAATGACGGTTCAGTATCTGATCTCTGATGCCAAAGGTTTTGTACTGACTGTGCGTGACCCTGAATCCAGTCTGTCACATGCAGCAGAATCGGCTCTTCGTCATGTTGTTGGTTCTACTGATATGCACTCTATCTTGACGCAAGGTCGTGAAAGCTTATCGCTTGACGTACAGGATCGTATTCAGAACTACATGGCTGAATACGGCACAGGTCTTCAGATATCTAAGGTAAACATTAAAGATGCAAAAGCACCTAACCAAGTGCAGGATGCATTCGATGATGTAATCAAGGCACGAGAAGACGAAGTTCGAGTTAAAAACGAAGCGGAATCTTACGCAAACGGTATTATCCCTGAAGCACGTGGTCTAGCGCAGCGTATGCTTGAAGAAGCAAGTGCATACAAAGAGCAAGTTGTGGCTCGATCTGAGGGTGATACAAAACGTTTCACTGCTTTGTTGGCAGAGTATGAAAAAGCACCTGAAGTAACGCGTGAGCGTTTATACCTAGACACTATGCAGGAAGTACTTTCTCAGAACCCTAAAGTGCTAGTTGATGTGGAAGGTGGAAATAACATGATGTACCTACCGCTGGATAAGATTATGCAAAATCGTCCAGTAACAGGTGATAGTAATCGCTCAGTGCGACTAGATAGTCAGAGCCTGCGTGAAGTGACTGATCAAGTGGTTGATCAGCTACGTCAGCGTCAAGGTAGTCGTCGGGAGGGTCGATAATGCAGTCTAAATCACTATTTTTCATAATTATTTTTGCTGTATTAGTGCTGGTTGGTCAGAGCTCTCTTTACATCGTAAAAGAAACTGAGCGTGCAGTATTGCTTAAGTTTGGTGAGGTGTCTGATGCCGATGTAGGCCCAGGTCTGCACTTTAAAATTCCAATTGTAAACAAAGTGCGTAAGTTCGATTCGCGTATTTTGACATTGGATGCGCGCCCTCAGGCTTACCTTACACTTGAGAAAAAGCGTCTTATCGTAGATTCTTTCGTGAAATGGCGTGTTAAAGATGTGCAGAAATACTACACAGCGACTTCGGGTGATGAGTTTAACGCCGCAAACCTTCTGTCACAGCGAGTTGATGCTGCGCTGCGTAACCAGTTTGGTGCGCGTACGGTAACTGAAGTGGTATCTGGTGAGCGTGAAGAGCTTATGCGTAAGCTAATCAGCGAGATCAGCCCGGTAGTTATCGATAAGCTGGGTGTTGAAGTTGTTGATGTGCGTGTAAAACGAATCGATCTTCCTCAGGAAGTATCTGAATCTGTATATGATCGTATGCGTACCGAGCGTGAGCGTGAAGCACGTGAGCTTCGTTCTCGTGGTAAAGAGCTAGCAGAAGGTATCCGAGCGGATGCAGATCGTCAGAAGACGGTTATTGAAGCGGAAGCTTACCGTGAATCAGAAGAGATTCGTGGTGAAGGTGATGCCGTAGCAGCTAAAAACTACGCTGAAGCATACTCTGCAAACCCAGAATTTTACTCTTTCTACCGAAGCTTACAGGCATATCGTGAGTCTTTCGGTCAGAGTGGTGACGTTCTAGTGCTTAAGCCAGATAGTGACTTCTTTAAATATTTGGGAGCACCAAAAGCCGAGTAACAACGGCTGGCGTAAAAATGTACAAAAAAACGGATCAGGGGAAGGCATTCCTCTGATTACGTGGTAGAATAGAAAAACCGGGTTAAAGCCCGGTTTTTTTGTGGCAATTGGATTGTATAGGCTGAAGTAAGCATGTCATCCGAACTACTGCATTCACTCGCTGTTGGTTTTTGCTTGATGCTGATTTTAGAAGGGGTCATTCCTTTTCTTTATCCACAGCGCTGGCGTAATTTGGTGCAACAGCTTTCGATGATCAGTGATCGGTCACTACGCCTTATAGGCTTAGTGAGTATGCTGTTGGGTCTGGTTGCGCTTTATATAGTGAATTAAAGCCGAGTCACTACTGATCGGCGTGTTGTTTTATAAGATACGGAGTACCACATGGCATTGGCAGATCGTTGGCTGCTACCGGAAGGTGTACAAGAATTACTTCCACCGCAGGCTCGTCGCGTTGAGGTTTTGCGCAGACGTTTATTGGATCTGTATGAGCATTGGGGCTATGAGCAGGTTATGCCTCCCGTAATGGAGCATTTAGAATCTTTGCTTACAGGTGTAGGTCATGATCTTGATCTGAATACCGTAAAAGTAACTGATCAAATTAGTGGTCATACCTTAGGCTTCCGCGCTGATATTACGCCTCAGGTTGCACGTATTGACGCGCATCGTCTACGTGAATCTGGTGCTACCCGTCTATGTTACTGTGGTTCAGTTGTGCATGCGTTGCCAACTCAGCCACTAGCTTCTCGTAACCCACTGCAGTTGGGTGCTGAGCTCTATGGTCACTCTGGTATTGAGAGTGATGTAGAGGTGATCTCCCTGATGGTTGAAACCATGCATGCAGCGGGAGTTGATCGTGATCTTAGTATTGATCTAGGTCATGTTGGCGTGTTTTCTGGTTTGATGGAAATGATCCAGTTGTCTGCTGACGACAAAGAGCAGTATTTGGATATTCTGCAGCGTAAGGCGCTACCAGAGCTCCAATTGTTCGTAGAACAGCTAGATCTAGACGATACAAGTAAATCTTTCTTGGCAGCGTTGCCATCACTGAACGGTGGTAGCGATGTTTTAGCTCGAGCGCGTGAGCTGTTCGCGACTGCGCCAGCGCAAGTGCTTGAAGCTATCGATTATTTACAGCAGTTAGCAGAGCGTATTGCTTTGCGTTTCCCGCAGTTGGATCAGTATTTTGATCTGAGTGAATTGCGTGGATACAACTACCACACAGGCGTGGTATTTGCTGCTTATACACCTGAATTTGGTCAAGCTATTGCAAAAGGTGGCCGTTACGATGAGATCGGTCGAGATTTCGGTCGAGCGCGTCCAGCTACGGGCTTTAGTGCTGATCTTAAAACGTTGGTTGAGCTTTCTTCTGTTGTTCTTGATGAAAAACAGATCGTTCTAGCGCCAGCGGAAGAGAGTGCAGAACTATTGGCTAAAGTAAGTCAGCTGCGTTCTGAGGGTGTAAAAGTTATCTATGCGTTACCGGGCGCTGAACCGGCAAAAGAGTGTACTGCTGAGTTAGTACAACGTGATGGAGAATGGGTCGTTAGCGGCCTGTGATCAGTAAAAAATTTTATTCTTAAGTAATCTCAAGTAGGCAACAATGGGCAAAAACGTAGTTGTTCTGGGTACCCAGTGGGGTGATGAAGGTAAAGGCAAGATCGTAGATCTGCTTACGGATCAGGCTTCTGCAGTGGCGCGCTTTCAGGGCGGTCACAATGCGGGTCACACGCTGGTTATTGATGGCGAAAAAACAGTTTTGCACCTGATTCCTTCAGGTATTTTGCGCGACAATGTCGTGTGCATGATTGGTAACGGTGTAGTGCTTTCTCCAGAAGCATTGCTGAAAGAGATTAAAGGTTTGGAAGAGGCGGATGTGCCAGTACGCGAACGTTTGCGTTTGAGTCCTTCTTGCCCACTTATCTTGCCATACCATATTGCTATGGACCAAGCGCGCGAAGTTGCGCGTGGTAAAGCTAAGATTGGTACTACAGGTCGTGGTATCGGTCCTGCGTATGAAGATAAAGTGGCTCGCCGCGGTCTTCGTTTGGCTGATCTTCTAGATAAAGAGCGCTTTGCTGAAAAACTTAAAGAAGTTATCGAATACTATAACTTCCAGTTGGTTGAGTATTACAAGGTTGACGCTGTTGATTACCAAACAGTTCTAGACGAAGCATTGGCTATGGGTGAAGAGCTTGCGCCAATGGTTGCTGATGTAACTTCAATGCTTCATGACCTGCGCAAGCAGGGCAAGAACATCATGTTTGAAGGTGCTCAGGGTTCATTGCTAGATATCGACCACGGTACTTATCCTTACGTAACTTCTTCAAATACAACTGCTGGTGGTACATCTACGGGTAGTGGTTTTGGTCCTCTGTACCTAGATTACATTCTGGGTATCACTAAAGCGTATACAACACGTGTGGGTGGTGGTCCTTTTCCAACAGAACTTCATTGTGAAGTGGGCGAAGGTTTGGCTGAGCGTGGTCATGAGTTCGGTTCTACTACAGGTCGTGCGCGTCGTTGTGGTTGGTTTGACGCTGTTGCAGTTAAGCATGCTATCCAGATCAACTCTATCTCAGGCTTATGCCTAACTAAGCTAGACGTACTCGATGGTATGGAAGAGATTCGTATCTGTGTAGGTTATAAAGACTCTGCAGGTAATGTGGTTGATTCTTTGAGCGGTAGCGAAGACTACGAAGCAGTAACGCCTGTATACGAGACTATGTCTGGTTGGGCTGGTTCTACTGTTGGTGCTAAGTCTATGGATGAACTACCTGCTGAAGCGGTAGCGTACATCAAGCGTTTAGAAGAGTTGGTTGAAGCGCCTGTGGATATTATCTCTACTGGTCCAGACCGTATCGAGACTATCGTGCTGCGTAACCCGTACGAAGCGTAAAGGTTATACCGACGAAAAAAAAACCGGCTGATGCCGGTTTTTTTGTGCGTAAAAAAGCCATCCCATGGATGGCTTTTAGTATAGCTTTTTCGCTTATTTTAAATCTTCGGTTAGGGAGGATTGTAAGCCCTTTAGGATAGCTTTAAACATCTTAGGGTTGCCGGCAATTAAGCTGCCGCTCTGGCGGAAATCGTTTCCACCCATAAAGTCACCTACAAGGCCGCCTGCTTCTTGTACTAATAATAGGCCAGCTTCCATTTCCCAAGGGTTAAGGCCGATTTGGTAGAAACCATCAATGCGACCAGCTGCTGTGTATGCAAGATTCAACGCTGGGGAGCCGCCATTATAGATAGTGCCGCCAGTTAGCGTCATATCGCGGAATATGTTTAGGTAGGCTTCTAAGTGTGCTTTATCGCTTGGGCGATTGAAGAAACCTGTGCCGATCAAAGATCCTTCGACAGTTTTGTGATTACTAACACGTAGGCGTTTGCCGTTTAGTTGAGCTCCGTCGCCGCGGCTTGCAGTGAACTCTTCACCTGTAATTGGGTTCAGGATAAGGGCGTGTTCAGTGCGGCCATTCTGCTGGCCCGCCATGCTAATTGCAAAAACTGGCAAACCATTGGAGAAGTTTGAAATGCTGTCGATAGGGTTGATCGTCCAGCAGAATTCAGGTCCATCGCTCAGAGGTGCGTGTTCGCCTGTGTATTCACCCACGATTTTGTGATTTGGATAAGCTTTTTGAATAGTGTGAACAATGCTCAGCTCTGCCTTCTTGCATGTGTCGCTTAGAAGCTTAGCTACATCAGATTGTTCGGATTTAACCAAATCCAGACGCTCAACGGCGCGGACGATCTGCTCGCCTGCAACGCGTGCTGCGCGCAGTGCAATATTAACCATGGGTTGCATTTGTTAGGAACCTGAAGAATATTCGGGAAAATTAAAAAAGTATTATACCTGAGGATAGGGGATGCTGTGAATAAGTGGCTCAATTGTTTACAGCTCTGTTAGAATACGCGCCTTCATTTATTGTGGTGGCAAGGTCTATGTCTGCAAATATTCGCATTGTTCTCGTTAATACAACTCATCCAGGTAATATTGGCGGTGTGGCGAGGGCTATGAAAAATATGGCTTTGGGGGAGTTGCATTTAGTAGCGCCTAAAAAGTTTCCTCATGTGAATGCAGATTCAAGAGCGGCAGGGGCTACTGATCTCCTTGAGAGTGCTGTTATTCATGACACGCTTGAAGAAGCGATTGCAGATTGTCAGATCGTTGTTGGAACCAGTGCTAGAGGTCGTCATATCCCTTGGCCGGTGGTTGATCCTCGCGAGTTGGCAGCTATTGTTCAGCCAATTGCGGTGGATAAGAAAATTGCGATTGTATTTGGTCGTGAAGATCGTGGTTTGACCAATGAAGAGCTACACCTCTGCCAATATCACGTACATATACCTTCCAATCCTGATTTTAGTTCGTTGAACCTCGCGGCTGCGGTGCAGGTTATTACCTACGAGTTGCGAATGGCTTCCATTTACGCTCAAGAGATTGAGCAGCATAAACCTCAATGGGGTACGGACTGGGATATAGAGCTTGCTGATAGTGCTGATCTTGAGCGTTTGTTCAAGCACCTGGAAGAAACACTTATAGATATTGATTTCTTAGATCCTGAAAATCCTCGTCAATTAATGCCAAGGCTGCGGAGGCTTTATCTACGGGCTATGCCGGATAAAGTGGAGGTTAACGTATTAAGAGGTATTTTGACGGCAACACAAAAGAATTCTAATGCTAAAGATTGATCCCTATGCGTTGGGTTGTGAATATTTCGTGTTAGAATTCGCGCGATAAAGAATATAAAGACCTACAATAACAGTAGGGTATTTAGTTGACCTTTTTAGTCGGGTATTGCATAATGCCACGCAAATGCTATTGCGCGTGAAGGCGGAAATTATGCGATTAACAACTAAAGGGCGTTATGCCGTTACAGCGATGCTGGATCTGGCTCTTCATGAAGGTAAAGGGCCGATTAGTTTGGCTGATATCTCTGAAAGGCAGGGTATTTCATTGTCATACCTAGAGCAGCTTTTTGCTAAGCTGCGCCGTAACGAACTTGTTCGTAGTGTTCGTGGGCCAGGTGGTGGTTATCAACTAAATCGTGAACAAGCGGGCATCAATGTTGCTCAAGTTATTGATGCTGTGAATGAATCAGTAGATGCAACTGGATGCAATCGTCAAGGTGATTGTCAGGGTGGCGAAAAATGTCTAACCCACCACCTTTGGTGCGATTTAAGTGACCAAATTCACGCATTTTTAAGCGGAATTACGTTGGCAGACCTAGTTGTAAGAAAAGATGTTCAGGTTACATCCGAGCGTCAGGATCGAATCCAAATGGATCAGGTTCTGATCGGCGCGGAAAACCTAAACTGCAGTGAAAAAGCGATCGTTTAAACGCGCTTGGAGAGAATGAATGAAAACACCGATTTATCTGGATTATTCTGCAACTACCCCAGTTGATCCTAGGGTTGCTGAAAAGATGACTGAGTGCCTGACAATGGATGGCAACTTTGGTAATCCAGCTTCACGCTCACATCTCTTTGGCTGGAAAGCGGAAGAAGCAGTTGAGACTGCTCGCCGTCAGGTCGCTGATCTTATTAATGCTGATCCGCGTGAGATTGTTTGGACTTCAGGTGCAACCGAGTCAAACAATTTGGCTATTAAAGGTGCTGCTCATTTCTATCAGAAGAAAGGCAAACATATCATCACGTCTAAAATTGAGCATAAAGCCGTTTTGGATACGTGCCGTCAGCTAGAGCGTGAAGGTTTTGAGATCACTTACCTAACGCCAAATTCTGATGGTTTGATTGAGCCGCAAGCTGTAGCTGAAGCGATTCGTGAAGACACGATTGTTATTTCGCTTATGCATGTTAACAACGAAGTGGGTACGATCACTGATATAGAAGCAATTGGTGAACTTACTCGTTCTAAAGGTATTATTTTCCACGTTGATGCTGCTCAGAGTGCGGGCAAAATTGAGATCGATCTAGGTAAAGCTAAGGTTGATTTGCTATCAATCTCTGCGCACAAGATGTACGGGCCGAAAGGTATTGGTGCGTTATTTGTTCGCCGTAAGCCGCGTGTACGCCTTGAAGCTCAAATTCATGGCGGTGGTCATGAGCGTGGTATGCGTTCTGGTACTCTACCAACTCACCAAATTGTAGGTATGGGTGAAGCGGCTCGTATTTGTAAAGAAGATCTTGCAAAAGATACAGCGCACATTATTGCTCTGCGTGATCGTTTCTTAGCAGGTATGGGTGAAATGGAAGAGGTTTACCTAAATGGCTCTAAAGAGCAGCGTATTCCAGGTAACCTGAATATTAGTTTTGCTTTTGTTGAAGGTGAGTCTTTATTGATGTCGCTGAAAGATCTAGCGGTTTCCTCTGGTTCAGCTTGTACATCTGCTAGTTTAGAGCCTTCTTATGTTCTGCGTGCGTTAGGTTTGAATGATGAACTGGCACACAGTTCTATTCGTTTCTCTTTCGGTCGTTTCACTACTGAAGAAGAAGTGGATTATGCTGCTGCTCAAATTCAAGATGCAGTTAGCAAATTACGTGAGCTCTCACCTCTGTGGGATATGTTTAAAGACGGTGTCGATTTGAGCAAGGTTGAGTGGGTACATCACTAATCTGGCACTAAGAGTATTTGGAGGTCGTCATGGCTTATAGTGAGAAAGTTATTGATCATTACGAAAACCCTCGTAATGTCGGCAAAATGAATGATAAAGATGGTAACGTTGGTACAGGTATGGTTGGAGCGCCTGCTTGTGGTGATGTTATGCGTTTGCAGATTAAAGTAAGTGATGAAGGTATTATCGAAGATGCTAAATTCAAAACTTACGGTTGCGGTTCTGCAATTGCATCTAGCTCGCTAGTTACAGAGTGGGTTAAAGGCATGTCCCTTGAGGAGGCTGCTGAGCTTAAAAATACTGCTATCGCTGAAGAGTTAGCGCTACCGCCAGTGAAAATTCACTGTTCAGTATTAGCCGAAGATGCAATTAAAGCTGCTGTTGCAGACTACAAAGAAAAACAAGACAAATAAGTATCCACTTATTTGTTGGGAGAGCTAGACGTTTATGGCAATTACCATGACTGATGCTGCAGCAGATCATGTTGCGCGCTACCTAGAGAAACGCGGTCACGGCGAAGGTATTCGCTTGGGTGTGCGTACTTCAGGTTGTTCCGGTATGGCTTATGTTCTTGAATTTGTTGATGAAGTAAATTCTGAAGATGAAATTTTCAAGGGCCCGCAAGACGTTAAGATTGTGATAGATCCAAAAAGTCTATTGTATCTTGATGGTACTGAGCTGGATTTTGTGAAAGAGGGACTAAACGAAGGGTTTAAGTTTAACAATCCTAATGTCTCTAGCGAATGTGGTTGCGGCGAAAGCTTTAACGTCTAATTCTTCTTGGCAGAACGATGGATATCAATAAGAATTATTTTGATTTTATCGGCCTGCCGATATCATTTCATATAGATCAGGCAGTATTGTCTGATCTATCCCGTGAACTGCAAAAAACACTTCACCCGGATCGTTATGCTCACAAATCTGAGCGCGAACAACGCTTAGCTGTTCAGTATATGGCGCATCTCAATGAAGCGGTTGCTACATTGCGCTCTCCATTGCTACGTGCTCAATATCTATTGTCGTTGCAGGGTATTGATACAATTAGTGAGTCCTCGACTGCTATTGATCCCATGTTTTTGATGCAGCAGATGGAACTTCGCGAGCAGCTGGAAGAGATTCCTGACCAAGACGATCCCTTTGATGAGCTTGAGTCTCTACAGGACGATGTTACTGAGTCGTTAGAACAGTTACGGGAACAGTTTGCACAGTGTTATCAGTCAGAGCAGTTAGATACTGCTGCTGTCATTGTGCGCAAAATGCAATTTTTAGAAAAACTGATAGTCGAGATCGAGCGTCTTGAAGATCGGTTGGATGGCTGACGCAAATATATGGCGCTATTACAGATAGCAGAACCGGGGCAGAGTGAAGCTCCACATCAGCACAAGTTGGCAGTAGGTATTGATTTAGGTACGACCAACTCCTTAGTGGCATCGGTTAAGAGTGGTGAGGCGGTAACCTTGCCAGATCTTGACGGCGAACACTTATTGCCTTCAGTTGTGCGTTATCTGCCTTGCGGTAACTCTCAAGTAGGCCGTGAGGCTAGAACGCACGCATCAGAAGATCCTTACAACACAATTATTTCTGCCAAGCGTCTTATGGGGCGTGGTGTTGCTGATGTTAAAGCGCTAGGTGATGAGGCTCCTTATCACTTTGAGGCTGAAGATGGTGGCATGCCTTATATTCGCACGGCTGCAGGTAACAAGAGTCCTGTTCAGGTTTCGGCAGATATCCTAAGTAGTTTGGTCGAGCGTGCGGAAGAAGCACTGGGTGGTGAGTTGGTTGGTGCGGTTATTACAGTTCCGGCTTACTTTGATGATGCTCAGCGCCAAGCGACAAAAGATGCAGCTAAAATTGCCAATATCAAAGTACTTCGTTTACTTAATGAGCCGACTGCAGCTGCAGTTGCTTATGGTTTAGATGAAGGTAAAGAGGGTGTTATTGCTGTCTATGACCTCGGCGGTGGTACTTTTGATATCTCGATTTTGCGCCTCAATAAAGGTGTTTTTGAAGTATTGTCTACTGGAGGCGATAGCGCTCTAGGTGGTGATGACCTTGATTTGGCATTGGCGCAATGGTTTGCCGAGCAGCTTCAGCTTGAGCAGATAGACAGTCATGCGTCTCGGTATCTGACAGAGAAAGCTAAAGAAACTAAAGAGCTTCTAACAGATAAGCCCCAAATTAGCGTTGTTTTAGAGTTAGGCTCTGAATGCCATGAGTTGGTTGTTACGCGCGAAGATTTTGATTCCCTAATAGAACCATTAGTAAAACGTACAACTCGTGCTTGTCGACGTGCTTTGAAAGATGCAGGTGTTGCAGCGGATGAAGTGCTTGAAGTTGTTATGGTGGGTGGTTCGACTCGTGTACCACTAGTGCGTCAGCAGGTTCAGAAATTCTTTGGTCGTGAGCCTCATATCAATATCGATCCGGATCGTGTTGTAGCTATCGGTGCTTCAATTCAAGCTGATGTGCTAGCTGGTAATAAGCCAGATAGTGATATGTTGCTGCTGGATGTGATTCCGCTATCGTTGGGTCTTGAAACGATGGGTGGGCTAACTGAAAAAGTTATTCACAGGAATACTTCAATCCCAGTCGCGCGTGCGCAAGAATTCACTACCTACCAAGATGGCCAAACGGCTATGGTGATTCATGTTGTCCAAGGTGAGCGTGAATTGGTTCAAGATTGTCGCTCGCTTGCGCGTTTTGTCTTGCGAGGTATCCCTCCGATGGCGGCAGGTGCTGCTAAGATTCGCGTGACATTCCAGGTTGATGCTGATGGTTTGCTTGGTGTTGAAGCGAAAGAGCTAACCTCAGGTGTGGAAAGTAGTATTCAGGTAAAACCTTCTTATGGTCTTGGTGACAGTGAAATTGCCGAGATGCTTAAATCATCTTATCTAAATGCTGCGGAAGACAAAGATGCGCGTGCATTGAGAGAGCAGCAGGTTGAAGCGGATCGATTGATCGTATCTTTGAAAGATGCGCTAGCTGCGGATGGTGACAAGTTACTGAGTGAAGATGAGCGATCTCAGTTACAAAATGAAATAGAAACTCTGGTAGAAATTCGCCAGGGTAGTGATGTAAGTGCGATTGAGCAGGGAATCTCTGCTTTATCAAAAGCATCTGATGAATATGCCGCACGCCGTATGGATTATAATATTCAACAGGCGCTGCAGGGGCATAGTGTTGATGAACTTGGGGAGAGTGAGTAATGCCGCAGATTATTTTTCTGCCACACGATGAGTTATGTCCAGAGGGTAAAGTGATTGATGCTGAACCAGGCGTAACGGTTTGCGATGCGGCGCTTGCGAATGGCATCCATATTGAGCATGCGTGTGAGAAATCATGCGCGTGTACTACCTGTCACGTTGTTGTGCGTGAAGGCTTTGATTCTATGGAAGAATCCGATGAGCTTGAAGATGATATGCTTGATAAGGCTTGGGGTTTAGAGCCTGAGTCACGTTTAAGCTGTCAGGCCGTAGTTGCTGAAGAAGATTTGGTTGTTGAAATTCCAAAATACACAATTAACCAAGTGTCAGAGCGACACTGAGGAGCTGGTTGTGAGTCTTAGATGGACAGATGTTCTAGATATCGCTATTGAGTTATCTGAAAAGTATCCAGATCAGGACCCAATGGTAATTAGCTTCCCGGATCTGTACCAGAAAGTTATGGATCTAGAAGAATTTGATGATGATCCAGATCGTTGCGGCGAGAAAATTCTGGAAGGGATTCAGATGGCTTGGATAGAGGAAATGGATTAATTCCATTAGTCCTTTAAAACAAACCCGGCTTGCCGGGTTTGTTTGGTTATGGAGGCTAATATTAGCCACTGTCTTCTGTCATAAGAGTGGCGTATAATTGCGCGCTGATTTCGAGGGGCTATCTAAAAGCCTATTCTCAGCTATCTAAGTTTATGCATGATTTTTTTCTTGATTGTGCTTAGGTATCGCTGTGCTGGTTTTTAGATATTTCTTTTATTTTTAATTTTGGGAGTTAAAACAATGGCTCTAGAACGTACGTTCTCTATCATCAAGCCTGATGCAGTTGCTAAAAATGTAATCGGTAAAATCGTTTCTCGTTTCGAGTCTAACGGCCTTAAAATCGTTGAAATGCAACTAAAACAGCTTTCTAAAGAAGAAGCTGAAGGTTTCTACGCTGAGCACAAAGAGCGTCCATTCTTCGGTGATCTAGTTGAATTCATGACTTCTGGTCCTGTAGTTGTTCAGGTTCTAGAAGGTGAAAATGCAATCGCTCTTAACCGCGAACTTATGGGTGCAACTAACCCACAAGAAGCAGCTGAAGGCACTATCCGTCGTGATTTTGCACAGTCTATCGACGCTAACGCTGTACACGGTTCTGACTCTCCAGCTTCTGCTGAGCGCGAAATCGCATACTTCTTCGGTAAGTAATTACCGTTTGGGCTGTCTGTAATCTAGACTTTTTACAGGCAGCCTGCCTTTGTTACAAAATAATGAGTACCTGTCATCCATGACTGAATCCACTAAAAAAGTAAATTTACTCGGTTTATCTCCAACAAAGATGGAAGCTTTCTTTGAGGAAATTGGGGAAAAGAAATTCCGAGCAACACAAGTGCTGAAATGGATTCATCAGCTTGGTGCTTCTGACTTTGAAGAGATGACAAACATCAGTAAAGCCCTACGTCAAAAATTGGCGGAGGTTGCTGAGATTCGTGAGCCTGAAGTGCTTATGGAAAAAACCTCTAAGGATGGGACGCGTAAGTGGGTTATTCGTACGGAAGGTGGCTCAAGTGTCGAAGCTGTATTAATCCCTGATGGTGAAAGGAAGACGCTCTGTGTTTCTTCTCAGGTGGGGTGTTCTCTTGATTGCAGCTTCTGTTCTACAGGTAAGCAAGGCTTTAACAGTAATCTAACAGCGGCTGAAATTATCGGGCAGCTTCGGATTGCTATTCGCTCTTATGGCGATTACAACACGACCTCACAGCGAGTGGTGTCCAATGTTGTTATGATGGGTATGGGCGAGCCCTTAATGAATTTTGAAAATGTTGTCGATGCGATGACATTGATGATGGAAGATAATGCTTATTGTCTTTCTAAGCGTCGAGTAACGTTATCAACAGCTGGTGTTGTTCCGGCTATTGATAAGTTGAAAGACGTAACGGATGTGTCTTTGGCTGTATCCCTTCATGCGCCAAATGATGATCTACGAGATATTCTGGTACCTATTAACCGCCGTTATCCAATCAAAGAGTTGGTAGCTGCATGTAATCGTTACCTTGAAAACTTAAATGATAAGCGTGTGATCACCGTCGAATATACTCTGATTAATGGTGTGAATGATAAGCCTGAGCACGCTAAGCAGTTATTAAAAATTTTGCGCAAGATGCCGTCTAAGCTCAACCTAATTCCATTTAATCCTTTCCCGAATTCAGGCTATGAGCGTCCATCAGAAGAAAGAATTCTGGCATTTAAAGAAGTAATCGTTCATGGTGGAATTGTAACTACAGTTCGACGTACACGTGGTGATGAGATCGATGCAGCCTGCGGTCAGTTAGTGGGGCAAGTAGCAGATAAAACCCGACGCAGTCAAAAATATATTCCTGTTGTCCAAGAAGAACAGCAGGTGTCGCAAAATACGCAATAAGAGGGATAGCGCGTGAGAGGAATCAAACTGGTACTCGCTTTATTCATGGTGCTAGTCGTTGCAGGGTGTGCAACTAAAGGCTCCTCAAACAATAGCGAAAAAAATCAGGCACATGAGGCTTATACTCGCTTAGGATTTCAATACCTTCAATCCGGTGACACTTCAAACGCGAAAACATCATTTCAAAGAGCTATTGAAATACAGTCAGGTTATGCTGAAGCACATAATGGCATAGCATTGGCGTTCCAAATTGAAGGTGATGATGATTTAGCGGAAAAGTATTTTCGTAGGGCTGCTGCTCTTGAGCCTTCATCCGCGATGATGCACAATAATTTTGGCGCCTTTCTGTTTGCAAAGGGGCGTTACGAAGAAGCGTGCAGAGCCTTAGCTCGAGCGACAGAAGATCCTTTCTATAATCGCCGCTCTCAAGCATTTGAAAATTTAGGTCGTTGTTATCGCAACCTGAATCGAGAAGATGCGGCTAAGCATGCCTTTCAACGTGCACTTCAGGTTACAGCTAATAGGCCAGTGTCTATGGTTGAATTATCTGAAATATTACTTGCTGAAGGTAATTATCTAGAAGCAGATAAACAGTTTCAAAAATTCTTAGCGCTTGTTGAAAGCCGAAGGGTTGAGCATTACGCTAAAAGCCTTTGGGTTGGTATACGTTTGGCAAGGGAAGAACGCAACGCATCCAGAGCTGCAACATACGCTTTGATATTGAAAAATTTATTTCCTGAATCAAAAGAGTATCAGGAATATAAGGAGTCCACTCGTTGAGCACAGAACAGCAAGAATGTTTGCCCGAAGTATTGGCAGAAGAGTGGGGTGCGCGTTTAACTACGGCGCGTGAAAATCTATCCTTAAGCATTGAACAAGTAGCGATAAATCTTAATTTACCTGCAAAGTATATTAGTCAGTTGGAAGCTTGTAGCTTAGAGGGCTTGCCTAGCCTTGTCTTTGCTAAAGGCTATATCCGCGCTTATGCGAAACTACTCCATATTGATGATGATCAACTGGTTTCTGAATTTGAAACTATTCATGGTGAGGGCGGTAAAGGTCAAATTCGCCCAGTAAGTCGTGTTCGTCAGCAAGTTGAGATGAATCATCCTGTGATGAAAATCTCAACATGGCTTATCGTCATCGCGCTTATCGGTTTAATTCTATGGTGGTGGCAGACTCAGCATGGTGGATCTATACAAGATATAGCACCTACAGAAGAAAGTTCAGTGCAAACAGAGTCTTTACGAACTCCAACCGAAGATGCAGTCGTAGCAATAGAAGGTGGGACTGCCCAGTTAGTGTTACCAAAGTTAGATGATCAGCCTGCATCTGATTCGGTAGAGGAGCAGGCGCCTACAGCAGATCAGTCTGAAGCTGAACCTGAATATCTCACTGCTGAGGAGATTAAGAAGTTACAAACAGCGATTGAACAGAAGGAAGCTCAAACTACAGAAGAAGCTGAAACGGCGACTGAGCCTGAGTCAGAACCTGTTCCTGTGCCTTCTTCGGCGGATCTAAGTGAAGTTAATTTTAGCGCCTCTTTTATCGCAGAGTGTTGGGTGTCTATTAAGGATGCCAATGGTAAGACTTTATTTAATAACCTTAGAGGTAAAGGGCAAAGTCTTAATGTGACAGGTAAACCGCCGTTGAATATTTTGATCGGGGCTGCAGATGCTGTGTCTAGTGTTAGCTATAACGGTAAAGCACTTAATCTAGATCCTCACACACGTAAGAATATTGTCCGCTTGACCCTTCCGGTAGCAGAATAATTTTGAATTAAGGTTTTCGTTTTGGCCAAGATTAAAGCCATTCGCGGGATGAACGACATCCTGCCTGAACAAACGCCAGTATGGCAGTACCTAGAAAAGACAGTTAAAGATGTTCTATCAGCATACGGGTATAGTGAAATTCGTATGCCTGTGGTGGAACAAACAAATCTTTTTAAACGCTCTATCGGAGAAGTGACTGATATCGTAGAAAAAGAGATGTATACCTTTGATGATCGCAATGGCGAAAGCTTAACTTTGCGCCCTGAAGGTACTGCAAGTTGTGTCCGCGCAGCAGAAGAGCATGGCTTGTTGTTCAATCAGATGCAGCGCTTCTGGTATCAAGGACCAATGTTCCGTTATGAGCGCCCGCAGAAAGGCCGTTATCGTCAATTTCATCAAATTGGCGTAGAGACCTTTGGTATGGCGTCATCTGATATTGATGCCGAAGTGATCATGCTAAGTGCTCGTTTATGGAAACGTTTAGGTCTTCTAGATTCGGTAACGCTGCAATTAAATTCGCTAGGTAGTAACGAAGCAAGAGCGGATTATAAAGCTGCTCTTGTTGAATATTTAGAAGAAAGAAAGGATCAGTTGGACGAAGACAGTTTGCGTCGTCTTGATTCTAATCCACTTCGTATTCTCGACAGTAAAGATCAGAATACTCAAGCATTGCTTGATGCTGCACCAGTGCTTACAGATTATCTTGATGAAGAATCGAAAAACCACTTTGCTGAATTAATCGCAATGTTAGATGAGGCGGGTATCGCCTATGAGATTAATCCTCGTTTAGTGCGTGGTCTAGATTACTACTGCAAAACGGTTTTTGAGTGGGTGACTGAGAAATTAGGTGCTCAAGGAACAGTATGCGCAGGTGGTCGTTATGATGGCTTAGTTAAGCAACTGGGTGGACGTCCAACACCCGCTGTAGGTTTCGCGATGGGTGTTGAACGTCTGATTCTATTGCTGGAAACCTTAGAGCTGATACCTGAAAGTGTGAAGCAGCCTTTTGATCTTTATGTGGCAGCTGAAGAGAAAGGCATTCAATCAAGAATCGTATTATTCGCGGATAAGCTACGTGATCAGTTCCCGGGTTTAAGGGTCCGTATTCACTGTGGTGGTTTAAAAAATATCAGCCAAAAAGCACAGCAAACGGGTGCGCCTATTGTTCTGTTGCTTAAAGCAAACGATAATCAGCAACTTTCTGGCACAATTTGGTATGACAAAGAGCCTTCATTTGATCTTAATGAAGAACAAATTGTCGATAAGATCAGCGGGTTACGATAAGTCTGATTAGTAAAATACGAACGTACAAGTCTATTAGATACAGGAGTTAATGGTGGCAGAGTTACGCACCGAAGAAGAGCAGGTCCAGGCACTTAAAAACTGGTGGAATGAAAACGGCAAATCCCTAATTTTGGGCGTTGCTGTGGCATTGGCTGCTGTATTGGGATGGAAAGGCTGGCAGGATCAACAGGCAGCCAAAGCTGAAAATGCATCTATTCTGTATCAAAACCTCCTAGAAGCCGTTGTAGGCGCAGTTGGGCCTCAACAAGATGAAGCTCAACTAGCTACCGCGACTCACTTGAGCCAGCAGCTAAAAGATGATTATGAAGGCACGGCATATGCTAATTATGCAGCGTTAATAATGGCCCGTGTAGCTGCAGATAATAAAGAGCTACCAAAAGCACTAGAAGAGTTGGATTGGTTGCTTAAGAACCAGCCAACGGAATCTATGTTTATTTTGGCCAACTTACGTAAAGCACGCATTCTTGCTGCTCAAGGTGAAGTTGATAAAGCGCTGGCGCTTATTGGTAATGTGCCAGTGGGTGGTTACAAAGTTGCAATTGAAGAGCTGAAAGGTGATCTGTATTTGCAACAAGGTGATGCAGATAAAGCTCGTGCAGCATACAAAGTTGCAGTTGCAGCGGCGGGTCAAGAAGGTTCTCGACCTATTCTGGAAATGAAACTTAATGACTTGGCATCTGGGGATAGCTAAATGAAGAGCCTTGTTCGTGTAATGGCTGTCGGTTTATTAGCAGCTGTTGTAAGCGGTTGCGGATTCTGGGGTGATGACGGGGAAGAGGTTCAACCGACGCCATTAGAGTCTTTTGACGCAGAGAAAAAAGTATCGGTACTTTGGACCACTTCTGCTGGCTCTGGTATGAAGGGTAAGTTCCATCAGTTTAAACCTGCTATCGATCATGACGCTATTTTTGCAGCAGATGCAGACGGTTCTGTAATCGCCTTTGATTTAGAAACCGGCAAAAAACGCTGGACGGTTGAACTAGAGCAGTCGATTGTTGGTGGCGTAGGTGCAGGCTTCGGTAAAGTTGCTGTTACTACAGAAGAGGGCGAGGTGATCGTCCTTGCTGCGGATAACGGTAATGAGCTTTGGCGTGGAAAAGTTAGTTCGGAAGCAACATCTGCGACTCAGTTTAATGCAGAGCTAGCAGTTATTCAGCTGATCAACGGTAAAATTGTAGCGTTTGAAGCAAGTACCGGTGAGAAGCGTTGGGTTTACGATAGCCAAGTACCAAGGCTAACGCTGCGTGGTACAAGTACGCCAATCGTAGCTAGCGATGTTACTTTTGCTGGTTTAGCAAGTGGTAAGCTGGTTGCGTTAGATAACCAAAAGGGTATCCCTATTTGGGAAAACCGTGTCGCGCTACCACAAGGTCGCTCTGAATTAGAGCGTATGGTTGATATTGATGGTCGTCCATTGCTAGTTGATGGCATGTTATACGTTACAAGTTATCAAGGGCGTTTAGTCGCTATTAACCCATTTAGAGCTCAGGTTGTTTGGGCTCAAGATGTGTCAAGCTACCGCTCAATGGCTGAGGGCTTTGGCAATATCTACGTAAGTGAAGCGGATGATTCTGTGCAGGCATTCGATAGAGGAAGTAGTGCTAGTGTATGGCGTCAAACCAAGCTTCAATATCGAAGCATCACTGCACCTGTTTCTTTAGGTTCCGAAATTGCAGTGGCAGATCGTCAAGGATACATACACTTCCTATCACAGATTGATGGCCGCTTTATTGCGCGTCATAAGCTAGACTCGTCAGGTGTCTATGGTGATATGATCGTGAAAGATGATGTTCTGTACGTGCTAACAAATGGTGGTCGATTAGCTGCCCTAAGTTTGCAGTAATTAGATTATAAATTTTCAGGCGGCTATTTGCTGAGCAGATAGCCGCCGTTTTTGTTTTTACCTGCACTTAAAGCAGGGGTGAGTAAAATGCTACCGGTAATTGCGCTAGTTGGTCGACCAAATGTCGGCAAATCTACTTTGTTTAATCGTCTTACTCGTTCTCGAGATGCCTTGGTTGCTGATTTGCCAGGTTTGACCCGTGATAGAAAATACGGTGAAGGTCGCTTGGCGAATGAAGAACAGGATTACATTGTTGTTGATACCGGGGGAATTACCGGTGATGAACAAGGTATTGATTATGAAATGGCAAAACAATCGCTTCAGGCAGTTGAAGAAGCTGATGTAGTACTATTTATCGTAGATGGTCGAGCTGGTATTAACCCTGCTGATGAGATGATTGCGAATTACCTTCGTCGCAGTAATAAGCCATTCTACCTTGTTGTTAATAAGACTGATGGTTTAAACCCAGATGTGGTTGTCGCTGATTTCTATGAGTTAGGCTTTGGTCAGCCATTCCCGATTGCAGCTTCCCATGGCCGTGGTGTAACCCAGTTGATCGAGATGGTTCTTGAAGAACTTCCTGAAGTAGAGGAAGAAACACAAGAAACCATGGATGAAGTTGATAAGAGTATTAAAATTGCCGTAGTTGGTCGCCCAAATGTAGGTAAATCTACTTTGGTTAATCGAATGCTGGGTGAAGATCGTGTAGTTGTATTTGATAAAGCGGGTACAACACGAGACAGTGTTTATATCCCATATATTAGAGATGAGAAGAACTACACCTTAATTGATACGGCTGGTGTTCGTCGTCGTAAAAATATTACAGAAGCGGCAGAAAAATTCTCTATCGTTAAGACATTGCAAGCAGTAAATGATGCACATGTCGTCGTATTTGTGATCGATGCTCGAGAAGGTGTGACTGAGCAAGATATGCATATGCTTAGCTTTGTCATCGATAGCGGTCGCTCAATGGTTATTGCGCTTAACAAGTGGGATGGCATGACCGGTGAAGAGAAGGCAAAGGTAAAAGAGCAAATTGAAAGGAAATTAGAATTCGCCGATTTTGCGGAAATGCATTTTATCTCAGCATTACACGGCAGTAATGTCGGTAATATGTACGACTCTGTCGATGAAGCATATGAATATGCAATGGCGAAGTGGTCAACAAGTAAATTGACTCGATTACTGGAGGATGTAGTCGCTGATCATCAGCCTCCAATGGTCAAAGGTCGCCGTATTAAATTGCGTTATGCTCACCAAGGTGGTTCTAACCCGCCTGTGATTGTAATTCACGGTAACCAAACAAAATCGCTACCTGGTTCATACAAACGATACTTAGAAAATAAATTCATCCAAGTTTTAGGTATTAAGGGCACGCCTATTCGTTTTGAATTCAAGTCGAGTGAGAACCCATTTGAAGGAAAGCAGAATCCGCTAAGTAGCCGCCAGCTTGCTAAAAAAGAGCGTTTCCGCGATCACGTGAAACAGTTGAAAAAAGCTAACAAAAAGAAAAAAAATAAGAATAAACGATGATCGAGCGCTGTAGCCTTCCAATAGGCGTATTTGATTCGGGTGTAGGAGGGTTAACTGTATTAAATGCGCTTAGGCAGCGTTTACCTGCAGAAAACCTTCTTTATCTAGGTGACACAGCACGGGTTCCATATGGTACTAAAAGTGCTGCATCAGTGACCCGATATGCAGAGCAAGCAGCTACCGCGTTGGTAGAGCGTAAAATAAAACTATTAGTGATTGCTTGTAATACTGCTTCTGCGGTTGCTGTTGAGCCGTTACAAGCCATTTTCCCGCAGCTTGCTGTAATGGGTGTAATAGGGCCGGGAGCTGAAGCGGGTTGTAAAGTAACACATAATAACAATATTGGTGTTATAGCAACTGAGAGTACGGTTAATAACCAAGCCTATCAGAACGCAATTCTTAAACTAAATCCTGAAGCATCGGTGTCTGCAGAGGCTTGTTCTTTATTTGTAGCTTTGGCAGAGGAAGGTTGGCATGAAGGTGAGTTAGTTGAGCGGATTGTTGATAAGTGCCTTCAACCACTTAAGCATAGAGGTTTAGGTAAGATTGATACTCTTGTTTTAGGTTGTACCCATTTTCCGGCTTTAAAATCGAGTATTGCTGCTGTGATGGGGGAAGAGGTTACTTTAGTTGATTCAGCAGAAACTACGGCAAATGCTGTTGAGAAAACATTAGCACAATCAAAATTGCTAAATCTCTCATCGGAAAAAGGCGAAGTTGAGTTTCTAGTTACAGATGATCCTTTAAGGTTTGCTCGAGTTGCGACGAACTTTTTTTCTGAAAGTATCGATGTCGGTGAAATACAGCAAGTAGATATCCAGCATTTCAGTACACCAGACTAATATTCACTATATTAAGAGGCGTTGAGGTAAAGCTCAGCGCCTTTTTTGTATCTGTTGACTACTATTTAAACGCTGTTGATTTATGCTTGATCGATTTGTGGTGGTTTGTAAGTTTTTTTCAACTTTTTGCACTTTTTTTAAGATTGGGTGTTGACCCTTTTTCAGATGTCTGTAGAATTCGCCGTCCTTGCTTAGGTAGGCCGCCAAAACGGGGCTGATTGAGCTAAGCGAGGTGCTTAGTAAGTGATTGAAAACATTGGTTTTTTAGATTGCTTACGGGGCAGGATTCAAAGTCCGGTTGCTGAGTAAAAAATTTTACAAAATTGCAAAATAAACGGTTGACTTTGAATGAGCGCACAGTAGAATATGCGCCTCGCTTGAGACGAAACGCTGAGTCAGCGGAGAGTCAAAAAGCAACGCTCTTTAACAATTTGATCAGATAATTCGTGTGGGCGCTTGTTGAGAAGAAGCAAACTTTTTCTAGACAAGCAACCAAGTGAATTCATTTAAAGCGATTTACAAAGGTTTAACGTTCTTAAGAATGTTATCCGGTTGTTTAGTACTAGAGCCCGTTACCACATTCCTGGTAACACAAATGATTTAAACTGAAGAGTTTGATCATGGCTCAGATTGAACGCTGGCGGCAGGCCTAACACATGCAAGTCGAACGGTAACATGACTAGCTTGCTAGTTGATGACGAGTGGCGGACGGGTGAGTAACGCGTAGGAATCTACCCAGTAGCGGGGGATAAGCCAGAGAAATTTGGTCTAATACCGCATACGCCCTACGGGGGAAAGCAGGGGATCTTCGGACCTTGCACTATTGGATGAGCCTGCGTGAGATTAGCTAGTTGGTGAGGTAATGGCTCACCAAGGCGACGATCTCTAGCTGGTCTGAGAGGATGATCAGCCACACTGGAACTGAGACACGGTCCAGACTCCTACGGGAGGCAGCAGTGGGGAATATTGCACAATGGGCGCAAGCCTGATGCAGCCATGCCGCGTGTGTGAAGAAGGCCCTAGGGTTGTAAAGCACTTTCAGCAGTGAGGAAAGGTTAGTAGTTAATACCTGCTAGCTGTGACGTTAACTGCAGAAGAAGCACCGGCTAACTCCGTGCCAGCAGCCGCGGTAATACGGAGGGTGCGAGCGTTAATCGGAATTACTGGGCGTAAAGCGCGCGTAGGTGGATTGGTCAGTCAGATGTGAAAGCCCAGGGCTCAACCTTGGAACTGCACCTGATACTGCCAATCTAGAGTACGGTAGAGGGTAGTGGAATTTCCTGTGTAGCGGTGAAATGCGTAGATATAGGAAGGAACACCAGTGGCGAAGGCGACTACCTGGACCGATACTGACACTGAGGTGCGAAAGCGTGGGGAGCAAACAGGATTAGATACCCTGGTAGTCCACGCCGTAAACGATGTCTACTAGCCGTTGGGAGACTTGATCTTTTAGTGGCGCAGCTAACGCGATAAGTAGACCGCCTGGGGAGTACGGCCGCAAGGTTAAAACTCAAATGAATTGACGGGGGCCCGCACAAGCGGTGGAGCATGTGGTTTAATTCGACGCAACGCGAAGAACCTTACCAACTCTTGACATCCAGAGAAGTTACTAGAGATAGTTTCGTGCCTTCGGGAACTCTGAGACAGGTGCTGCATGGCTGTCGTCAGCTCGTGTTGTGAAATGTTGGGTTAAGTCCCGTAACGAGCGCAACCCTTGTCCTTATTTGCCAGCACTTCGGGTGGGAACTCTAAGGAGACTGCCGGTGACAAACCGGAGGAAGGTGGGGACGACGTCAAGTCATCATGGCCCTTACGAGTTGGGCTACACACGTGCTACAATGGCCGGTACAGAGGGCCGCGAACCTGCGAGGGTAAGCTAATCTCAGAAAACCGGTCGTAGTCCGGATTGGAGTCTGCAACTCGACTCCATGAAGTCGGAATCGCTAGTAATCGCGAATCAGAATGTCGCGGTGAATACGTTCCCGGGCCTTGTACACACCGCCCGTCACACCATGGGAGTGGATTGCACCAGAAGTAGCTAGCTTAACCTTCGGGAGGGCGGTTACCACGGTGTGGTTCATGACTGGGGTGAAGTCGTAACAAGGTAGCCCTAGGGGAACCTGGGGCTGGATCACCTCCTTAAACGAAAGCCGATTCTCGGCAAGCGTTCACACGAATTATCTGATCAGAGAAGTTAAGAGCAACGGTGTAGGCTTGTAGCTCAGCTGGTTAGAGCGCACCCCTGATAAGGGTGAGGTCGGTGGTTCAAGTCCACTCAGGCCTACCAATAATAGCCTTACTGTTTTCTTTGGGGCTATAGCTCAGCTGGGAGAGCGCCTGCTTTGCACGCAGGAGGTCTGCGGTTCGATCCCGCATAGCTCCACCATCATCCTTTGGATGAGAAGGAAGAGTTTTAAAACATATTGTCGTTTAAGACATTATCTTTTAAAGCTTTTTTGCTTTAAACGCTCTTTAACAATTTGGATTTGATTCATTTGATTTAGATTTAAGACATGTAGTTTTACTGCATGCGCCAATTCGGCGAAATCTATCGTTACTAGCAATACAAGTTACTGTGATTCCAGACGCCTTCGGGTTATATGGTCAAGTGACTAAGCGTGCACGGTGGATGCCTTGGCAGTCAGAGGCGATGAAGGACGTTGTAACCTGCGATAAGGTTCGGGGAGGTGGTAAACAACCTTTGATCCGGACATTTCCGAATGGGGAAACCCACCTATTTATAGGTATCTTTTAACTGAATACATAGGTTATTAGAGGCGAACCTGGGGAACTGAAACATCTAAGTACCCAGAGGAAAAGAAATCAACCGAGATTCCCTAAGTAGCGGCGAGCGAACGGGGACCAGCCCTTAAGCTTTATTAGATTTAACAGAACACTCTGGAAAGTGTGGCCATAGTGGGTGATAGCCCCGTATGTGAAAGGTCTTTTAAAGTGAAATCGAGTAGGACGGCACACGTGAAACGCTGTCTGAATATGGGGGGACCATCCTCCAAGGCTAAATACTCCTGACTGACCGATAGTGAACCAGTACCGTGAGGGAAAGGCGAAAAGAACCCCTGTGAGGGGAGTGAAATAGACCCTGAAACCGTGTACGTACAAGCAGTGGGAGCCGTTTTCGGACGGTGACTGCGTACCTTTTGTATAATGGGTCAGCGACTTACTTTTAGTGGCAAGGTTAAGCATTTGCGGAGCCGTAGGGAAACCGAGTCTTAATAGGGCGTCCAGTCGCTAGGAGTAGACCCGAAACCGAGTGATCTATCCATGGGCAGGTTGAAGATGCGGTAACACGCATTGGAGGACCGAACCGACTGTCGTTGAAAAGCCAGCGGATGACTTGTGGATAGGAGTGAAAGGCTAATCAAACTCGGAGATAGCTGGTTCTCCTCGAAAACTATTTAGGTAGTGCCTCGTGTCTAACCATGGGGGTAGAGCACTGTTTCGGCTAGGGGGTCATCCCGACTTACCAACCCGATGCAAACTCCGAATACCCATGAGTTCAATCACGGGAGACACACGGCGGGTGCTAACGTCCGTCGTGGAAAGGGAAACAACCCAGACCGTCAGCTAAGGTCCCAAAGTTTATGCTAAGTGGGAAACGATGTGGGAAGGCTTAGACAGCTAGGAGGTTGGCTTAGAAGCAGCCACCCTTTAAAGAAAGCGTAATAGCTCACTAGTCGAGTCGGCCCGCGCGGAAGATATAACGGGGCTAAGCATAACACCGAAGCTACGGATGCACTTTGTGCATGGTAGAGGAGCGTTCTGTAAGCTGTTGAAGCGGAAGCTGTAAGGCACCGTGGAGGTATCAGAAGTGCGAATGCTGACATGAGTAACGATAAGGGAGGTGAAAACCCTCCCCGCCGGAAGACCAAGGGTTCCTATCCAACGCTATTCGAGGTAGGGTGAGTCGGCCCCTAAGGAGAGGCTGAAGAGCGTATCCGATGGGAAACAGGTTAATATTCCTGTACTGCTCATAACTGCGATGGGGGGACGGAGAAGGCTAGGCTAGCGCGGCGTTGGTTGTCCGCGTTTAAGGTAGTAGGTTGAGGACTTAGGCAAATCCGGGTCCTTAAGACCGAGAACCGATGACGAGGTCCTTTATGGACTGAAGTAGTTGATGCCATGCTTCCAGGAAAATCCTCTAAGCTTCAGGTTATGACTAACCGTACCCTAAACCGACACAGGTGGTCAGGTAGAGAATACTAAGGCGTATGAGAAAACTCGGGTGAAGGAACTAGGCAAAATGGCACCGTAACTTCGGGAGAAGGTGCGCCGGTTTTGGTGATGGGACTTGCTCCCTAAGCTGAGGCCGGTCGAAGATACCAGGTGGCTGCGACTGTTTATTAAAAACATAGCACTCTGCAAACTCGAAAGAGGACGTATAGGGTGTGACGCCTGCCCGGTGCCGGAAGGTTAATTGATGGGGTTAGCACTTGTGCGAAGCTCTTGATCGAAGCCCCGGTAAACGGCGGCCGTAACTATAACGGTCCTAAGGTAGCGAAATTCCTTGTCGGGTAAGTTCCGACCTGCACGAATGGCGTAACGATGGCCACACTGTCTCCACCCGAGACTCAGTGAAATTGAAATAGCTGTTAAGATGCAGTTTACCCGCGGCTAGACGGAAAGACCCCGTGAACCTTTACTACAGCTTCACAGTGGACTTTGACATTACTTGTGTAGAATAGCTGGGAGGCTTTGAAACCCTGTCGCCAGATAGGGTGGAGCCACCTTTGAAATACCAGCCTGGTAATGTTGAGGTTCTAACCCAGTTCCCTAAGCGGGATCGGGGACATTGTGTGGTGGGTAGTTTGACTGGGGCGGTCTCCTCCCAAAGAGTAACGGAGGAGCACGAAGGTACCCTCAGCATGGTCGGAAATCATGCAATGAGCGCAAGAGTAGAAGGGTGCTTGACTGCGAGACAGACACGTCGAGCAGGTACGAAAGTAGGTTCTAGTGATCCGGTGGTTCTGTATGGAAGGGCCATCGCTCAACGGATAAAAGGTACTCCGGGGATAACAGGCTGATACCGCCCAAGAGTTCACATCGACGGCGGTGTTTGGCACCTCGATGTCGGCTCATCACATCCTGGGGCTGAAGCCGGTCCCAAGGGTATGGCTGTTCGCCATTTAAAGTGGTACGCGAGCTGGGTTTAGAACGTCGTGAGACAGTTCGGTCCCTATCTGCCGTGGGCGTTTGAGATTTGAGAAGAGTTGCTCCTAGTACGAGAGGACCGGAGTGAACGAACCTCTGGTGTACCGGTTGTGATGCCAATTGCATTGCCGGGTAGCTACGTTCGGACGGGATAACCGCTGAAAGCATCTAAGCGGGAAGCCTCCTTCAAGATGAGATCTCACTGGGAACTTGATTCCCCTAAAGGGCCGTTGAAGACTACGACGTTGATAGGTTGGGTGTGGAAGCGCTGTGAGGCGTTGAGCTAACCAATACTAATTGCCCGTGAGGCTTGACCATATAACGCCCAAGGCGTTTGGCAAGTGACTTGTAAGATACGTAAGACGATAGAGAGTAACGAATTAGCGCGTAGTTAAACTACAGTCGATAAACTATCTAGATCAAATAAAAGAAGAATCAGATCTAAGTTGTAACAGTTTTGCTTGGCGACCATAGAGTTGTGGAACCACCTGAATCCATCCCGAACTCAGACGTGAAACGCAACATCGCCGATGGTAGTGTGGGGCTTCCCCATGTGAGAGTAGGTCATCGCCAAGCATTTAATTAAGAGAAAACCCCGGTCACGCTGTGATCGGGGTTTTTTCGTTTATAACCGTGTTTAGAGTGCAGCTAGGCAAGCAGAGAAAATATCAAATATGGGTGGGTAATCTAAAGGCTGGTCATGCTTTATAGAATAACGCACACTGATACGCTGTCCTTCGCTGTCCTTCGCTGTCCTTCGCTGTCCTTCGCTGTCCTTCGCTGTCCTTCGCTGTCCTTCGCTGTCCTTCGCTGTCCTTTATTGCTGCAGGCTTAGTGTATTAACTATGTCTTCTTTCAGGTCAGCGTAGTCAAAGTCGCTAATTCCGAGGAAGTTCAAGACGGGCATAATCTTAATTGCTTCTTCTTTAGGGTCTGGAATCCGCCAGAAGTGTCTATAAGCATCGCTAATGTCCCTTGCTAAAAGAAGCATGCATAATTTTAAGCGCATTGCCTCTTTCTCATCAGCAGGTTCTTGAAAGGTTTTTTCGTAGTAGGGTTGTCGAGCAATAGCTTCTGCTGTGGATTCGCCAATATTCCACTTTCTAGCGAGTTCTGCGCTTAGTTGATAATGACTAACGCCGTATAGAGCTAGCTGCTGCTCATTGATCTCAGTGAGACTTGCTCCATTGAGTTCTCTGAGTTTATCTTTGAATTCGGGCTTGGCTTGCATTAATAGTGGAATACCACTGTCATGCAGCATGCCTAGTGTGTAGGTTTCGTCAGGATCTAGATTGGTGAATTGATTTGCTAAAGCGGCGGTGATTCGAGCTACTTCTGTGGCTGTATCCCAGAACCTCTCCATTGGGCCTACTGCTGAGAGGCTGTTCTTTAATGCTGCCAGTTGCACGATATTAAAAACCCGTTTAATACCCAAAAGTGCAACCGCTCGTTCAACGGATGTTATTTCTGTCCGTATTCCAAAATATGATGAGTTAACAGTAGCGATAACTGAGCTATATAAGGCTACGTCCTGTTTGATTAAATTACAGATGCCTTTGATGTCAGGATCTGATTGTCTCAGAGCCTCAGTGATACTTATAAGTACTTCTGGGCGCGCTGGGATCACATAACTTGTTGATTGTTCTGAAACAGGAGGCATACAGTCCTTCTCAAATAGTTGTTAAAATACAACTTACTTTATTCAATGATAGCTGACAATTTTTAATTGTATTCAAAAGCTTAGCTTAGACTAATTATCTGGCTAACCTATTTTGTGGTTACGTTAAATTTTTTCAGCTAAATGAGGCATTCGATGTTAAATATTGCTGCTTTTACTTTTAATTATGATCAACTGGAAGATCGAATTCTTCTTGTCGGTAATCTTAGTAATGGACAGCAGAGAATCGATTTTTGGCTGACACGAAAATTAGTGCTGCGTTTGCTCGATGCTGTGCAGGGGTTGCTCGAAAAGACGGTAACTGAAATAGCCGATGCGCCCGTTCAGCAAAAGATGCATATGGCTCAGTTTCATCATGAGGACGCTCAACAAGCTCTCCAGGTTCAGCGAGAAAGCACTCAAGTTATGGCTGAAAGTGCATTGCTACTAAGTCGATTAGATATTAGTCATCACGAGGGGCAGTATAAGCTTTTATTTTTTTCCGGTGGTGACGAACCTGTCGCGGCTAGTGTTCTAAGTTATCAAGAGCTTCATCAAATATTTCATCTCTTACACCGTGGAGCCGTCGGTTTAGACTGGGGTGTCGCCGCGGAGCTGTTCCAATCTTCTAATCAACCTCAAACATTACAATGATTGAATCCAAACCATTCATTGCACGCGGGTCTAAAACCGAGCGTTGTAAGTCGTGCTTATTGTCTATTCGCGCTTGTATTTGTGATTACAAACTTCAGTACGATGCTTTAGCGAGTTTTTACTTACTTATGCATCATGATGAAATATTCAAGCCTACCAATACGGGGCGACTCATTGAGGACTGTATTGCCGACACGCAACGATTTAAATGGTCTAGGACTGAGCCTAGTCAGGAGTTGCTTGAGGCAATAAATCATGAGGACATAGACCCTTACATTGTTTTTCCGGAGGGTGATGACTATAAGGATAGGATGGTTGATTTTGAGCTAAAGCCTGGGAAAAAGCCTGTTTTCATTATACTTGATGGTACTTGGCGACAAGCTCGGCGTATGTTCAGGCATAGCCGTTATTTAGATCATCTCCCTGTTATTCAGCCCCAAGTAACTTCTACCTCACAGTATAAGTTACGCAAGGCGCCTGTTGCTGGTCAACTTTGTACGGCTGAAGTGGCAGCTGAAATGTTAAAGCTAGCGGGAGATAAACAAGGGGCTGAAATAATGTCAGATTATTTTTCAGTCTTTAATAACCATTATCGTGCTGCAAGACTAAATCGACCGCTTGATGATGAGGCAGAAGAGAAGAAGAGATTAAAGACCTATCAGCTCTCATCTGAGGTTTGATAGCACTTGTAAATTTAGCTTTCGAGCCAAAAGGTAACTGGTCCATCATTGGTTAATGAGACGGCCATATCGGCAGCAAAAATACCGGTTTCAACCTCTGTGTGCTGTTGTTTAGCTTGCTTTACAAAGTAGTTATATAGTTTTTCACCATGCTCTGGTGATGCGCCCGAAGAGAAGCTTGGGCGTAGCCCTTTTTTTGTGTCTGCAACAATCGTGAATTGAGAGACTACGAGTAGTCCACCATTGATCTGTTGTAGGTTGAGATTCATTTTTCCTTCTGCATCAGCAAAGATGCGATAGCCAAGTATTTTCTTCAGTAGTTTGTTGGCATCCGCTTCGGTGTCGTCTTTTTCTACACCAAGAAGTAATAGAATGCCTTGGTTGATCTTGCCTACGGTTTTAGCGTTCACTTCAACGCTTGCAGATTTGACTCGTTGGATTAGTGCTTTCATATCCTGTTTTTCTTGTGTCCGTATGTCTTATGCTAATGAGATGGCGAAGTTATCTGTTGCACGAATTAGATTGTCAGTAATACCTGGCTCAAAAGCTGAGTGGCCTGCATCTCGTACGATGTGAAACTCTGATTCTGGTAAAGCGTCATAGAGGGCTTGAGCTTGTTCTATTGGACAAACCATGTCGTAGCGGCCATGTACGATCACTGTTTTGATTTCTTCTATTTTTGAGCAATTATCAATGATTTGGTTAGGCTCTATAAAAGCTTTATTTATAAAGAAATGAGCTTCTATTCTCGCCATCGCAAGTGCTACATGAGGGTCTGCAAAATGATCAACGATATCGTTGTTTGGGTCTAGAGTGGAACAGCGACCTTCCCAAATAGACCATGCTTTTGCTGCAGACATACGTGCAATCTCATTCGATGAGGTTAAGCGCTTGTAGTAGGCTTTGAGCATGTCCTCACGTTCAGTCCTAGGAATGACCTGCTCGTACTCTTTCCAATAGTCGGGAAAAATAGCGCTCGCACCATGCTGATAAAACCACTGGATATCCTGATCTCGACAAAGAAAAATACCTCTAAGAATCATGCCGGATACGCGATCTGGGTGAGCTTGAGCGTAGAGAAGGCTAAGTGTAGATCCCCACGAACCACCGAATAGTAACCATTTATCCACATTCAAGTGTTTTCTGATTGCTTCCATGTCTGCTATTAGATCAGTGGTCGTATTATCTGTGAGATCTGAATGAGGTGTAGATTTGCCGCAACCGCGTTGATCAAACAAAATGATTCGATATTTCTCGGGATCAAAAAAGCTTCGATGTGCTGGCGCAGTTCCGCCGCCAGGGCCTCCGTGAACAAATAGTGCTGGCATACCTTGAGGGTTGCCACTTTCCTCTACATAAAGGCTGTGGGTATCAGAAACCTTTAGCTGAAATTCGTTATAGGGATGTATTTCAGGGTAGGGAATGCGCATATAGCCTCCGGCACAGATTGACGTCCTAATTTTTAAGTATAGTGAGCTAGTTGTGTCAGAGCTATGGTATTAGAAAATAAAAAAGGCAGCCGAAGGCTGCCTTTTTGAGATAGAGATAATCTCTTATTTGTTCTTCGCGCGCTTACGTTCGTTCTCTTTAAGAAGCTTCTTACGTAGGCGGATGAAGTTAGGTGTAACTTCTACCAATTCGTCATCTTCGATGAAATCTAGCGCCTGCTCCAGTGTGAATTTTACAGGAGGTGTTAGCTGGATGTTTTCATCAGAACCAGAAGCACGAACGTTAGTTAGCTGCTTACCTTTAGTTGGGTTTACAGCTAGGTCATTATTACGACTGTGGATGCCGAGTAGCATACCTTCGTAAACTTCAACGTTTGGTTCGATGCATAGACGACCGCGGTCTTGTAGGTTCCATAGTGCGTAGCCAAGAGCTTTACCAGTAACCATGGATACAAGAACACCATTGATACGGCTAACAACTTCACCTTCTTTAACTGGACCATAGTGGTCGAAGATAGAAGTCATGATGCCTGTACCTGAAGTCATTGTCAGGAACAGAGAGCGGAAGCCGATAAGGCCGCGAGATGGGATCATGAACGTTAGACGTACACGGCCTTTGCCGTCTACTTCCATGTTTGTCATGTCGCCTTTACGCTTACCTAGTTCCTCAATAACAGAACCTTGGTGCTCGTCTTCAACGTCGATCATAACCATTTCGTATGGTTCGTGGATTTCTCCATCGACTTCTTTCTGAATTACTTCTGGACGAGATACACCTAGCTCGAAGCCTTCACGACGCATTGTTTCAATCAATACGGAAAGGTGAAGTTCACCACGGCCAGATACTTTAAATTTCTCTGGTGTTTCACCATCTTCTACGCGCAGGGCAACGTTGTGGATAAGTTCACGATCTAGGCGCTCTTTGATGTTACGGCTAGTTACAAACTTACCATCCTGACCTGCGAACGGAGAGTCGTTAACCTGGAACGTCATAGATACTGTTGGCTCATCTACGCTTAGCGCTGGTAGGGCTTCAACTTTATCGGGGTCACAGATAGTGTCAGAGATGTTCAGGGCATCAATACCAGTAACACAGATAATGTCACCAGCAGTTGCGCTTTCTACTTCAACACGCTCTAGGCCGTGATAGCCCATGATCTTCAGGATACGTCCGCTACGAACAGCGCCTTCGCGATCAATAACTTTTACTTGCGTATTCGTGTTGATAGTACCGCGAGTAACTCGGCCAACACCGATAACGCCAAGGTAGCTGTTGTAGTCCAGTGCAGACACTTGCATCTGTAGTGGGCCATCAACGTCTACTTTTGGTGGATCTACATGCTCAACGATCGCTTCGAAAAGTGGTGTCATATCCTCAGACATATCGTCTGGCTCTAGACCTGCAATACCGTTTAGTGCAGATGCGTAAACAATTGGGAAGTCTAGTTGCTCATCAGTGGCACCTAGGCTATCGAATAGATCAAATACTTGATCGATAACCCAATCTGGACGTGCGCCAGGGCGGTCAATCTTGTTGATAACAACGATTGGGCGTAGGCCTTGGTCAAATGCTTTCTGAGTTACGAAGCGTGTTTGTGGCATTGGACCATCAACAGCGTCAACTAGTAGGCATACACAGTCAACCATAGACAGTACGCGCTCTACTTCACCACCGAAGTCGGCGTGCCCAGGAGTGTCCACAATGTTGATGCGGTAGTCGTTCCATTTGATAGCAGTGTTTTTTGCCAAAATGGTAATGCCGCGCTCTTTCTCCTGGTCGTTGGAGTCCATGATGCGCTCAGTGCCTTCATCACGACGGCCTAGTGTGCCGGATTGTGCAAGCAGCTTATCAACCAGGGTTGTTTTACCGTGGTCAACGTGCGCGATGATAGCGATGTTTCTTAGCTTTTCGATCACGTGTGTATACCTGTGAGATATTTTTGCGAATGCGGAATTATACGTGTTTATAGATAAATTACTGCATATTTCTTAATCAAATCGACAGAGTTTTTGTTTTTCTTATTTCTATCTACATGAGCAGATTGATCTGAGTAGGAATTAAGTTAAAAACAGACACATTATAGGTGGGCGTTTTGAATAAGGTTGGAGTATATTATAGGCCCATAACGGTGCATAAAAATTGACTCAATGAAAATTGCACTATTATGGTGCATTAAGATTGATTGTGTTCTATTTTGGTGCGGTGCTTTTGGTGCATTTATGCTGCAAGTGCCTCTAAATGTGGAGGAATGCTGGTTTTTTCATTCTGGCACGCTTGTTGCTTTGTCCTAAGCCGATAATTAATTCTGATTTCTTTAGGCTGACAATGTTCAGCCTGGTAATTACTAAGTGGAGAAAGTCTCATGTCAGAGAAGACTCTGAATCTGATCAAAGAAAGCAATGCTAAGTGGCTTGACCTGCGTTTCACCGATTCTCACGGTAAAGAGCAGCACGTAACTATCCCAGTTTCCGACATGGGCGATGACTTCTTTGAAGAAGGTAAAATGTTCGATGGTTCATCCATCTCCGGTTGGAAAGGTATCAACGATTCAGATATGATTTTGATGCCGGACGACAGCGCTTCTCTACTTGATCCATTCTCTGAAGCTACTACTGTAATCGTTCGTTGTAACATTGTTGAGCCAGCTACTGGTCAAGGTTACGAGCGTGACCCACGTTCTGTAGCTAAGCGTGCAGAAGAGTACCTTAAGTCTACAGGTATTGCTGACACAGCTATGTTTGGTCCTGAGCCAGAGTTCTTCGTGTTTGACGAAGTTAAGTGGCACGCAGACATCTCTGGTTGCGGTTATGAAATCGCTTCTGAAGAAGCATCTTGGGCGTCTAGCCACAAGATCGAAGGTGGTAACACTGGTCACCGTCCACGTGTTAAAGGCGGTTACTTCCCAGTACCACCAATTGATTCTCTTCACGACCTACGTGGCGCTATGTGTGACGCGATGGAAGCGATGGATCTGGAGATTGAAGTACACCACCACGAAGTTGCAACTGCTGGTCAGTGTGAAATCGGTGTTGGTGCGAACACTTTGACTGCTAAAGCGGACGAAGTTCAGGTTCTTAAGTACTGTGTACACAACGTTGCGCACGCTTACGGCAAAACAGCTACATTCATGCCTAAGCCACTAGTTGGTGACAACGGTTCTGGTATGCACGTTCACATGTCTCTATCTAAAGACGGTGTTAACCTGTTTGCTGGTGATGCATACGCGGGTATGTCTGAAACTGCTCTTTACTACATCGGCGGTATCATCAAGCACGCTAAAGCGCTTAACGCTTTGACTAACTCTTCTACTAACGCTTACAAGCGTCTAGTGCCAGGTTTCGAAGCTCCAGTTATGCTTGCTTATTCTGCACGTAACCGTTCTGCTTCAATCCGTATCCCATACGTGACTAGCCCTAAAGCACGTCGTGTAGAAGCGCGTTTCCCAGATCCATCTGCAAACCCATACCTATGTTTCTCTGCACTAATGATGGCTGGTCTTGACGGTATCAAGAACAAGATCCACCCTGGCGATGCTGCAGATAAAGACCTTTACGATCTACCAGCTGAAGAAGCTGCTGAGATCCCACAGGTTGCTTCATCTCTAGAAGAAGCTCTAAACGCTCTTGAAGAAGATCGTGACTTCTTGACTCAAGGTGGCGTATTTACTGACGACATGCTTGATGCATTCATCGCGCTTAAGCGTGAAGAGGTTGAGAAAGTGAACATGACTACTCACCCAGTTGAATTTGACCTGTACTACTCTGTATAAGTCTTAGCTCTTCTGGAAAAAAGCCTCCCTTGTGGAGGCTTTTTTATTTTTAAATCTTACCCTTATGCACTTATTTAGTGACGATTAAAATCTTAGTAATATTTAATGCACTAAAATGGTGCGTTATCATTTTTAAGCAGCTACACTCAATATTAGAATAGTCAGTAATGGTGCTGCCTGAGAGCAATTTAGGGCAGTGGTAAAACTTGGTTTGCTTTTTGCAGAAGTAAACTTAAGTAAAAGAGTGTAGGTCGATGCCAGTAATAGATTTTCATAAACAGATAATAGAAAACCTTTCTACAGCGGTGGTTTTGCTGGATGGCAACCTTGATGTGGAATATGCCAATCCTGCGGCTGAGATGCTGTTAGAGGCGAGTTTGCGGCGTTTGTCTCAAGTGTCTGTAGCGGAGTGGTTTTCACCAGAGGAGCATGGCATTGAAGATCTACGTGCTTGTATTGAGACGGGTCATCCTTACACGCGCCGTGAAGCTAAATTGGTGACTCAAAGTGGCAGTGTACTAACGGTGGATTATTCGATTAATCCATTGTTCTGGTTGAGTGGTCGACAGCTCCTGATTGAGATAGAAGCGAGAGACCGTTTGATGAGAATCGAGCGTGAAGAGGACCTTCTAACTCAACATGACACTGCCAGATCCCTAGTCCGTGGCATGGCGCATGAAATTAAGAACCCTTTGGGTGGAATTCGTGGTGCCGCGCAATTGCTAGAACGAGAGCTGCCAGATCCTGCCTTACATGATTATACCCGCGTAATCATTGAAGAGGCTGATCGCTTAAGGAACCTGGTTGATCGTCTATTGGGGCCGCGTAAGTTACCTAAGCTTGAAGACGTTAATATCCACGCCATACTCGAACGTGTTTGCCAGCTTATCGAGGCTGAAACTAAGGGTTCTGTATCCCTATTGCGAGATTACGATCCTAGTATCCCGGAGTTTACCGGTGATGCAGAGCAGCTTATTCAAGCGATATTAAATATCCTGCGTAACAGTATGCAAGCGATGCAGGGTGCAGGAACTGTTGAGCCAACCATTCAGATTAAAACACGGGCTTTCCGTCAAATTACATTGGGCGCTGAAAAACACCGTTTGGTATGTAGCGTCGAAATTGTAGATAACGGTCCAGGTATCCCAGAAGAGATACTTAGTAAGATTTTCTACCCTATGGTAAGCGGGCGTGCAGAAGGAACCGGCCTTGGCTTGTCGATTGCGCAATCGATCATCAATCAGCATCAAGGATTGATTGAGTGCGAAACTCAGCCAGGGGAAACTAAATTTCAACTATTCATACCTTTGGAGATAAGTCATGAACCTGTCAGGTAAAATCTGGATTGTCGATGATGATCGTTCAATTCGTTGGGTGCTTGAAAAAGCGATGGCAGTAGAAGGGCTTCAAACCGAAGTTTTTGATAGTGCAGATGCTTTATTGGCTCAGCTAGAGCGTGAAGTGCCTGATGCCATAATTAGTGATATTCGCATGCCGGGAACAGATGGTTTGCAGTTGCTGGAGAAAATTCAGGAAACTCACCCACAAGTTCCGATCATTATTATGACGGCACACTCCGATTTAGATTCTGCAGTTGCGTCTTATCAGGGTGGTGCATTTGAGTATTTACCAAAACCGTTTGATGTAGATGATGCTGTTGCGCTAACTAAGCGCGCCTTGGCGCATGCGATTGAGCAACGAGAGCAGGTGGCTGAGCAAGCTGCTGAAGAAGGTACCGAAATTATTGGTGAAGCGCCTGCTATGCAGGAAGTTTTCCGTGCTATTGGTCGTCTATCTCAATCCAATATTACTGTTCTCATTAATGGTGAATCCGGTACGGGTAAAGAGCTTGTCGCACACGCGCTGCATAAGCACAGCCCGCGTAGAGATAGGCCTTTCATTCCTCTAAATATGGCAGCTATTCCCCATGATCTGATTGAGTCGGAATTGTTTGGTCATGAAAAAGGCGCCTTTACCGGTGCGGCAGCGGCTCGACGTGGTCGATTTGAGCAAGCGGATGGTGGTACGCTTTTTCTAGATGAAATAGGTGATATGCCTGCTGATGCTCAAACACGTTTGTTAAGGGTATTGGCTGATAGTGAATTCTATCGTGTTGGCGGCCATACCGCTGTGAAGGTTGATGTTCGTATTATCGCGGCTACCCATCAGGATTTAGAAAAGTTGGTAGCTGAAGGTCGCTTCCGCGAAGATTTATTCCATCGTCTTAACGTCATTCGTGTTCATCTACCCAAGTTAGCTGAACGACGTGAAGATATTCCGCGTTTAGCGCGCCATTTCCTCAACATGGCTGCTGAAGAATTAGATGTGGAGCCAAAAGTACTTGCTACTGACACTGAAAGTTACATGTGTAATTTGGCTTGGCAGGGTAACGTTAGGCAGTTGGAAAATACTTGTCGCTGGTTGACGGTAATGGCGACCGGGCGAGAAGTGTTGATCGATGATTTACCGCCAGAGCTTATGCAGAGTAGTGAATCAGAGACTGCTGTAGCAGGAGATTGGGAGCTGTCTTTGCGCAATTGGGCTGATCAGCAGTTGGGGCTTGGTCATCGAAATCTATTAGACACCGCAGTGCCTGCTTTTGAAAAAATTATGATTGAGACCGCACTCAAACATACCGCAGGACGTCGACGTGATGCTGCAGAGCTTCTAGGTTGGGGACGTAATACTCTAACGCGGAAAATCAAAGAGTTGGGCATGGATGAAGATAAAGGTGAAGATCAGGAAGTTGCCTAAGTTATTCTTCTTCAGTAATAACCACGTTTTTTGATTTCATATATAATCCCTGCAGCTTTTAACCTGCGGGGATTTTTTATGCTTCACGTTGTCCTATTCGAACCTGAAATACCGCCAAATACAGGCAATATTATTCGGCTTTGTGCCAATACAGGTTTCCATCTTCATCTTGTTGAGCCTCTGGGCTTTGACTTTGATGATAAACGGTTACGTCGTGCAGGTTTGGATTATCATGAGTTTGCTGCAGTTAAAATTCACCCTGATTTAGACACCTGTCTGGCTGAAATAGAACCTAGAAAGGTTTGGGCGTTAACCACAAAAGGTAAAACTTGCTACACCAAAGCTGATTACCAAGCGGGCGATGTTTTGTTGTTGGGGCCAGAAACTCGAGGTTTGCCGGTTGAGGTGAGAGAGAGTTTCCCTAGCGAACAGTGGTTGCGAATGCCGATGAAAGAGGCGAGTCGTAGTATGAACCTTGCTAATGCTAGCGCTGTTGTTGTTTATGAAGCATGGCGTCAACTGGGGTTTGACGGCGCTATCGATAGTTAGTTTTAAAAGCGGTTCTACATATAGATACTTAAATGTTGCTATAACGACTATAGTGAAAGGAACTACATGATGGTCAGTAATTCTATGCAGCACGCTTTCATTGTGACAAAGATTGAAGCTTATTTAACCGAGCGGGCGGGCGAGGTTTTTAAACTGCATGTCACTGATTATAGGGAGCGTGAAGTATGGCTGTTAGGTCGGCTTGATCAGCAAGTAAATATCCAAACGCTTAAGAACCAACAGCTTCCGGTAGTTCTGATCTCTGATCAATTAGAGTCTGGCAGTGAAGGTCAATTTCTTATTCCAGCAAGCTCGCTTGTAAGTATTGTGCCGTTGCCAGCGGCTTCATTGCAGCAAGTCCTTGAATTAGGTCGTGCCGATGAAATACTGCAAAGCCTTTCCTTAAAATCATGCTAGAATGTGCTTTTGATTAATATGTGTACAGTTGAAAGCTTTGTTCGGTAAGTATATGTGGAAAAAATATAGCTCCCTTTTTCTTGGGAGTTTTTTAGTTTTGATCTCTTCTTTTACTCATGGAGTGAGTCATCCAGAAGAGGTGATGAGTGTCTGTAAACAGGTTGGTAAAAAACTAGCCAGTGTTTCGGTTAATGAATGTTTAAGTAATCCTTATCTTCCTCCTCGTTTTTATTCAGTCCAAGGCCGTGCAATTTTAGAGGCGCACTTTCAGGCTTCAGAAGAGAATAAAGATGCGCCAAGGGTGCTATTTATAGGTGGTATCCATGGTGATGAGTACTCCAGTGTTAGCGTAACCTTTAAATGGCTGAATACCTTACGTAAACATCATAGTGGTGCTTACGATTGGTATTTCTTGCCGGTTGTGAATCCGGATGGTCTATTGCAGCGTAAATCTAGCCGAGTGAATGCTAATAAGGTTGATCTGAATCGAAACTTTACCCCAGCGCCAGAATTTCCTGAGCCTTTAGCTCATTGGCAAAAAAGTGCGAAAAAGCGTTTGCGTTATTTCCCTGGGCACGCGCCTTTAAGTGAGCCTGAAAGTCGTGTTATCCACAATTTGATTGATGAATACAAGCCGACGGTGATTGTCTCTGTACATGCACCGCACGGAATTTTGGACTTTGACGGTGGTATTCAACCGCCGCGTAAACTTGGACCGTTGCACCTACGTCAGTTAGGGACATACCCGGGTTCTTTAGGCAACTATGGCTGGTTTGTTAAGAATATACCTGTGGTGACCATTGAGCTTCCATACGCTGGAATCATGCCGCCGAAAAAGGATATTGATAAGATGTGGACAGACTTGGTCGGTTGGTTGAAGTATAAATCGAAACGTAACCGCAGTGAGTTAGCTGCATCTGAATCATCCAAATAAATAGATCCAAAAACAAAAAAAACGGAGCGCAAAGCTCCGTTTTTTTATGCGATAGCGTATAGCTTAGTGCTGAGCTTCGCCTTGTGCTGCTTCTTGCTGAGCTTGAGCCATCTGCTGAGCATATAGTGCATCAAAGTTTACTGGCGCAAGCATTAGTGCTGGGAAGCTAGCTTTAACAACCATTGCGTCAATTGCTTCACGTGCATATGGGAATAGGATGCTTGGGCAGAATGCACCTAGTGTGTGGTGCATCTCTTGCTCACCTAGACCTGCGATAGAGAAAATACCTGCTTGTTGCAGTTCAACTAGGAATGCGGTTTTGTCTTCGTTTTTAACAGTAACCGTTAGCGTTAGAGTTACTTCAAAAGCGTTGTCGCCTAGCTGAGCAGTTTGAGTGTTCATCTCTAGGCCAACTTCTGGCTGCCAAGGGCTCATGAAAATTTCAGGAGCGTTTGGAGATTCAAAAGAGGCATCTTTAATGTATACGCGTTGTACCGCAAACTGAGGTCCCTGCTGTTCTTCTTGGGACGCTGTGTTCTGATCGTTCTCAGCCATGATTTATCCTTATTTTTAAAAATTAGTTTGCACTAAGTAGGGTGTCGAGTTTGCCTTGACGTTCAAGGGCAAACATATCATCGCAACCGCCAATAGGTGTTTCGCCGATAAAAATTTGCGGCACTGTGTGGCCTCCGCTGAGTTCTGTCATCTCACGACGTTTTTCAGGATCGCCGTCGACTTTAATCTCAGTGTAAGGAACGCTCTTATGATCCAACAGCATTTTTGCTCGGATACAGAACGGGCACCACGCGGTTGTATAGATGGTAACTTCTTTCATTGCGATTATTACTTAACAATCGGAAGGCTTTGGCCTTTCCATTCGGTCATGCCGCCAGATAGGCGCACTGCATTTTCAAAGCCTTCAGCCTTAAGTTTGCGAGTAGCAGCACTCGCTGCCTGACCTAAATTACATACAACGATAATCGGGCGTTGTTTGTACTTGGTTAGCTCGTCCATACGACGATCTAAATCAGAAAGAGGGATGTGCTTTGCATTGGTGATATGACCTGTTGCCCACTCTTTTTTAGGGCGGATATCAACGATGATTGCGTCTTCTTTGTTGATTAGGTTTGTTGCTTGCGCCGGAGTAACGGCTTTGCCTGCTTTACTACGTTCATAAAGAACGAACATCACTAGAGTTAAAAGCCAAGCACCAACCAAGAATGGGTGGTTGCCGATAAATTCGATAAATTGATCCATTTCTAATCCAAATAAGGCCTTACTTGAAGACCATTAAAAACTGTTGATCGACGATTGAGGAGCAATAGTATACCTCGCGATTTTTGACGGTATAAGGGGAAGATACGGTGAAAATGATTATTTAGTGGCAATTATTCTGCTTCGGGCCTTCAATCGTTAGCCTTAAAGGGGCTTTCCAAGTAAAATTGGCGGCAATTTTATAACCGTTGCAACAGAATCCTACAGATATGACACAAACGCGCGCGACAAAAGCTTTGATCATCCTTGATGGTTACGGTGTAGAAAGTTCAGAATCTTCAGCAATTCAGGCAGCTAATACCCCTGTATGGGATGCACTACTTGCTGATAATCCAAATGCTCGAATCGAAACTTCAGGTATGGCTGTTGGCTTGCCGGATGGACAGATGGGTAACTCAGAAGTTGGCCATATGAACATTGGTGCAGGGCGCACGGTTTATCAAAACTTCACGCGTATCTCCAAAGCGATCGAAGATGGTGACTTCTTCGATAACGAGACGTTAGTGAATGCGATGGATGCCGCCATTTCGCAAGATAAAGCGGTTCACATTTTGGGCTTGTTATCACCAGGTGGCGTTCACAGCCATGAAGAACATATCTTTGCGCTGTTAGAGATGGCTGTTAAACGTGGTGCGAAAAAGCTTTATGTTCATGCTATTTTGGATGGTCGTGATATGCCACCACGTTCTGCAGAGCCGTCGATTCAACGTACAGAAGCGAAGCTAGCCGAACTCGGTGTGGGTTCCATTGCTTCTGTCGCGGGCCGTTATTTTACAATGGATCGTGATAACCGTTGGGATCGCGTGCAGAACGGTTACGATGCAATGACTATTGGTCAAGCGCCTTGCAAAGCTGAATCTGCTATTCAAGCGCTGAATGAAGCTTATGCACGTGACGAGAATGATGAATTTGTTCAAGCAACCGTAATTACGGATGCTGCTGGCGAAGCCAAAGGCCTAGTGGCTGACGGTGATGCGCTAATCTGTGCCAACTTCCGTCCAGACCGTGCCCGTGAAATTACTCGCGCATTTACTGAAGGTGGCAGTTTTGACGGTTTTACACGTGAAAAAGCTCCAGAGCTAGCTGCATATGTAATGATGACTCAGTATGCATCTGATATTGATGCTGCCTGCGCTTATCCTCCGCAAGCTATTCGAAATGATCTAGGTGAATACCTATCTGGTTTGGGCAAAACCCAACTGCGTATTGCTGAAACTGAAAAATATGCTCATGTGACTTTCTTCTTCAATGGTGGTCAGGAAGAAGTTTACGAAGGTGAAGATCGTATTTTGGTTCCTTCTCCAGATGTTGCTACTTATGATTTGCAGCCTGAAATGAGTGCGCCGGAAGTGACTGAGAAGTTAGTTGAAGCGATTAAAAGTGGTAAGTATGACTTGATCGTTTGTAACTATGCGAACGGTGATATGGTTGGCCATACCGGTAAATTTGATGCGGCTGTTAAAGCTTGTGAAGTTGTTGATGATAGCGTTAAACAGGTGCTAGAAGCGCTACGCGAAGTCGGTGGTGAAGCATTGATCACAGCTGATCACGGCAATGTTGAGTTGATGGTTAACCCAGAAACAGGCCAGCCTCATACATCTCACACAATCTGGCCAGTGGCGTTGATTTACGATGGCCCACGTGCAGAAAATCTCAAGCTAGAAGACGGTGCGCTGTGTGATTTAGCACCAACCCTGCTGTCCTTGATGGACATTGAAGTGCCTGCTGAAATGACAGGCAGATCTTTAGCATCCTTCTAAAGAGGCTTTAAAAAGGGATAACTTGTTTATCCCTTTTTATTTTGTGCAGAAAAATTATGGTGCGATCTTTACCTGCCTTTATTTTCTTACTGTTTAGTTTGCTTGCGTCATCTGTGGTGCTAGCAGAGGACAAACAAGCATTAACTGAAAAGCAGATAAAGCAGCTCAATTCACGTATAGCTTCCTTACAAAAAAACATGCGCTCGCAAGAAGGCGAATCTCGTGATTTGAGTAAAGAACTCCGTGACAGTGAAGTCAAAATTGGCAAGTTAGCCCGTCAGATCCAATCACTGGATAAGCAATTGAGTGGTCTTGGCTCTCACGCTGATTCCCTTGAAAAGAAGCGAGATGCTTTAAAAGTCGAGCTTAAGAAACGTTCTGAACTAATCGCTAAACAGATAGCCCAGCAGTATAAAATGGGCAACCAAGCGCGCCTACAGCTACTGCTCACTCAGCGAGATCCTGAAACTTTAGATCGAGCTATTCGCTATTATGACTTCGTAAATGAAGAGTTGCGCCAGGACCTAATTCTTTTCAAAACCAAACTGGCGGATCTTTCCGGAACTGAATTAGAGTTAACCGATACCGAGCAAAAAATGGTCCTCAAGCGCGAAGAATTACGTAAAGAGGTCACTGCTCTGAGGGCCTCTCAAGCGAAGCGAAAAGATACCCTTGCTCGGCTAACAAAAGCCCTCTCCACAGACAAAAAGAAACTTAAGCAGCTCAAGCTGGACCAAAAGCGTTTGCGTGCGGTGCTGACTGAAATTGAGAAAAGTTTGAACTTCGCCACGCTTGTTAAAGATGATAAAACCTTTAAACAATTAAAAGGTAAGCTGCCTTGGCCGTTAAAAGGTAAGGTAAAGCAAAGTTATGGTACTGTCAGAAATAATATCCGCTATGATGGGATCTGGATTCAGGCGTCAGAAGCTCAGCCTGTAAAAGCGGTTCATCATGGGCGCGTAGTATTTTCAGATTGGCTTAGAGGTTATGGTTTAGTATTGATTATTGATCATGGCTCCGGTTATCTGAGTTTGTATGGTTATAATCAAAGCTTGTTATTAGAAACAGGCGACTGGGTAGCCGCGGGTGATACTATCGCAACGGCAGGGCAGAGTGGGGGCCGTACTCAAACAGGTCTTTATTTTGCGGTTCGTTATAAAGGTAAGCCGAGTAATCCAAAAAGCTGGTTGAAGAGCTAACATTATTAGGGAAGAAATTATGAATTCAGTTTTATGTTCGGGCGGGTTCAAACGTACCTTGCTTGGTATGGTTGTTAGTACGCTTGTCTCTTTCCCTCTTCACGCTGCTGATCCGAAGCCTGCAGATACACCTGCTGTTACAGAGGAAAAAGTATTACCTCTAGATGAACTTCGATTATTCACCGAAGTGTTCCAACGAATTAAATCCTCCTATGTCGAGCCTGTGGATGATGCGCGTCTGCTTGAAGATGCTCTGCGAGGCATGATTGCAGGGTTAGATCCTCATTCTGCGTATTTAGAACCCGATGAGTTTGAGAGTCTGCAAGCCAATACCAGTGGTGAATTTGGTGGTTTAGGCATCGAAGTAGGTTCTGAAGATGGCTTTATTCGTGTTATTACGCCAATTGATGATACGCCCGCTCAGCGTGCTGGGGTTAAAGCTGGGGACTTGATTACTAAGCTGGATGATACACCGGTACAAGGCATGCCGCTTAGCGAAGCTGTAGAGCTGATGCGTGGTAAGCCTGGCAGTAAGCTTATTCTAACGATCGTGCGTGAAGGCGAAGAAAAGCCGTTAGAAATAGAAGTTGTAAGAGACATCATCCAAGTAGCGAGTGTTAAGAGTCGCATGTTGGATGAGGGTTTCGGCTACTTGCGCGTATCCCAATTCCAAGTAGATTCAGGGAAAGAGGTTAATAAACACCTTAAACGCTTAATGAAAAATGAGTTGAAAGGTGTAGTGTTGGATTTGCGTAATAATCCGGGTGGAGTGTTACAAGCCGCTGTGGATATCAGCGATACCTTCCTGAAGGATGGATTGATCGTATATACCAAAGGTCGTTTGGCCGAATCTGAGCAACGCTTTAGTGCGACTAGCGATACTTTACTGCCAGAGCTTCCACTTGTTGTCTTGATTAATGGTGGTTCTGCATCGGCCTCTGAGATCGTCGCAGGCGCGCTTCAAGATCAAGAGCGTGCTGTTATCATGGGAGTCGATAGTTTTGGTAAAGGTTCGGTTCAAACGGTTCTGCCTTTAACAAAAGAGCGTGCACTGAAAATCACTACGGCTAGGTACTACACACCTAATGGTCGTTCTATTCAGGCGCAAGGCATCAAACCAGATATTGAGGTTAATGATGCTGAGTTAACCTTACGCGAAGGCGGCCCTGAATATTTGAAAGAAAAAGATCTAAGTGGCCATCTTGAAAATGGTGAGAAGAAGGCAGCGGAGGAAGCGAAAAAAGATAATCTTGCAGCAAGAGATTATCAGCTGTACGAAGCTTTAAACTTGCTCAAAGCTTTGGCAATCGTGCGTAAGTGATATGCTGCTTTTTAGACGGATTTGCTCAGCGGTCATTACTCTAGGTGTTTTAGCTAGCCCTAGCTATGCCGACCCAGTATTCACGGATAACCAGCCGGTGATGGCAATTGTTATTGATGATATTGGTGATAATCGTAAAAAAGGTTTGGCTGCGATCAACCTACCTGGTGCGATTACCTATGCATTTCTGCCCCATACCCCACACTCCTATGATTTGGCGGAAATCGCATATAAGCAGGGAAAAGAGGTTATATTGCATGCACCAATGCAAAATAAAGCCGGACTTCGTCTAGGGCCTGGCGCGTTAACTGAGCAGTTGTCTAGGCAAGAGATTCAGCAGGTATTGCATAATAGTCTGGATTCGATTCCCCATGTAGTTGGTATGAATAACCACATGGGAAGTCTTTTGACTGAAAACCGTCAAAAGATGAAAGAGATTATGGCTGTGGCAAAACAGCGAAATATCTTTTTTATTGATAGCGTGACAACCGGACGAAGTGTGGCTTGGAAGGTAGCCCATGAGCACCAGATCCCCTACCTAGTAAGGGATGTTTTTTTAGATAATAAGCAGAATTGGAATTATATCCACAACCAGTTCAAACAAGCTTTAAGTTTAGCTGTGACTCAAGGGCATGCTGTCGTTATAGGGCACCCTTATCCAGCAACAGTGGAGTATTTATCTGAAGCACTGCCTATTCTAGAACAATTAGGTATCCGTTTAGTGTCGGCGTCTGAGTTGCTTAATATTCGATCTCGTACTCAGTTGCTTATGGCTCAACCGAAAGTTGAGCCTTGTGATCGTAGCGAAGGGCACTGCCAAGCTTTACCGGTAGCGATTAAACATTAAGGCTCTAGAGGGCCATTAATATTCCGATCCCATCCCCCGTCAGTTTTATTCCTACTAGAACTGTGAGTGTTTCGAATGCTCTTTTTATCAGCTGATTACCTTGAGTAATGGCTAAGTGTGCACCTGTATATGAGCCGATAATGGCGCCGATCAACAGTGCAGGTAACCATTCCCAACGAGGATCTACTTGCAGTGCTACGGTAATAGCGCCGGTGGAGTTCCAGAACAAACCTACCAGAATCAAGACATAGGTGACGGCTGTTTTGTAGTCTAGACCGAACCAGCGAACGAGCCAGAGTGTTACAAATAAGCCAGTGCCTGAAGTCAAAGAGCCGTTTAAGGCGCCAATAACGAACAGTACACCGCCCCCAATGATCAGCCCTAACCGATCTCTGTTACAAGGTTCTGCGGTAAGTCCAAGCGCCTTCTTACGAAACGAGTAGACGCCCAATCCAGCCGTTAACAGGCCTAAGCTGAGTATGGTCCAACCTTCAGGGATGTCGATGATGATATCAGCCCCGATAACCACACCGGGTAGGCCGCATAGCAATATAAATCCACAGAATTTATAGTCCAATTTGTCTTCACGCAGATGCCTAATGGTTGCACCAATACCTAGTGCTACGCTGGCGATTTTATGGGTGGCTAGTGCTGTATTGAAACTTAAGCCAAGGAATAGCAGTACGGGGAGTTGCAGTAAGCCTGCTCCGCCTCCGGCCATTGCTGATAAGGCATTGGCGAAAAATGAGAGAACAAACAATCCGCCGTGTTCAATAAGTTGATCCATAGTTGTGCTGGTAGCTCCGTAGGAATAAAAAAGGGGAAGCTAGCTTCCCCTTAAAGAATCATTGTGCCAAACGTCAATTAGGCTGGACGGAAAGCGCCGGCAGCAATTCGCGGCCATTGCTCGCTCCACTGCTCGGTCGGCGTTCTTCGGAACTCTGTTCTTACGAATTGACGGATACGACCTTCGCAACACGCAAGCATCAAGTTGGCAGTTGCTCCAGCAGTTGTTTCAGTACGTAAGCCCTCTTTGACTTCTGCTTCGCGCAAGATCTGTTTGATCTGTGTTTCTAAACGTTCGAAGAACTGATTGATACGCTGTCTTAGGCGATCTGTTTCACCGGTTAAAGCATCGCCTGTAAGCAGTCGTGCCATGCCTGGATTACGTTCAACAAATGCTAATAGCAAAGTAAGTACTTGCTCGCATTGTTTGATTGCGCTCGGTTCAACTTGTGTGATCGCAGTAACACGACTAAACACTGTATCTTCGATAAAGCCGATTAGGCCTTCAAACATGCGTGCTTTACTTGGGAAGTGGCGATAAAGCGCAGCTTCTGACACACCTACTTCTTTAGCGAGGGCAGCAGTCGTAATTTTTTGCCCTGGGTTTTCCAACATGCGAGCAAGGCTTTGTAAGATTTGCTCGCGGCGGGATACTTTGACTGTTTCGCTCATGGTTCGTCCTTATCCGCGGTTGGTGATCAGAGTACCAACACCTTCATCGGTAAAGATTTCCAGCATGCAGGAGTGCTCTACACGGCCATCAATAATATGAGCACTGTTTACGCCGCTTTTTACTGCACTTAATGCACAACCGATTTTAGGTAGCATCCCGCCGTAGATAGTGCCATCTTCGATTAGATCATCTACTTGTTTGGTTGTTAGGCCAGTTAGGATATTACCGTCTTTATCCATTAGACCTTCAATGTTGGTCAATAGAATCAGCTTTTCAGCTTGCAGAACTTCAGCAACTTTACCGGCAACTAGGTCTGCATTGATGTTGTAAGACGCGCCGTCTTCACCCACGCCAATCGGTGCAATCACTGGAATGATGTCGGAGTTAACCAACATATCTAAGACTTTAACGTTAACGCTTTCTACTTCGCCTACGTGACCGATATCGACGATTTCCGGTGCTTCCATTTCAGGAGTCTTGTGCTCAACACGTAGTTTTTTAGCACGTAGAAGCTGACCATCTTTACCTGTTAAGCCGATAGCTTGGCCGCCATTATTATTGATCAGACCTACGATCTGCTTATTAACCGTGCCGCCCAATACCATTTCGGCAACATCCATGGTTTTGGAATCGGTTACGCGCATACCGTTGATAAAGTGTGATTCGATTTTCAGATCTTCTAACAGTTGTCCGATCTGCGGGCCGCCTCCGTGTACAACAATTGGGTTAATACCAATCAGCTTCATCATCACAATGTCACGGGCAAAGCTGTTTTGCAGCTTTTCGTCAATCATGGCGTTACCGCCATATTTGATGACAATTGTTTTGCCGACAAAGCGCTGAATATATGGCATAGCCTCGCTCAATACATGAGCGGTAGTCATGGCATCTTTACGTGTTAGAGGCATAGTCTTTCCTTAAAATTATTATATGAGTGCACCGATTTAATCGGTGCACTCCTGCCGTTTGGGCTTTATTCGTGTGGGATAACGAGACTGCTATCCACTTCATGTAGTTTTTGCTCGAAATCGTTTCGGATGCGTATTAACGCATCGTTTGTTTCTGCTTCAAAACGAAGAACAAGCACAGGTGTTGTATTGGATGCGCGAACTAAGCCCCAGCCATCAGGGTAGTCGACGCGTACACCATCAATATGGTTGGCAGTACCGCCTTCAAAGTGTTTTTCCTGAAGGGCTGCGACGATATCGAATTTATTTTCGTCGGTAACCGTGATGTTTAGCTCTGGTGTGCTTACATCTTCAGGGTATTGAGCGAATAGCTCTTCAACGGTTTGATCTGTATTTGCTAAAATTTCAAGCAGGCGTGCTGCACTGTATAGCGCATCGTCAAAACCGTACCAACGCTCTTTAAAGAAGATATGACCACTCATTTCGCCACCAAGCAGTGCGCCGGTTTCTTTGATTTTTTGTTTGATCAAAGAGTGGCCTGTACGCCACATAGTTGCTTTACCGCCTGCTTCGGTAATCACTTTGGCGAGTAGGCGTGAGCATTTTACGTCGAAGATGATTTCTGCGCCTGGATTACGCTTAAGGATCTCTTCGGAAAATAGCATTATGATGCGATCTGGATATACGATATTACCTTCGTTAGTAATAACGCCTACACGATCGCCATCACCGTCAAATGCTAGGCCTAAATCCGCACCCGTTTCTTTTACCTTCGCGATAGCATCGATCAGGTTTTTTGGTTTGCCCGGGTCTGGGTGGTGGTTAGGGAAAGTGCCATCGACTTCACAGTAAAGCGGGATAATCTCGCAGCCTAGTTGTTCAATTAACTTAGGCGCTAGCTCAGCTGGAATGCCGTTACCGCAATCGACAACAACTTTTAGCTTTTTATCTAGTTTGATATCCGAAAGGATGCGCTCAAGATAGCTTTCACGGATATCTAAATCGCGATTAGAGCCTTCACCTTCTGAGTAGTTTTGCTCAATAATACGTGTTTTAAGAGCTTGGATCTCATCACCAGACAATGTGTGGCCGTCGATCATCATCTTAAAACCGTTGTAATCAGCAGGATTGTGACTACCCGTGATCATTACGCCTGTGCATTGACTATCCTGATGTGCTGCGTAATAAAGGGTAGGGGTTGGTACATAGCCTGTATCTATAACTTGGCAGCCACCGTCCATTAAGCCTTCACTAAAGAGTTGTTTAAGGTGCGGGCTGGATAAGCGGCCATCGGCAGCAACATTAACATTTTCAACACCTTGTGATTTTGCTTCGGCAGCAAAAGCTCTGCCTAGGTGGTAGACCGTATCATCTGTTAAAGCGGAACCGACAATGCCTCGGACATCGTAAGCACGGAAAATTGCGTGGTCTAGAGAGTTTAGAGGGTAACGCATGTTAATCCTTTGATATTCACAAAGTTTGAAATCCAAAATAAGTTATGCAGTTTCGATCTCTTTTTCCGTTACTGCACTTCCATGATACTGAGCTGCGATCTTTTCGATCAGCTTGCTGGCTAACTGACGCTTAGACGCTTGGGGTAAGGTTTCAGTTGTTGTCGCTGAAATAACCGTCACCGCATTTTCGTCGCTGTTAAAACCAATATCTGAGCGAGAAACATCATTTGCGATGATGAGATCTAGGTTTTTACGCTCAAGTTTGCTTTTTGCGTAACTGATAACATCACGTGTCTCAGCAGCAAAACCTACCGTAAATGGTTTTGGTGAACTATTCGCTACAGTAGCAACAATATCTGGGTTTTTAACCAGATGAAGTTCCATGATCTCTTCTGAGCCTTTCTTTATTTTGTGCTCAGCTATAGCCGTAGGGCGGTAGTCCGCTACTGCTGCTGCCGCGATGAATATGTCACAGAGTGCAATATCTTCCAAAGAGGCGTTAAGCATCTCTTGAGCGCTTTCTACTGAGGTTCTGCCTATGCGGGCAGGTGCAGGCAGATTTACAGGGCCACTGATCAATTTAACTTTGGCGCCGGCTTCCATTGCAGCTTCTGCAAGGGCGTAGCCCATTTTTCCTGAGCTATGGTTGGATATATATCGCACAGGGTCTAATGGTTCACGTGTAGGACCTGCGGTAATAAAGACGGTTTTACCTGTCAGGCTACCTCGGTCAAATTGGGTTGCTGTTAATTCTGCTATTTCTGTCGGTTCTAACATGCGGCCTGGGCCGGTATCGCCACAGGCTTGCTCACCTATACCAGGTCCAAACAGCTTTAAGCTTCGAGATTTCAGCGTTGCTGCGTTCTTTTGTGTGCCTTCGTCACGCCACATCGCTTGATTCATTGCAGGGGCTAAGCAGATAGGTGCATCTGTCGCTAGGCAGATCGTTGTTAGTAGATCATCGCCTTGGCCCGAGGCTAAGCGAGCCATAAAGTTAGCACTTGCTGGCGCAATCAGGATCAAATCAGCCCATTTAGCTAATTCAATATGCCCCATGCCCGCTTCTGCTTCGGCATCCAGAAGATGCTGGTGGACGGGATTGCCTGAGAGCGCTTGTAAAGTCAGAGGGGTAATAAACTCGGTTGCAGAGGCTGTCATTACAACCCGAACTTCAGCACCGGCTCCTTTGAGGATTCGAGTTAACTCTGCGCTTTTATAAGCTGCAATACCGCCGGTGATTCCAAGAATAATTTGTTTGTTAGTAAGTCTCTGCATACTGGCTAACTACTGTAATCTTTGCGTTTGTAGCGTCCTAAATATAAATGACGCGGAAATAAAAAGGATCGGTACCATACCATTTTCGAGTAAAGTTTCGTAGATTGTATGGCGTTAAATTAATGCAATTCATCAAGGATGATGACTCTTCTCAAGGTTTGAATGCCTGTGTTCCGTATGAGGCAAATAGAGAAGAGATAAAATGGAGATCTCTTATGTCTATTTCGCATTGGCCAGAAGCCGAGCGGCCTCGGGAAAAACTTTTACTTCAAGGCGCGGCTGCGCTGTCAGATGCCGAACTCTTAGCTATCTTTTTGCGTACAGGGGTAAAAGGTAAAAGTGCGGTTGATCTGGCCCGTGATCTATTAACTACATTTGGTTCTTTGCGCGCACTTCTTGAAAGTGATCAAAAAGCATTTTGTGCTGCGCATGGTTTAGGTTCTGCAAAATTTGTTCAATTGCAGGCCGTATTGGAAATGAGTCGCAGGCATCTTCAAGCCTCTATTGAAAAAGGCAATGCGATGGAGAGGCCGGAGCAGGTTAAAAACTATCTGGCTTCGCAATTGCGCCATCATCAAAGAGAGGTGTTTGCCTGTCTCTTTCTGGATAACAAACACCGCGTACTTAAATATGAACCGCTATTTTTTGGCACGATTAACGCAGCGGCAGTGTATCCCCGCGAGGTCGTCGCAAAAGCATTGGAGCACAATGCTGCGGCGGTTATCCTTGCTCATAATCACCCATCGGGTGTTGCTGAGCCCAGTATGGCTGATCAGCATATAACCGAACGACTTAAAAACGCATTGGAGATGATCGAAGTTAGGGTTTTAGATCATATGATTGTCGGGGATCTTGAGATTGTTTCGTTTGCTGAGCGGGGATTATTATAAAAGTTATTAAGTGCTGGTGAATGTGTATGCTCTTGTGTATAATTCGCGGCCTTCTATCCATACTCCGGTACGGTATCTTGTCTAGTTACGGGACGCTCCGCCTGAGAAACGGTTTGGACTCTGGAGAGTACAGAGGCTTTTCCTTACGCCGTTTCAATAAAAAAAGAGAATAAAGGATAGATTCGTAACCCTTAATTTTAAAGGCTTTATAATATGTCTAAAGTTTGCATGGTAACTGGTAAGCGTCCAGTTACAGGAAACAATGTTTCCCACTCACAGCGTAAAACACGCCGTCGTTTTCTTCCAAACCTGCACTGGCACCGTTTCTGGGTAGAAAGCGAAAACAAATTCGTACGTCTACGTGTTTCCTCTAAAGGTATGCGTATCATCGACAAAAAAGGCATCGACGCAGTTCTAGCTGAAGTTCGTGCTAACGGCATCAAAGTTTAAGGAGCTGAATCATGGCTAAAGGCGCACGCGAAAAGATCAAGCTAGTTTCTTCTGCTGGCACAGGTCACTTCTACACTACTGACAAGAACAAGCGTAACACTCCTGAAAAGATGGTGTTCAAAAAGTACGATCCAGTAGTACGTAAGCACGTTGAGTACAAAGAAGCTAAAATCAAGTAATTGATTTTCTTCTCATAAAAAACCCAGCCTAGGCTGGGTTTTTTATTGTCCGCTGTGTAGCAACCGCAGATTAATCTGCGGCTGCCTTAGGGTGGTTGATTAACTGTAAGCTCTCTTCAGCGAAACCGAAGCCCGCTTCTGTGTAGAAGTTAAATACCGTATGAATGCCACCGTCTACCAGCTGTTTATGTTCATCTGGGAAACGAGCAATCGCTGCTATTTCTCCTGGATAGTTGGCGCTATGTAGCTGTTCTGCAATGTTCAGACTGTCTTCAATTGATGGTAATGCTAATAAGACTAGCTTGATGTTTTTGACATCCATATTGCACCAAAGGTCTGCATCCTCACCATCACCATAGAAGACATGCAGCCCTTTCTGTCGAAATTTCTGAATACGGTTTCGATCAGCATCCATCCCCCATACTTTGTCCCCAACAATACTATGTAGGGCGTTGAACGCGCCTTTGCCTACACGGCCAAGTCCGATCACCAATATTTCAGAGTCTTTCGGTTGAACAAAAATATCGCTTGGAAGTGGCGTGTCTGATTCGTAACTTTTAATCTTCTCTTTATGACGCAAATAGAAAGAGTGGGCAGATCGATAGACTACACTTGTCAGGATAAATGATAGTGAGACAGCAAGTGCAAGAATGACCAGCCACTCTTTACTTAGCCAGCCGCTATCTACACAAAGATAAGCAACAATTAATCCGAATTCACTAAAGTTACTCAGTGCTAAGGCGCATAGATAAGAGGTTCGTCCGCGCAGATTTAAACGGGTGAAAATCCCAAAGAACATGATGTATTTCAATGGAATTAGAACCGCAAGGATAGCTGCCATGCCCAACATTGACCAATCAGGTAAAGCCGTGAATCCGATGGATAGGAAGAATCCAATGAGAAAGAGGTCTTTGAAGCTTAAAAGTGACTTTGTTAGCTCACTGGCTTTAGGGTGAGTGCTAAGTAGCATGCCGAAGACTAATGCACCTAAATCACCTTTCACGCCTACTAGGCTGAAGAGTTCATAACCACCTAGTGCTAGGAAGAAGCCGGCCAAAGGCAACAATTCACCATGACCAGCACGCATGAGTAAATGATTAAGTAGAGGACGAATGAAGACTAAGCCGAACAGGCCTAGGGCCCATATCGATGGAATCTTCCCCGTGGCTGCGACAAGGAACAGAACGGCAACAATATCTTGCATAACCAAGACGCCAATAGCGAGTTGACCATGTCGGGTTTTCATTTCACCGCTTTCTTCTAAGAGCTTCACGATACATACGGTACTGCTGAAGCTAAGGGCGAAACCGATCAATGCGGCAGATTTAAGATCTAGATCTGAAAAGTACGGAATGGATAGGCTGGCGAGCAATAAAAAAGCGGAGCCGGCTAAAAGAGTCCAGAGGGTCATATGAGACAGGGTGCTGGCCCATACTTCGGTTTTTAATAGATCTTTTACATTTAATTTAAGGCCGATGGTGAAAAGCATCAATGTGATACCTAGATCAGCCAAGGTTTGTAAACTATCTACTGGTTCAACACCAATAAAGTGCAGGAAGAAACCTGCAAATAGGTACCCTATAAGAGGGGGCATCTCAATCAATCGCAGTGTATAACCGCAGACGAATGCAAATAAGATCCAGATAAAATCCATTGAGTACAAATCACCTTACTAAATTAGACCTAGAATGTAGCATAGCTTGACTAACGTCGGCATTGAGATAAGCCCTTAATTCATTGATTTTATGTTAGTCTAAGCTTTCAATGTTGTATTACAGTTGAAATTCATGCCTGAATTGCCAGAAGTAGAAACGACCTGTCGAGGCATTAGCCCTCATATTAATCAGCAAAAAGTAACCCGTTTGCTGATTCGAAATCCGAACCTCCGTTGGCCGATTCCTGATTTTTTAGCGGACGAGATAGAAGGGCAGGTGATCGAGTCTGTTGGTCGCCGCGGAAAATACATCCTTCTTAAAATATCTACCGGTGAAGTGATGGTGCATCTGGGGATGTCAGGTAGCTTAAGGATCGTTAAGCAGGATGAGCCCGTTCTTAAACATGACCATGTAGATTTCTGTTTCGGAAATGGTAAAGCTTTGCGGTTAACGGATCCGCGTCGCTTTGGGTCGGTATTATGGCAACCGCTTAATGAACACCATGAGCTGCTATATAAGTTAGGCCCAGAGCCTCTTAGTGAGCAATTTGATGCTAAGCATCTTCATGCGATCTGCGCTGGACGTAAAGCGGCTATCAAACAAGTTATTATGGATAGTAAAGTTGTGGTCGGGGTTGGAAATATCTATGCCACCGAAGCGCTCTTTCTATCAGGTATCGATCCGAGGCGAGCAGCAGGTAATATTTCTTATGAACGCTTAGCGCGTTTAGTTGAGAATATTAAAAAAGTGTTGGCTGCTGCAATTGAGCAAGGTGGTACTACGCTGAAAGATTTTGTTGGTGGTGATGGTAAGCCGGGATACTTTAAGCAAAAGCTCAATGTTTACGGTCGAAAAGGGGAGCCTTGTGTACAGTGTATGGCTCCATTAACAGAAGTACGCTTGGGGCAGCGCTCCACAGTGTTTTGTAAACACTGCCAGCGATAAGTTGAGTTGATTATGAGTGTTCCAATCAGACCGCCTATTATTTCCCAAGAAGGTTGTAGTTTACGTGTTGATCTGCGTGACAAGCTGAATTTAGAGCAGTTTTTAAAACACCGTACAGCCTTTTGTGTTGGTGAAAGTGCTGTTCATTGTGAGTTATACGAGTACGCTCCCGATGCGCCAACGATTATCTTTCTGCCGGGAATTGGTACCTACTGTGAACTCTATGCAGAGTTACTGTGTAAGTTATCTCAGCAAGGCTTTAATGTTGTTGGTGTTGATCCTCTAGGGCATGGTTATTCAGGCGGGTCTAGGGGGCATTACACAGTAGATCAGATGTGTGATGCTGTATCGGACGTTCTAGATGTATTACAGCAACGTTTTAAGGGCCCGTTTGGAGTTTACGGTTATTCAATCGGTGCATTGCTTGCTGTTGCTGCAGCTGAAAAGGATGAGCGCCTATCTACAGTCCTTTGCGGGACGTTGTTGGTACCTGATTTAGCTCCCGATGTTACTTATCGAATGGGTTGGAACTGGACATGGGCATCGTCTCTAATGATGCCAGGGTATAAAGTGCCATTAAAATCTTTCGTTGATTTTGAGCAGTTGTTAAAGGGGCATCCTGCAGGTGCCGCAATTAATAATGATCCATTAATTGTTTTTGATTACCCACTCAAAACTTTGTCTAGTCTGTTTAACCATCGCTGCAACATTGTGAATAGAGTACACCGTTTCTCTGCTGCTATTTTGCATGGAGATAAAGATGAAGTTTTACCCGTGAGCTATTCTCAGCGCTTGATGAATTATTGTGAGCAACCTATGGAGTTGTTGGTAATGAAACGCCAAGGTCATATGGTGCCTTTATTGCAACCGGATCTAGTTGTGACTATGGCCGCGCAATGGTTCGAGCAGGAGTTTTCTAAAGAGATGGCTGCTGCAGTTTTGTAATTGAACTGTCAAAAAGTGTTCATTTCGCTGTCACCTAGTACTTCCATCATCTGAAAGCATGATGAAAGTATTGGGAGATACTGACAATGAGTGCTATTCGACTAGTAACAGCGTTTGATTTACTCACCTTTAATTGGTGCTTGGGCCTTCCTAAAGCAGCTCAAATTGCTTCGGTAAGTCGGCAAGTTTCTCGATTAGGTGATGGTGTTTTATACCTATTCATTGGCTTTGCCCTTGCTCTTTTTGAGCAGCAGTTTGGTCTTTTGTTTTTGTTGGTGGGGCTATTTGCTTATGCCATTGAACTGCCGCTCTACCTTATTCTTAAAAATACTATAAAGCGTGATCGGCCTTGTGATTCGTTGCCGTTTGAAGCTTATATAGTTCCGTCTGATAAATTTAGCTTCCCATCTGGTCATTCTGCTGCTGCGTTTGTATTTGCTGCGCTTGTCGCACATTTTTATCCTGAATTTGCGGTTGTATCCTATGTTTTAGCTGTCGCTATAGGTATGTCTCGGGTTCTTCTTGGTGTGCACTATCCAACAGATATTCTAGCTGGCGCAGTACTGGGCTTAAGCTCTGCAGCTGCTGCGATTTCGCTAATTCCTTTCTTGTCCTTGATGGTCTGAGCTGATGCGTATTCTTTATGGTGTACAAGCTACAGGGAATGGTCATATTACTCGTGCACGAGTGATGGCTCCGGCATTAGAGAAGGAAGGCATCAAAGTTGATTATCTGTTTAGTGGCCGAGAACCTGAGAAGCTTTTCAATATGGAACCCTTTGGTGATTACCAATGCCGAAGGGGTTTAACCTTTTATATGCAGGGTAGTAAGGTCGATCATTGGAAAACATTTACGAAAAACAATGTTTTTCAACTGCTTAGAGATATTCAGGCGCTCGATCTTACGGGATATGACCTTGTTATCACTGATTTCGAACCGGTAACTGCGTGGGCGGCGAAATTGAAAGGCGTTAAGAGTGTTGGTATTGCTCATCAATATGCTTTTCTGCATGATTTGCCCGATAAAAAATCAGGGCCTTTACTCAAGGCTCAGGTAAAGTCATTTGCGCCAGCTAATATTCCTATTGGTTTGCATTGGGATCGTTTCGATCAAGATATCTGCCCACCATTAATTCAAAAGCCTTTGTTTAGTCCAAGCCTTACCGAGAAGAAAGTGGTGGTCTACCTGCCTCATGATGATCTTGAGTCTATGATGCCTGCCTTTAAACAACACAGTCATGCTCACTTCTTTATCTATTCTTCAGTTGATAAGCCCTTGGATCAAGGAAACTGCCATGTCAGGCCTTTTTCTCGAATGGGGTTTCAGCAAGACCTATCTGATTGTGAAGGGGTGATTTGTAATTCCGGTTTTGGCTTGTTAAGTGAAGCTTTGCAATATGGAAAAAAGATAATGACCTTGCCGCAAAAAGGTCAGGCTGAGCAAGAATCCAATGCTGAGGTATTGGAAATCCTTGGTTTAGGTAGAGTCGTAGACGCTTTAGACTGTCAAAAGATAGGAGCTTGGCTTGAATCGCCACAACCAGAACCTTTCTACATTCCTGATGTTGCGACTCCATTAGCTAAATGGATTAAAGCGGGTTGTAATGTATCTATTGAGAATCTTATTGAAGAAACGTGGTTGGCACAGCCTACTTACGTAACGGCATAAGGTTTTTAGTAAAGAGAGCGGGAATATTTGTAGGGAAAAAGTAAGGGGTTGCTCCTTCCGTGAAGCAACCCCCTTGCTGGCTTCCATAATCCTTGCGGTCTTTGTCCTAGGGCATCAATGCCATCCTTTCCGCTTATCGAGGCCGTCCTTTGTATTCGTTCCATGAACAGGAGATCCACGTTTCTAATTATGCCTTCTGTCACTGGAAAGGAAATAAGAAAAATTCTTAATTTCATTTGTAAGGTCTAACTCGGGCAATATGCCCGCAGGAATGATCACAATATAAACAAAAAGGGCACCTCATCCATGAGGCGCCCTTTTCTTTGGCTCCATAATCCTTGCGGTCTTTGTCCTAGGGCGTCATGCCATCCTTTCCGCTTATCGAGGCCGTCCTTTATATTCAGTCCGTGAACAGGAGATCCATGAAGCTAATTATGGCTGGAAATATGTAAAAAAAAATAAGAATTATTCTTAATTTCTGCCACCCCGAAAATCTAGGGAATAATTCCCGAATAGTGGGAATTGTAGGGGAAGTGGGGAAGTGTATATAAACAAAAAGGGCGCCTCATCCATTGAGGCGCCCTTTTCTATGGCTTCCATAATCCTTGCGGTCTTTGTCCTAGGGCTTCAATGCCATCCGTTCCGCTTATCGAGGCCTTCCTTGTATTCTTTCCGTGAACAGGAGATCCATATCAACAAGTATGGCTGGAAATACGGGAAAAGAAATAAGAAAAATTCTTAATTTAAAGAATTCTGTATTTGATGGGTAAGATGCTTGCTTTGTATAGGGCTGATACGAAAAGGGCGCCTCTTCCAATGAGGCGCCCTTTTCTATGGCTTCCATAATCCTTGCGGTCTTTGTCCTAGGGCATCAATGCCATCCGTTCCGCTTATCGAGGCCGTCCTTGCATTCTTTCCATGAACAGGAGATCCATGTAACTCATTATGAACGTATATACGCTAAAAAAAATAAGAAAAATTCCTAATTTTTCTTATTTGTATATTTTTTTATCTGATTTTTGTCTAGATGAAGGAGTTTCAGGTGCTTTTCTGGACAGAATACAGGTGAGTCTTTAAACTTGGATTTTGTCTTGGTCGGGGTGCCCTTTGGGGCTGAGAGTAAACCCGTTGAACCTGATCCGGTTTGTTCCGGCGTAGGAAATCGAGATTTCATTTCTATGTATTTATGTATTTTAAATGTGGTTCATGTAGCTCCTGCTATAAGGGGTTATGATGGCTAATATCTCTTCCACAATCCCTAATGTGCTTACTATTGCTGGGTCTGATTCCGGCGGTGGTGCAGGTATTCAAGCAGATTTAAAAACCTTCTCAGCAATAGGGGCTTACGGCACATCTGCTATTACCGTTTTAACTGCACAAAATACTCAGTCAGTTAAAAGTGTCTACCCTGTTTCGGCTGATTTTTTATTACAGCAGTTAGATGCTGTATTTGATGATATTGAAATCAATGCGGTTAAAACGGGGATGTTGGGTAATTCCGATATGGTTTTGACTGTTGCGTCGTTCTTGAAAAGTAAAAATGTTCCGCTGGTTATTGATCCCGTTATGGTATCGACTAGTGGCAGCAAACTTCTGAACGATGATGGTATTGATAGCTTAGTAAAACATTTGATTCCGATAGCGGACATTATCACGCCTAATTTGCCTGAAGCAGCTGCAATGCTTGGCCAATCCGAACCTAAAGATCGCAAGGGTATGGCTGATATGGCTGCTGAATTGCTGGAATTAGGCGCTAAGCAGGTGCTATTGAAAGGCGGCCATTTGCAGGGTGAAGAGTGTCCGGACATTTACTATGATGGGCAGGAGTTCATCGAGTTCCTTAGTCCTAGGGTAAATACGAACAACACCCATGGTACAGGGTGCACATTGGCAGCGGCTATTACCGCTTACCTAGCCAAAGGGGAGTCGCCTGCAACGGCGGTAAAACTGGCTAAAGACTATATTACATCTGCTTTGCGAGGGGCGGACAAACTGAACGTGGGTGCAGGTCATGGCCCAGTTAATCATTTTCATGCGTATTGGTCGTAGTTGTATCGACGCTGATGAAAGCAATATAAGAACAGGTTGAACGATGGTAGATAATAATTCAGAGCAAAATCAGGCATTGAGCCAGACGGCTAAGGTGGATACAGATTCTGTACAGCCGTTTCCTAAATCACGCAAAGTTTATGTTGAAGGTTCTAGACCTGATATTCGTGTTCCAATGCGCGAAATTAGTTTAGATGACACGCCAACAGGTTTTGGTGGTGAGAAGAATGATCCACTTTATGTTTACGACACATCAGGTCCATACACTGATCCAGAAGTATCTATCGATGTACGTAAAGGTTTGCAGCCTGTTCGTGAGGCTTGGATTCTAGAGCGTGAAGATACTGAGCAGTTGGACAAACTGACTTCTGAATATGGTCGTGTTCGTGAAGCTGATCTGCGCCTTGATGAATTGCGTTTTGAGCTAACGCGTAAGCCACGCCGCGCTCAAGCGGGTAAAAATGTGACGCAGCTGCATTATGCTCGTAAAGGTATTATTACCCCGGAAATGGAATACATCGCTATTCGCGAAAACATGAAGTTAGCGAAAGCAAAGGCGGAAGGTAATGTGGTTGCAGAACAGCATCCAGGTTTTAATTTTGGTGCAAACCTTCCAGAAGAGATTACACCTGAGTTTGTACGTCAGGAAGTAGCTGAAGGCCGTGCGATTATCCCTGCCAATATTAACCACCCTGAAGTTGAGCCGATGATTATCGGTCGTAACTTCTTGGTTAAAATCAACGGTAACATTGGTAACTCTGCTGTAACTTCTTCTATCGAAGAAGAGGTAGAGAAAATGACCTGGGGCACACGTTGGGGGGCAGATACCATCATGGATCTGTCCACAGGTAAGAATATTCATGAAACACGTGAGTGGATCATGCGTAACTCGCCAGTCCCAATTGGTACGGTACCAATCTATCAGGCGCTTGAAAAAGTTAATGGCGTAGCTGAAGACCTAAATTGGGAAGTTTTTAAAGATACGCTTATTGAGCAAGCTGAGCAGGGTGTGGATTACTTCACAATCCATGCGGGTGTACTACTACGCTATGTGCCTATGACTGCTAAGCGTATGACTGGTATCGTATCTCGTGGTGGCTCTATTATGGCGAAGTGGTGCTTGGCGCATCACGAAGAAAACTTCCTATACACGCACTTCCGTGAGATCTGTGAAATCTGTCAGGCATACGATGTATCTTTCTCTTTGGGAGATGGCCTGCGTCCAGGTTCTGTTTATGATGCGAACGATGAAGCACAGTTTGCAGAGCTAGAAACCTTAGGCGAACTTACTAAGATCGCTTGGGAGTATGATGTTCAGGTAATGATCGAAGGCCCAGGTCACGTACCTATGCATATGATCAAAGAGAACATGGATAAGCAGTTGAAAGAGTGTCACGAAGCGCCTTTCTACACGCTGGGTCCATTGACGACCGATATTGCACCGGGTTACGACCACATTACATCAGGTATTGGTGCTGCGATGATCGGTTGGTACGGCTGTGCAATGCTATGTTATGTGACGCCAAAAGAGCATCTTGGTCTACCTAACAAGGCTGATGTAAAAGAAGGAATCATCACATATAAGATTGCTGCGCATGCTGCCGATTTAGCGAAAGGCCACCCAGGTGCTCAGATTCGTGATAATGCGATGTCTAAAGCTCGCTTCGAATTCCGTTGGGAAGATCAGTTTAACATTGGTTTGGACCCAGATACGGCGCGTGCTTACCATGATGAGACTCTGCCAAAAGAATCTGCGAAAGTGGCGCACTTCTGCTCTATGTGTGGACCTAAATTCTGCTCTATGAAGATCTCGCAAGAGGTTCGTGAGCTGGATGATGAGGAAGTAGCAGCAATCAATGCGAAAGCTGATCAAGGGATGCAGGAAAAATCAGCTGAGTTTAAAGAAACAGGTGCTGAGATCTATCATAAGGTCTAGTCACTGAGTTTATAAAAAAGCCGCTCGTGCGGCTTTTTTTGTATATAGAGGAATCACTGATGAGTGATGAACTACTTAAATATCTGCTGGTGGGATTATTAGTACTGTTTGCTTTTATTCCTGTTACCTTGAATGCGATTCGCCGATCCCGCGAAAACCCACCGCCCATGGCAGCGAATGATCGTAAACTTTACCGATTATGGCGTTCGGACCCAGAAGCATATCAGCGCCAATATGGTAAGTTAGATGAAGAGTATGCAAAGGCGCAGGAAGAGAAAAAATCTAAAAAATAGAATTGATGTCAATTCTTATCAAGTTAGGTGAAAAGCAGGTTTGTAATGCCTGATTTGACCTATATCGCACGGCCTAAAATTTTGATGCTGATTTCTTGATGTATATCAATAATTGCAGGCCGTTCTCCCTAAATATCCTATAGCGTATACGTTTTCTAGTGGTTAGCATTTATCCCGTTTACCATTAATAATGTGATTTTGCTCTATGTTTAATCGTTTTGCGCATTTTGGGGTAAAGAATGCAAACTGTCTGGTCGGTTCTTTTGACTGATGAATGACGGTATTTTTATTCCACTGATCAATAACGTTGCTCTGTTGCTAGCGATGGGTGCGTTGTATGATATTTTTTCTTTTGAACACAAGCGGTTATCTGTTCTTAAGAAAGTTATCAGTGGAATTCTAATAGGTGTAATCGGGATCGCAATTATGTCGATGCCGCTATCCATTGTTAGTGGTGTGTTGATTGATGCGCGCTCCATTCTCCTCTCTGTAACCGGCTTATTTTTTGGTTTTATCCCCACAGTTATTGCTGTAGCGATTACTGTTGCTTTTCGATTGTTCGAAGGTGGACAAGGTATCTTTGCTGGATTTCTCATTATTGTTAGTTCTTCAGGTCTAGGGTTGTTGTGCCACTATTGGCGGGTGAACCTGAATGAGAGTAGAGCGGTCGCTTGGTGGCAGTTGTATTTATTGGGCGTAGTTGTCCACATCATGATGTTATTTTCACTGCTGGTACTTCCGTTTTCGACGGTGGATCTGTTACTGAGTGAGTTAGCATTACCGATTATGCTGATGTTCCCTATAGTGACGGTATTGCTCGGGATTTTATTAACGCATCAGATAGAACGCCGTAAAGCTGAGTTAGCGCTGAAACAGAGTGAATATGAAAGTGATCTTTCCCGGCAAAAATTAGAAGCTATTTTTGCGGCGATTCCTGACCTGTTATTTGAAATGGATAGTCAGGGGCGTTACTACGCTTGTCATAGTGCTAAGAAAGATGAACTGATCGTACCTGAATCTGAATTGATCGGAAAAACAGTGTTCGATGTGATGCCTTTTGAAGCAGCAAACACTGTGGTGAAGGCGTTGAGTGTTGCTGAAAAGGAAGGCTTATCTCGAGGTTATCAAATACGTTTACCTTTAGCGCAAGGGGAGCGGGAATTCGAATTGTCGGTCTCACTAAAAGAAGGGAGTGATCATGTTTTGCCTCACTTTATTGTGCTTTCCCGAGATGTAACTGAGCGTAAACGTGCGGAAAAAGAACTTCATATAGCCGCCACGGCTTTTGATTCCCAAGAAGGGATGTTAATTACCGATGCTAATCACGCTATTTTGCGAGTGAACAGTGCATTCACGAGAGTAACAGGGTACGAGCCTGACGAAGTGATCGGTAAGAATCCGGCGATTCTACAATCAGGTCAGCACGGTAAGTCTTTCTATAACGAGATGATGACGCGCCTACAGGATGAGAAATATTGGCAAGGTGAGGTTTGGAATAAACGTAAGTCCGGCGAGATTTATCCTCAGTACCTGACGATTACCGCTGTTCAAGGTGATGGTGGTGAAATTACCAACTATGTTGGGGCTTTTACGGACATTACTCAACGTAAAAAAGACGAAGCAAATATCCACAAGCTTGCTTTTTATGATGTCCTTACTGGTTTGCCCAACCGCCGTTCATTACAAGAGCGGCTCAGTTGTGCGATTCAATCTTGCCATCTGACAGACCAGTTTGGGGCTGTGTTATTTATTGATCTGGATAATTTTAAAAATCTGAATGACACTCAAGGCCATGATCAAGGCGACCTGCTGCTGATCGAAGTTGCAAACAGGCTGAATAACTGTGTTCGTAATGCCGATATGGTCGCTCGTTTGGGCGGTGATGAATTTATTATCGTATTGGAAAACTTGGGCATAGAAGAAAGCATCGCTTTAGCTCAAGTTAGTGAAATTGTGGATAAGTTAATTGTAGCGATACAACAACAAGTCTCTCTCGATAGTATTCAATACCACACTGCCTGTAGTGTTGGTATAACACTGTTTGATAGCGACGATGTGGTAGACAGTGTGATGAAACGTTCTGATATGGCGATGTATCAGGCGAAAGAGTCAGGTAAAAATACCTATAGGTTTTATGATCCAGAAGCTGAAAAGACGCTCTGTAGTATGGCAGCGTTGGAGTCAGATCTTCGTAAAGCTTTATCTGAACAGCAGTTAGAGCTGCATTATCAGGCTCAGTACCATAAAGATGAATTGATTGGTGCTGAAGCATTGGTGCGCTGGCATCACCCAGAACGAGGTTTAGTTTCACCTGCTGAGTTCATTCCTCTTGCGGAAGATACAGGCCTTATTGTACCTATCGGGGATTGGATTCTATCCCAAGCCTGTAAGCAACTTAAGAAATGGCAAACTGATCCCAATCTGCCCACTTTGAGTCTTGCTGTAAATGTCAGTGCGCGCCAGTTTATGCAGGAGCACTTTGTTGCTGAAGTTGCTGATTGTATCCACCGCTATGGTATTCAACCTGATCTTTTGAAGTTGGAGTTAACAGAAAGCCTTGTATTACAAGACATCGAAGACACGGTTGATAAAATGCACCAGTTACGTAACTTGGGTATTCGTTTCTCTTTAGATGATTTTGGTACCGGGTATTCTTCACTGTTACATTTGAAACGTTTACCGCTGGATCAAATTAAAATTGATCGCTCCTTCATTCGCGATGTAATTCAAGACAAAGATGATGCAGAGATTGTCCAAGCAATAATCGCCATGGGTCATAATCTTGGATTAAATGTTATAGCGGAAGGTGTTGAAACTGAGGCGCAGTGTATGTTCCTAGCGGAACACAATTGTACAGATTACCAAGGTTACTTTTTTGGTAAACCGTTGCCTGTGGATGAATTTGAAACTGCCAGTTCTAAAAAGCCCTTAGCAAGTTAAACCTGTAATAGGGTTTAGTAAGAGTTCATCTGCTGATCCCAAAAGCGTTCCAGTTGTCGCAGGTTAGACCTTAATATCGACATATCGTTTTCTTCCATTAAACGCTCTGCACTGATCTCTTCTAATTGTTGGTCAAATAGCTCTGCAATTAGGTTGTGGATAGCTAAGCCTTTTGGGCTGAGTTTTATACGGACTGAGCGGAGGTCGTGTTCTGAGCGTTCTTGCTTGATATAACCGTTGCCGACCATTTTCTTTAAGTTATATGAAACATTAGAGCCTAGATAATAGCCTCGTGTTCTTAACTCGCTGGCTGTCATTTCTCGATCAGCGATGTTATGCAGTAGGAGAGCTTGAACGCTATTGATATCGGTATAGCCTAACGCTTCAAGGCGATATTTAAGAATATCAAGGATTCTACGGTGTAACCGTTCGATCAATCTCAAGCAATCTAGGAAATCCGTTTTATTGTTTGAACTTAGCTCTGATTGTTGTGAACTCATTGAATTGTAAGCCTTGATATCAATATTCGTATTTTAAATAGTAATCCTGAATCTGTCGTAATAGCAAAGAAAAAGCACATTAATGAGCGTTTGTTTGCGCATAATTTCAAATACGTATTTAGTAATTACAAATAATGCTGCTACTATTACAGTCAGGCTTAATGAGATCTTGACTAACCTTTTGGTTTTTTCGGATTGTTGAGCTGTTTCCAGCGAATAGATCCTCTCTCGATAAAGGCAAACCAGAAGCAATTCTGGGACGCAAAGTCACAGATCCCACGTGGATGGCTGGGCTATCGAAAGAGAGATTTTTTATTTCTTCAGCGGATGATTCTCCGGTAACTGCCTTTCTACCCATAAAGCCAATTTATGTTTCATGTTGGGCTCAGTGACTTGATCCTTTGCTAAGGCTTGAATAAGTCCGTCATTCACTAGTAAGCGATAAATTGCTTTAATTTTGCTTGAAGCACTATCAGTGGCTTCAAAGTGGCCAGCACCGCGCTTTTCAAAATAGATGGCGCCAATCTTAAGGGCTTCTTTTACCAGCTCTGCTTCATGCTTATGTTTTTTCATAGCCTGTTCCTTAAAGTCCTTATAGAAAATATCTACTAACTTTGAATCTAAATTTCTAAAAAGACAAGCGATGACACTAGTGCTTTGGTGCGGAATGCTTTGTCTTTAACTCAGGCCTGATATACTTGCGGCTTATCAGCATCTAATTCCATTGGCGATCGTATGAAATACAGAATTATTCCGGTTACTCCATTTCAGCAAAATTGTTCCCTTATTTGGTGTGAACAAACCATGAAAGCAGCGGTGGTTGACCCAGGTGGTGATCTTGATCGAATTCTAGCTGCAGCAGAGGAAGAGGGGGTTGAATTAGAGAAAATTCTTTTGACCCATGCGCACATCGATCATGCTGGTGGCACAGCTGAATTAGCTGCATCCAAAAAATTACCAATCGAAGGGCCTCATAAAGGCGACCTATTTTGGATTGAAGGTATGGCACAGCAGTGCAATATGTTTAACTTCCCGCCTTGTGAAACCTTTACTCCGGACCGCTGGTTAGATGATGGTGATACTGTTCAGGTGGGTGAATCAACACTAAACGTTATTCACTGCCCAGGTCATACGCCAGGTCACGTTGTGTTTCATCATGTAGAAGATGAGATGGCGCTGGTGGGGGATGTTCTTTTCAATGGTTCTATTGGTCGTACCGACTTTCCTCAAGGAAATCACCAAGAATTGATCGATTCAATTAAGTTGAAGCTGTTCCCGCTAGGTCAGTCGATCGAGTTTATTCCAGGGCATGGACCGGGCTCAACCTTTGGTCGAGAGATGCAAAGCAACCCGTATGTTCGATAAGCTTGATAGCCTGACTTGTTATTTGTGCAGCAGTTGCACATGCTTAAATAGTTGAGCGTCTAGTTGTTTCTTTTTGTCGATAATATGTTGTAACGGAGTATCATTGATGGCTCCGTTTTTTATGCCAATCATTACATCGTTATAACCACCGCAAAGATAATCTACAGCCGCAGCTCCTAGACAGGATGCAAGTACTCGGTCATGCCCTGTAGGGCGGCCGCCTCTTTGTATGTGACCCAAAATACAGACCTTGGGTTGCTGGCCATGCTGCTCTAATTGTTTAGCTAAATTGTATGTAAGGCCCGGGGTAGGTCCCTCCGCTACAACAATAATCCCGCTTGATCCTTTGCCTTGTGCACGATTGTTGGCAAGCTGAAATGAGATAGCGTCTACTTTAACTTCATACTCAGGAATAACGACCAACTCTGCACCACAGGCTATCCCTACATGGGTTGCGATAAAGCCGGAGTTTCGGCCCATTACCTCTACTAAAAACAAGCTCTCGTGAGATAGGGCTGTATCACGGATTTTGTCTATAGCATCGAGAGCAGTGTTAACGGCTGTGTCAAACCCAATTGTGTCATCAGTGCCGTAGATATCGTTATCTATAGTGCCAGGCAGACCAATCACACGAATCGAGCTTTCCGAGGCTAGCATGTGAGCCCCAGTTAAAGAGCCATCACCGCCAATTACGACTAGGCTATCAATACCTTTTTTGAGCAACACCTCGGCTGCCTGATGCCTAACCGCTGGATCAAGAAAAGCTAGGCAGCGATCACTTTTGAGGAATGTCCCCCCTCGTTGGACAATGTTGGTTACAGATGCGGAGTTCATTTCAAATAAATCTCCGATAATTAAGCCGCTGTAACCTTTGTTTACGCCATACACTTGAATGTTTTTATGCAGAGCAGAACGAACTACGCCTCGAATGGCTGGGTTCATCCCGGGTGAATCCCCTCCGCTGGTAAGCACTGCAATAGCTGTTGGTTTGTCTTCTTCAGTAAGCGTAGTTAACACTGTGGACATAGTATCGAGCCTATTAACTGCTTTATCGCATTTAAGTTTAGCGTACTTCCTAAGAGCTCAGATTGTATCTGGATCAGACTAGTTGATTGTTATCGAAGATGAGTGGTCTATCTATGTGATTGCAGGGATATCCACTTTTTTCTATTGGGCTAACAGAATAATCAGTTGAAGTTGTCTCTAAGTATTAGTTCGTATTGATGGCGTGCTCCTAGGCATGTTATCAATCATCAGCCTTTACTTGGTTTATTGTTTTACCGTCTCTGTTTTTTTGAAACATGCGAGTGGTGATACTAGTATCAAGAGAGATGGGTTTAAAAAAGAGCTCGAAGCAAAGCTTGAATTATAAAAATATAATAGATGGAGTTTGTTATGGTATTTCGTAAGACGGTTACCTCTAGTTTGTTAGCGATGGGTGTTGGTTTAGCTGCCATGGGTGGTTCGACTGCAGCATCAGCACAAGAATTTATCACTATCGGCACGGGCGGTGTAACCGGCGTTTATTACCCTACAGGTGGTTCAATTTGCCGATTGGTGAATAAAAACCGTAAAGATCACGGTATCCGCTGCTCTGTGGAGTCTACAGGCGGTTCTGTTTACAACCTGAATACTATCCGCGCTGGCGAATTGGATATGGGCGTAGCTCAGTCTGATTGGCAGTTCCATGCTTATAATGGCACTAGCAAATTTAAAGATACTGGTGCTAACAAAGATCTACGCGCAGTTTTCTCTGTACACCCTGAGCCTTTCACTGTTGTCGCTCGTGCTGATTCTGGTATTAAAAACTTTGATGACCTTAAAGGTAAGCGTGTAAATATCGGCAACCCGGGTTCTGGTCAGCGCGGTACTATCGAAGTGCTGATGGAAGCAAAAGGTTGGACTATGGATGATTTCGCTTTAACTTCTGAACTTAAAGCGTCTGAGCAAGCTAGTGCTCTATGTGACAATAAAATCGATGCCATGGTTTATGTAGTAGGACATCCAAGTGGTGCAATCAAAGAAGCGACAACTTCTTGTGACAGTACGCTTGTAAATGTTGATGGTGCAGCAGTTCAAAAACTAATCAGCGATAACAGCTACTATCGTACAGCAACTGTTCCAGCAGGTATGTATCGCGGTAATGATGCTGATACGCAAACGTTCGGTGTTGGTGCAACGTTTGTATCTTCCGCAAAAGTGCCTGAAAAAGTGGTTTACGAGGTAGTTAAGGCTGTCTTTGAAAACTTCGATACTTTCCGCAAACTACATCCAGCTTTTGCTAACCTGAAGAAAGAGCAGATGGTTAAAGATGGTTTGTCTGCGCCTCTGCATCCTGGTGCAATTAAGTACTACAAAGAAGCAGGTCTTCTATAAGAGTTGGCTTGATAGGCAACGGGGACTTAATGTCCCCGTTTTGCTTTACGGCTTTTGCTCAGGCTTGGCTCTACAAAATTATTATAAGCTGTTTAAAACGGTGATTGTGTGACGGATAATCAGAACAGTTCTTCGGCTAGCATTTCCCAAGAAGTACAGGATATGGTTGCTCAGGCAGATTCTGGGGCGCGTGCTCCAGAAGGGCTTCCCGGTAAATTGCTATGGGGTGTAGCGCTTTGCTGGGCTCTTTTTCAGCTTTGGTATGCTTCGCCTCTACCTTTTATGCTCGATTTTGGGGTATTCAATGATACTCAGGCTCGAGCCATTCATCTTAGCTTTGCAGTCTTTTTGGCATATACCGCATTTCCAGCATTTAAACGATCTTCTAGATCGGTTGTGCCATGGCATGATTGGATTTTTGCTGGAGTGGCCGCGTTTGCCGCAAGTTACTTAGTCATTTTTCACGCGGAGCTAGCTGGACGAGCGGGTGCACCAATAACAATGGATATTGTTGTTGCTGTTAGCGGTATGATTTTGTTATTGGAGGCGACAAGAAGGGCGTTAGGGCCACCATTAATGGTCGTGGCTGGCATCTTCATGCTGTATACCTTTGCTGGACCTTATATGCCAGATGTTATTTCGCATAAAGGTGCAAGCTTAAATAAGGCTATGTCGCATCAATGGCTAACCTCCGAAGGTGTATTTGGGGTTGCGCTTGGGGTATCGACAGGTTTTGTATTTCTGTTTGTCTTATTTGGTGCTTTGCTGGATAAAGCGGGCGCTGGCAATTATTTCACCCAAGTGTCCTTTTCACTATTAGGGCACATGCGCGGTGGTCCTGCGAAAGCTGCTGTTGTTTCCTCCGGCTTGAGTGGGTTGGTATCAGGCTCATCTATAGCCAATGTAGTAACTACAGGTACTTTTACTATCCCGTTGATGAAACGTGTAGGTTTTCCAGGGTATAAAGCAGGTGCGGTTGAGGTTGCTGCTTCAACCAATGGTCAGTTAACACCGCCAATTATGGGTGCGGCCGCATTCTTGATGGTGGAGTTTGTTGGTATTTCTTATATCGAAGTAATTCAGCATGCAATCCTACCCGCGCTGATTTCTTATATCGCTTTAATCTACATTGTTCACTTAGAAGCAGTAAAGGCTGGAATGAAAGGCTTACCGACTAGAAATCATGCCACGTTGGCTCAAAAGCTGTCAGTGTGGGCAATGATTATCGTGGGTGTATGTGTCATATCCTTGACCGTGTATCACGGATTAGGTTGGACTAAGAGTTACATGGGGAATTGGTCATATCTAATTGCTGGTCTTGTGATTCTTATAGCTTATATTGGGCTTGTACGATATGCAGCTAAGTTTCCTGATCTGCATATGGATGATCCGAATTCTGAAGTTGTAATGCTGCCAGAAGTAGGGCCTACAGTTAAATCTGGTTTGTACTATCTCCTACCCGTTGTTGTGCTGGTTTGGTGTTTAACGGTTGAACGATTCTCGCCAGGTCTGTCTGCTTTCTGGGCAACAGTGTTCATGATCTTCATAGTGTTAACCCATAAGCCAATCAAAACCTATTTCAGAGAGCCTCTCGCTTGGAGTAGCCAGATAGTGCATGGCGTCGAAGATCTATTGAATGGTCTTGTTGGCGGCGCAAGAAATATGATTGGTATTGGTGTGGCAACTGCTGCAGCAGGTATTGTCGTAGGTACAGTCACTTTGACAGGTCTAGGGCAAATGATGACTGAGTTTGTGGAGTTTATATCAGGCGGTAGTATCTTTTTGATGCTGTTGTTTACAGCGATTATCAGTTTGATATTAGGTATGGGTTTACCAACTACAGCAAACTACATCGTAGTGTCATCGTTAATGGCTCCAGTTATTGTGACGCTTGGTGCTGAAAATGGCTTGATCGTACCCTTAATTGCTGTTCATTTGTTTGTTTTTTACTTTGGTATTCTCGCAGATGATACACCACCCGTTGGCTTAGCAGCGTTTGCAGGTGCCGCGATAGCGCAATCAGATCCTATTAAGACGGGGGTTCAAGGTTTTACCTATGATATTCGTACAGCGGTATTGCCGTTTATGTTTATCTTCAATACTGAATTGATATTGATAGGTATCGAAGGGCCAATGCACCTTCTGCTTACTGTCTTTGGCGCATTAGTGGCAATGTTAGTGTTTGCAGCGGCGACACAAGGATACTGGATAGTGAAAACTCGTTGGTATGAAACCGTTCTGTTATTAGCTATCGCGTTCTTGATGTTTAGGCCCGGAGCAATATGGGATGAAATTTATCCTGCTATTGAGCAAGTATCCCCAACCAAGCTAGAGCAAGTCGCAGAAGATATGCCAAATGGTAGACCGTTAAGAATGATTGTGGCCGGTGAAACTATTGATGGTGATTTTGTGAATAAAACGGTTGAGTTACCGCTAGCCAATGAAGGTACAGGCGCTGAGAAAATTGAAGCTGCAGGACTAATGTTACGGGAAGAGGGTGAGCGTGTAATTGTCGACCTCGTTACCTTTGATTCAGATGCTCAGAAAGTAGGCTTGGATTTCGATTGGGAGATCAAAACACTTGAGGTAGAGGCCGATCGACCACCGAAACAGCTAGTGTGGATTCCAGTGTTGCTACTACTAATAGCAATGGGATGGATGCAAAACAGACGCCGTAAGGCAGAACAGGGTTGCTAAACAATGTTTAAAAAAATATTGGTACCACTAGACCTTCAAGACGGGAAAGCTGTTGAGCAAACGTTACAGACTGTAAAAGAATATATAGATGAAAGTGTCGAGCTTCATCTGATGACTATTCTATCTGGCTATCAAATGCCAATGGTGGCGTCATACTTTCCTAAAGGTGCAGTTGAGAAAGCATTGGAGGCTATGCGTAAAGAGCTGCAAACAATCGGTGCAAAAGCTTTAGATAATAGAGGCTTTGAAGTTGATGTTAGAGAGGGTAAAGCGCACAAAGAGATTGTTAGGCGTGCTAAAGAAATAGAGGCCGATCTAATTATCATGAGTGCGCAAAAGCACGGAGCTGTTGAAAAGGTAATGCTGGGTTCTGTTACTGCAAAGGTAACGGAGAGAGCAAAATGCTCTGTTCTAGTATTAAAAGGCTAAATTAAAGTCTAAGTAAAAGGCGTTGAGGTAAAACTCAGCGCCTTTTTTGTATCTGTTGACTACTATTTAAACGCTGTTGATTTATGCTTGATCGATTTGTGGTGGTTTGTAAGTTTTTTTCAACTTTTTGCACTTTTTTTAAGATTGGGTGTTGACCCTTTTTTAGATGTCTGTAGAATTCGCCGTCCTTGCTTAGGTAGGCCGCCAAAACGGGGCTGATTGAGCTAAGCGAGGTGCTTAGTAAGTGATTGAAAACATTGGTTTTTTAGATTGCTTACGGGGCAGGATTCAAAGTCCGGTTGCTGAGTAAAAAATTTTACAAAATTGCAAAATAAACGGTTGACTTTGAATGAGCGCACAGTAGAATATGCGCCTCGCTTGAGACGAAACGCTGAGTCAGCGGAGAGTCAAAAAGCAACGCTCTTTAACAATTTGATCAGATAATTCGTGTGGGCGCTTGTTGAGAAGAAGCAAACTTTTTCTAGACAAGCAACCAAGTGAATTCATTTAAAGCGATTTACAAAGGTTTAACGTTCTTAAGAATGTTATCCGGTTGTTTAGTACTAGAGCCCGTTACCACATTCCTGGTAACACAAATGATTTAAACTGAAGAGTTTGATCATGGCTCAGATTGAACGCTGGCGGCAGGCCTAACACATGCAAGTCGAACGGTAACATGACTAGCTTGCTAGTTGATGACGAGTGGCGGACGGGTGAGTAACGCGTAGGAATCTACCCAGTAGCGGGGGATAAGCCAGAGAAATTTGGTCTAATACCGCATACGCCCTACGGGGGAAAGCAGGGGATCTTCGGACCTTGCACTATTGGATGAGCCTGCGTGAGATTAGCTAGTTGGTGAGGTAATGGCTCACCAAGGCGACGATCTCTAGCTGGTCTGAGAGGATGATCAGCCACACTGGAACTGAGACACGGTCCAGACTCCTACGGGAGGCAGCAGTGGGGAATATTGCACAATGGGCGCAAGCCTGATGCAGCCATGCCGCGTGTGTGAAGAAGGCCCTAGGGTTGTAAAGCACTTTCAGCAGTGAGGAAAGGTTAGTAGTTAATACCTGCTAGCTGTGACGTTAACTGCAGAAGAAGCACCGGCTAACTCCGTGCCAGCAGCCGCGGTAATACGGAGGGTGCGAGCGTTAATCGGAATTACTGGGCGTAAAGCGCGCGTAGGTGGATTGGTCAGTCAGATGTGAAAGCCCAGGGCTCAACCTTGGAACTGCACCTGATACTGCCAATCTAGAGTACGGTAGAGGGTAGTGGAATTTCCTGTGTAGCGGTGAAATGCGTAGATATAGGAAGGAACACCAGTGGCGAAGGCGACTACCTGGACCGATACTGACACTGAGGTGCGAAAGCGTGGGGAGCAAACAGGATTAGATACCCTGGTAGTCCACGCCGTAAACGATGTCTACTAGCCGTTGGGAGACTTGATCTTTTAGTGGCGCAGCTAACGCGATAAGTAGACCGCCTGGGGAGTACGGCCGCAAGGTTAAAACTCAAATGAATTGACGGGGGCCCGCACAAGCGGTGGAGCATGTGGTTTAATTCGACGCAACGCGAAGAACCTTACCAACTCTTGACATCCAGAGAAGTTACTAGAGATAGTTTCGTGCCTTCGGGAACTCTGAGACAGGTGCTGCATGGCTGTCGTCAGCTCGTGTTGTGAAATGTTGGGTTAAGTCCCGTAACGAGCGCAACCCTTGTCCTTATTTGCCAGCACTTCGGGTGGGAACTCTAAGGAGACTGCCGGTGACAAACCGGAGGAAGGTGGGGACGACGTCAAGTCATCATGGCCCTTACGAGTTGGGCTACACACGTGCTACAATGGCCGGTACAGAGGGCCGCGAACCTGCGAGGGTAAGCTAATCTCAGAAAACCGGTCGTAGTCCGGATTGGAGTCTGCAACTCGACTCCATGAAGTCGGAATCGCTAGTAATCGCGAATCAGAATGTCGCGGTGAATACGTTCCCGGGCCTTGTACACACCGCCCGTCACACCATGGGAGTGGATTGCACCAGAAGTAGCTAGCTTAACCTTCGGGAGGGCGGTTACCACGGTGTGGTTCATGACTGGGGTGAAGTCGTAACAAGGTAGCCCTAGGGGAACCTGGGGCTGGATCACCTCCTTAAACGAAAGCCGATTCTCGGCAAGCGTTCACACGAATTATCTGATCAGAGAAGTTAAGAGCAACGGTGTAGGCTTGTAGCTCAGCTGGTTAGAGCGCACCCCTGATAAGGGTGAGGTCGGTGGTTCAAGTCCACTCAGGCCTACCAATAATAGCCTTACTGTTTTCTTTGGGGCTATAGCTCAGCTGGGAGAGCGCCTGCTTTGCACGCAGGAGGTCTGCGGTTCGATCCCGCATAGCTCCACCATCATCCTTTGGATGAGAAGGAAGAGTTTTAAAACATATTGTCGTTTAAGACATTATCTTTTAAAGCTTTTTTGCTTTAAACGCTCTTTAACAATTTGGATTTGATTCATTTGATTTAGATTTAAGACATGTAGTTTTACTGCATGCGCCAATTCGGCGAAATCTATCGTTACTAGCAATACAAGTTACTGTGATTCCAGACGCCTTCGGGTTATATGGTCAAGTGACTAAGCGTGCACGGTGGATGCCTTGGCAGTCAGAGGCGATGAAGGACGTTGTAACCTGCGATAAGGTTCGGGGAGGTGGTAAACAACCTTTGATCCGGACATTTCCGAATGGGGAAACCCACCTATTTATAGGTATCTTTTAACTGAATACATAGGTTATTAGAGGCGAACCTGGGGAACTGAAACATCTAAGTACCCAGAGGAAAAGAAATCAACCGAGATTCCCTAAGTAGCGGCGAGCGAACGGGGACCAGCCCTTAAGCTTTATTAGATTTAACAGAACACTCTGGAAAGTGTGGCCATAGTGGGTGATAGCCCCGTATGTGAAAGGTCTTTTAAAGTGAAATCGAGTAGGACGGCACACGTGAAACGCTGTCTGAATATGGGGGGACCATCCTCCAAGGCTAAATACTCCTGACTGACCGATAGTGAACCAGTACCGTGAGGGAAAGGCGAAAAGAACCCCTGTGAGGGGAGTGAAATAGACCCTGAAACCGTGTACGTACAAGCAGTGGGAGCCGTTTTCGGACGGTGACTGCGTACCTTTTGTATAATGGGTCAGCGACTTACTTTTAGTGGCAAGGTTAAGCATTTGCGGAGCCGTAGGGAAACCGAGTCTTAATAGGGCGTCCAGTCGCTAGGAGTAGACCCGAAACCGAGTGATCTATCCATGGGCAGGTTGAAGATGCGGTAACACGCATTGGAGGACCGAACCGACTGTCGTTGAAAAGCCAGCGGATGACTTGTGGATAGGAGTGAAAGGCTAATCAAACTCGGAGATAGCTGGTTCTCCTCGAAAACTATTTAGGTAGTGCCTCGTGTCTAACCATGGGGGTAGAGCACTGTTTCGGCTAGGGGGTCATCCCGACTTACCAACCCGATGCAAACTCCGAATACCCATGAGTTCAATCACGGGAGACACACGGCGGGTGCTAACGTCCGTCGTGGAAAGGGAAACAACCCAGACCGTCAGCTAAGGTCCCAAAGTTTATGCTAAGTGGGAAACGATGTGGGAAGGCTTAGACAGCTAGGAGGTTGGCTTAGAAGCAGCCACCCTTTAAAGAAAGCGTAATAGCTCACTAGTCGAGTCGGCCCGCGCGGAAGATATAACGGGGCTAAGCATAACACCGAAGCTACGGATGCACTTTGTGCATGGTAGAGGAGCGTTCTGTAAGCTGTTGAAGCGGAAGCTGTAAGGCACCGTGGAGGTATCAGAAGTGCGAATGCTGACATGAGTAACGATAAGGGAGGTGAAAACCCTCCCCGCCGGAAGACCAAGGGTTCCTATCCAACGCTATTCGAGGTAGGGTGAGTCGGCCCCTAAGGAGAGGCTGAAGAGCGTATCCGATGGGAAACAGGTTAATATTCCTGTACTGCTCATAACTGCGATGGGGGGACGGAGAAGGCTAGGCTAGCGCGGCGTTGGTTGTCCGCGTTTAAGGTAGTAGGTTGAGGACTTAGGCAAATCCGGGTCCTTAAGACCGAGAACCGATGACGAGGTCCTTTATGGACTGAAGTAGTTGATGCCATGCTTCCAGGAAAATCCTCTAAGCTTCAGGTTATGACTAACCGTACCCTAAACCGACACAGGTGGTCAGGTAGAGAATACTAAGGCGTATGAGAAAACTCGGGTGAAGGAACTAGGCAAAATGGCACCGTAACTTCGGGAGAAGGTGCGCCGGTTTTGGTGATGGGACTTGCTCCCTAAGCTGAGGCCGGTCGAAGATACCAGGTGGCTGCGACTGTTTATTAAAAACATAGCACTCTGCAAACTCGAAAGAGGACGTATAGGGTGTGACGCCTGCCCGGTGCCGGAAGGTTAATTGATGGGGTTAGCACTTGTGCGAAGCTCTTGATCGAAGCCCCGGTAAACGGCGGCCGTAACTATAACGGTCCTAAGGTAGCGAAATTCCTTGTCGGGTAAGTTCCGACCTGCACGAATGGCGTAACGATGGCCACACTGTCTCCACCCGAGACTCAGTGAAATTGAAATAGCTGTTAAGATGCAGTTTACCCGCGGCTAGACGGAAAGACCCCGTGAACCTTTACTACAGCTTCACAGTGGACTTTGACATTACTTGTGTAGAATAGCTGGGAGGCTTTGAAACCCTGTCGCCAGATAGGGTGGAGCCACCTTTGAAATACCAGCCTGGTAATGTTGAGGTTCTAACCCAGTTCCCTAAGCGGGATCGGGGACATTGTGTGGTGGGTAGTTTGACTGGGGCGGTCTCCTCCCAAAGAGTAACGGAGGAGCACGAAGGTACCCTCAGCATGGTCGGAAATCATGCAATGAGCGCAAGAGTAGAAGGGTGCTTGACTGCGAGACAGACACGTCGAGCAGGTACGAAAGTAGGTTCTAGTGATCCGGTGGTTCTGTATGGAAGGGCCATCGCTCAACGGATAAAAGGTACTCCGGGGATAACAGGCTGATACCGCCCAAGAGTTCACATCGACGGCGGTGTTTGGCACCTCGATGTCGGCTCATCACATCCTGGGGCTGAAGCCGGTCCCAAGGGTATGGCTGTTCGCCATTTAAAGTGGTACGCGAGCTGGGTTTAGAACGTCGTGAGACAGTTCGGTCCCTATCTGCCGTGGGCGTTTGAGATTTGAGAAGAGTTGCTCCTAGTACGAGAGGACCGGAGTGAACGAACCTCTGGTGTACCGGTTGTGATGCCAATTGCATTGCCGGGTAGCTACGTTCGGACGGGATAACCGCTGAAAGCATCTAAGCGGGAAGCCTCCTTCAAGATGAGATCTCACTGGGAACTTGATTCCCCTAAAGGGCCGTTGAAGACTACGACGTTGATAGGTTGGGTGTGGAAGCGCTGTGAGGCGTTGAGCTAACCAATACTAATTGCCCGTGAGGCTTGACCATATAACGCCCAAGGCGTTTGGCAAGTGACTTGTAAGATACGTAAGACGATAGAGAGTAACGAATTAGCGCGTAGTTAAACTACAGTCGATAAACTATCTAGATCAAATAAAAGAAGAATCAGATCTAAGTTGTAACAGTTTTGCTTGGCGACCATAGAGTTGTGGAACCACCTGAATCCATCCCGAACTCAGACGTGAAACGCAACATCGCCGATGGTAGTGTGGGGCTTCCCCATGTGAGAGTAGGTCATCGCCAAGCATTTAATTAAGAGAAAACCCCGGTCACGCTGTGATCGGGGTTTTTTCGTTTATAACCGTGTTTAGAGTGCAGCTAGGCAAGCAGAGAAAATATCAAATATGGGTGGGTAATCTAAAGGCTGGTCATGCTTTATAGAATAACGCACACTGATACGCTGTCCTTCGCTGTCCTTCGCTGTCCTTCGCTGTTAGCAACCAACGCCGGCTATAGACTCTTGTCGCTAGTGTCTTATTCTTTATTTCTGGTATGCTTAGCGCGCAATGCGAAACCTCTAAGGAAAAATTGATAGATGTATACTGAAGATGATATTCGCCGCCTTAAATGGCAGAGTCGACGTGGTATGTTGGAACTTGATGTTCTTTTTGTTCCGTTTGTGGAAGAGGCTTTTGCAGACTTAGACGAGGCTGATCAAGATCGCTTTGTTAAGTTATTAGATGAGGAAGATCAGGATCTATTTGTATGGCTTATGGAGCGAGAAGTACCAGCTGATCCTGACTTGCAAAGGATTGTGAGGATTATTCTGGAGCGTGTTCAGCCTAAATAACGAACCTATCTCTCCTTCCTGTACCCTGCTAGTTATATATAGTGGGGTGCATCTTAGTGCGTGCTTTGCTCTTTTTTACTCTGCGATTCCTTTATACATAGCTGTTTTAGCTACAGTAGCACTTCTATGTAGTTTTCTGTTTTATTTAAATGAAAGGGTGCTATTAAGGTCCCCTCTGTCCATTGTTGGTATTACTTGGAATGGGGAAAAGGGAGTGATTTCATTACTGCAGAGAAACCAGCAACGGATTTATGTGACCCGTATTAAGCAAAAGGTGATCACTCCCTTTGTGATCGTCATGTTGTGCAAAAGTGACCGTCGCTTTTACACTATACCTGTTGTAATAATGCGTCGGAACTTCAATGAAAATGCTTTTAGACGGCTGCGGGTTCTTTTGTTATACAGTCCGCTTTATGGCCTTAATTCCAATGAAAATTGATTGGCGTTAAGATTGTATCTAGTGCTTCAGGTCCCAGGTCTGGGAAATCCAGTGTGTAGTGGAGTCCACGACTTTCCTGCCTTAGCATTGCTGAGCGAATAATCAAATCAGCAACGACGGCCAAGTTACGCAGCTCCAGTAGATCGTTACTGATTTTGTAGTTACTGTAATATTCGCTAATCTCTTGCTGTAAAAGATCTATGCGATGCTTAGCTCGTTGTAGTCGTTTGGTCGTTCTCACAATGCCTACGTAGTCCCACATGAAACGACGTATCTCATCCCAGTTGTGAGAGATAATAACATCTTCATCTGAATTGGTTACTTGAGACTCATCCCATGCTGGTATGATTGATTCGTCTAGAGGTGCCGTTAGAGATTGTACGACATCGTCTGAAGCAGATTTTGCATAGACAAGGCATTCAAGAAGGGAATTACTAGCCAATCGATTGGCACCATGAAGCCCCGTAAATGAGGTTTCGCCAATAGCATAAAGCCCCGGAATATCGGTACGGCCTTTTTCGTCTGTCACGACACCACCGCAAGTGTAATGGGCAGCAGGTACAACTGGAATTGGTTCTTTAGTGATGTCGATGCCTAAGCTTTTGCAGCGCTTATAGATGGTTGGGAAATGAGACTTAATAAATTCTTTAGATTTGTGGCTGATATCTAAAAATAGGCAGTCACTACCTAGCCTTTTCATCTCGTGGTCTATTGCGCGAGCAACGATATCTCGCGGTGCTAATTCGCCTCGCTCATCGAAGTTATGCATGAACGGCTGGCCATCAGGCAGTAAAAGCTTTCCGCCTTCACCGCGAACGGCTTCTGTAATCAAAAAGGACTTGGCTTGTGGGTGATACAGGCAGGTAGGGTGGAACTGATTAAATTCCATGTTACCGACACGGCAGCCAGCACGCCAAGCCATGGCGATCCCATCTCCCGTGGCGCCATCTGAATTACTCGTGTAAAGATAGGCCTTCGATGCACCGCCTGTAGCCAACACAACATGAGGAGCCTGAAACACCTCTACGTGTCCTGTTTCGTCATTAAGAATGTATGCACCTACACAGCGGTTGTGTGCTAAGCCTAGTTTCTTTCGTGTAATTAGGTCGACTGCAATATGGTGTTCGAATAGGTCGATATTTTCAGAGGCTTGGGCTTTCTCTATCAATGTTTGCTGAAGCGCTTTTCCTGTCGCATCTGCAGAATGGATGATGCGACGATGTGAGTGCCCGCCTTCTTTGGTTAGATGATAGTCGTCACTATCTTGGGTAAAAGGAACGCCTTGTTCAATCAGCCAGTCAATGCTTTCTCTGCCGTGTTCGACTGTGAATTCTACTGCGTTTTTATGACTAAGATGTCCGCCAGCAGACATGGTGTCTTCGATATGTGCTTGTGTGCTATCTTCAGTATCGAGTACTGCTGCGATACCGCCTTGAGCTAGCCATGTGGAACCACTCTTAAGTTCTCTTTTACTAAGAACTGCAACACGCGCATTTTGAGCTAGGTGAAGGGCCATGCTGAGTCCAGCAGCGCCACTGCCAATAATTAAAGCGTCGTAGTGATAGTGTTGCGTCATGCTGTGCTCTTCTTAACTAGAGGGTTCTTGGCTTGAAAAGGTGAGTGTGTATTTTAGTGGTAAGTTTGAGGATAAAACTAGCTTATTAGATGCGTTTCATCGGAATTGAGCAACAATTTTGCATTTTTTTTTGGACTTAGGGAACTTAAGCAGTTTTGAATGCTCATAGAAGTGTTCCGGCACTCTGATGAGGTAATATGTTGTATTAGTTGAAAGTTATTGCTGCTTTAGCTTCTATATTTATAGAGATAGGTATTAAGGACAGTTTAAGGAATATTGAGTGTCGAGTGAAAGTCAGACAGCAGTTGATCAAAAGCTGGTCGAGCGGGTAAAAGCGGGCGATAAACGTGCTTTTGATCTTCTGGTAAAAAAATACCAACATAAAATTGTTGCGTTGATTGGTCGTTATGTTTACGACCAACATGAAGCATTGGACGTGGCGCAAGAAACTTTCATTAAGGCTTATAAAGCGATACCAAAATTTCGCGGAGATAGTGCTTTCTATACATGGCTTTACAGAATTGCTATCAACACAGCCAAAAATCACCTTGTCGCTCGTGGTAGGCGTCCTGCTGATGTGGATGTTGACGATGCGCAGTTCTTTGAAGGTGATAATGCTTTGAAAGATATTGAGACACCGGAAAACAAATTGTACAAGGATGAGCTGGAAGCAGTGATTCGGAAAACTCTGAATAAACTACCTGAAGACTTGAGGGTGGCCTTAACACTCAGAGAGTTTGAAGGTATGAGTTATGAGGAGATTGCTGGGGTTATGGATTGTCCCGTAGGCACTGTGAGGTCACGTATCTTTAGAGCACGTGAAGCAATTGATAAAGAAATTATGCCGCTTTTAGCGAGCTGATCCTGCAAAGGTAAATTGAGGTAAATTCTATGGATGATCGATCTACAGAATCTGTTTCGGCGTTGATGGATGGCGAAGTTGCAGACTTTGAGTTACGACGTACTCTTGATCGCATAGAGCAGGAGCCAGAATTGGCTGAACAATGGCAGCGATATCATTTAGTTCGTTCAGTTATGAAAAATGAAGAAGCGGAATTGAGCGGCTTTGATATCAGTGGTCAGGTTATGCAGGCCCTAGATCAAGAGCCTGATTTGGAAGTTGTGACTGCCGTACCCGAAGTGAAGTCCGAAACTAAAGGAAACTCTTTTTGGAAGCCGCTTGCTAGCATGACTGCAGCTGCTTCTGTGACGGCAATGGTGATTTTGGGCGCCCAAACTTACAATCAGCCTGAAAACGATACGATTGCTGATAATCGCCCGAACTATGTTCTTCCAGGCAATACAGTTTCCGATGATCTAGTCAGAGCGCAGTTTGGTAACCGTTCGATGATTTCATCACAGGGGCAAGAGCCTGAAATTATTCGTTTATCTGAAGGTGTAGAGCGTTATGTATCTCAGCATAAACATATGCTTTCACACCAAGAATCTGGTTGGGAGGCAACATGGTTGCCAGAAGGCTTTTCGGGTAAACGTAGAGATGTGATGGCGCACGCTGAAGTGCAAATGTTCAGCAATGGACATCATTCATTTACCGTTTGTGTTGAAAAATATGGTCGTCAGTCCGTTCCTGAAGGTGCTGTTCAGTCAGACGGTATGGTGACTGTAGGTAAGCGTATTGGTGATCAATTTGTAACAGTCGTTGGAGATGTTCCTCTAATGATTGCGGAACGTATTGCTGCTTCAGTAGAACGTAAATGATTGAAGAAAGCGGGAAAGTTGTAGAGGTCAATGAGCAAGGCGTATGGGTTGAAACCATGCGCCAGAGCGCTTGTGCTAGTTGTGCTGCTCGAAATGGTTGTGGACAAAAACTGTTAGTGCAGGCTGGACAGGAGAAACGGTTTATTTTTCTCGTTAATAATCCAACTTCTCTTCACGTAAAAGCTGACGATAGTGTGCTTTTGGGCATAGAGGAAGGAGCATTTGTTAAAGCAACTGTCTTTATGTATTTGTTGCCATTGCTAGCGCTATTTCTTGGGGCCGTGATAGGGGATTTTATCTGGGGAGATGAGCTGGTTGTGATCGCATCTTCCTTTATTTCTCTTATCGCAGGGTTTGTTTTTGTTCGCTTTAGTAGTTCCGCTTTCTTTAGTTCCTGCCAATATCAACCGACGCTAATTAAAGTTATCTAACCCCGTTTTTTGATAGACATAGGTGTTTGTTTTATGAAATCTATATCAAAATTCATTGTCGCAACGATTATCCTTATTGCACTACCTATTCATGCTGCAAGCTTGCCTGATTTTAAATCGCTGGTAAAAGAGGCTTCACCTGCAGTGGTGAATATTAGTACTGTTCAAAACAAACCGCATCAGGGGCAGTCGCACCCATTTCAGGGACCAAATGGAGAAGAAATTCCGGAAATCTTTCGTCATTTCTTTCGTATGCCTGAATTTGAACAGGGTGAGCGCCCACGTCGTAGGGCTCCTCAATCCTTAGGGTCTGGTTTTATTATTTCTGAAGATGGTTATTTACTAACCAATCATCATGTTATTGCGGAAGCTGATCAGGTTATCGTGCGCTTAGCTGATCGTAGGGAGTTAGAAGCTGAAGTCATCGGTTCTGATAAGCGCTCTGATGTAGCGTTGTTAAAAATCGATGCTGAGGATCTACCGACAGTTGAGCTGGGAGAGTCTAAAGCGCTTGATGTCGGTGAGTGGGTACTAGCGATAGGCTCTCCATTTGGTTTTGATCATAGTGTGACAGCAGGGATTGTTAGTGCTAAAGAACGTGCATTAGCAGGAGATACTTATGTTCCGTTTATCCAAACTGATGTAGCTATTAATCCGGGTAATTCTGGAGGTCCATTATTTAATCTGGATGGTGAAGTTGTTGGGATTAACTCTCAGATTTACACTCGTTCCGGTGGTTTTATGGGGCTTTCCTTTGCTATACCTATTGATGTCGCGATGGATGTTGCGGATCAATTAAGGAAACATGGTTATGTTACCCGCGGTTGGCTTGGTGTGGTCATTCAAGAGGTTAACCGTGATCTTGCTGAATCATTTGGGTTAGAAAAGCCGGCTGGGGCTTTAGTTGCAAAAGTGTTACCTAAGAGTCCAGCAGAAAAATCCGGTCTTCTAGAGGGCGATATTATTCTTAAATTTGAAGGTGCGGATATTATTCGATCTTCAGATCTACCTCACCATGTAGGTCGAGTTAAACCAGGTAAAAAAGCTAAGGTTTCAGTCATTCGTGCGGGGCGTGAAATGACCATTAAGGTCGAAATCGAGGCATTACCAACGCAGGATGAACTTGCTAAAACTAACGTTCGAAAGCCAAAAGAGGATAAAGGCAATCGTCTAAATATTCAGGTCGCTGAACTTGACCAAAAACGTAAAGAAAAATGGCAAGTGAGTAAAGGCGTTGTTGTTCGTAAAGTTCTACAAGGGCCAGGTTCAGATGCAGGTTTGATGGTTGGTGATGTCATCACTATGCTAAATGGCGAACAGATCTCCAGTGTTTCTGACTTCAATAGAGTATCTACCGATATAGCATCTGGAAAGTCGGTTCCGATGCGGATTGTTAGGCGAGGAAGTCCGTTATTTATTCCATTACGAGTATCGGATTAAGTTGTATAAAATTCTAAGGGGGCTAAGGCCCCCTTTTTCGTAGCCCAGTTTAAGCAAATGCTGTAAACTTGCGCCTTTCCAGCGAGTATTAGAGTAGCGGTAGCCTGCACGTGAGCAACCTTAAAAATATCCGAAATTTTTCTATTATTGCCCATATCGACCACGGTAAGTCGACTTTGGCCGATCGTTTTATCCAAATGTGCGGTGGCTTAAGTGACCGTGAAATGGAAGCTCAGGTTCTTGATTCCATGGATTTGGAACGTGAGCGTGGTATTACCATTAAAGCGCAGAGTGTTACTCTGAATTACAAGGCGCAAGATGGTGAAACTTACCAGCTTAACTTTATCGATACACCGGGCCACGTAGATTTCTCCTATGAGGTTTCTCGTTCTTTAGCCGCTTGTGAAGGTGCGCTTTTGATCGTTGATGCTGCGCAGGGTGTAGAAGCTCAGTCAGTTGCTAACTGCTATACAGCAATCGAGCAAGGTTTAGAGGTTGTCCCAATTCTAAACAAAATGGACCTGCCTCAGGCTGAGCCGGAGCGAGTTCGTGTCGAGATTGAAGAAGTTATCGGTATTGATGCTACCGACGCAGTAGCTTGTTCTGCTAAAAGCGGTATGGGTGTAGAAGACGTTCTTGAACAGTTAGTTAAGGAAATTCCACCGCCTGAAGGTGATGTTGATGCTCCTCTACAAGCCCTAATTATTGATTCTTGGTTTGATAATTACCTAGGCGTTGTTTCTCTGGTGCGTGTAACTCAGGGTACATTGCGTAAGAAAGACAAAATTCTAGTTAAATCTACGGGTCAAAACTATCAAGCAGAATCGGTAGGTATTTTTACACCTAAGCAGAAAGAAACCGGTGTTTTGCATGCAGGTGAAGTAGGCTTTATTGTTGCGGGTGTTAAAGACATTCATGGTGCACCTGTAGGTGATACATTGACCCATGTTAAAACGCCAGATGTCGAAAGCCTACCTGGTTTCCTGAAAGTACAACCTCAGGTTTACTCTGGTCTATTCCCAACAAGCTCTGATGATTACCAAGATTTCCGTGAAGCATTAGATAAGTTGACCTTGAATGATGCTTCGTTGTTCTTTGAGCCCGAAACATCAGATGCACTTGGTTTCGGTTTCCGTTGTGGCTTCTTGGGTATGCTGCACATGGAGATCATTCAAGAACGTCTTGAGCGTGAATATAATCTGGATTTGATCACTACAGCTCCAACTGTAATTTATGAGTTGGAGATGAATAATGGTGATGTTATACAGATTGATAGCCCTTCTAAGCTTCCTGATCCTGGTTCAATCAACGAGATGCGTGAGCCAATTGTTGAAGCGAATATCCTTGTTCCACAAGATTATCTAGGACAGGTGATCGGACTATGTGTTGAGAAGCGTGGTATTCAAAAACAGATGAACTACGTAGGTAACCAAGTACAGATTACTTATGAACTACCGATGGCGGAAGTTGTTTTGGATTTCTTCGACCGTTTGAAGTCTGTAAGTCGTGGTTACGCTTCTCTTGAATATAATTTCGTACGCTTTGATCCAGCGAAATTGGTGCGTATGGATATTCTTATCAATGGTGATAAGGTCGATGCCTTAGCCGTTATTCTGCATCGTGATAATGCTCAATTCCGTGGCCGTCAGCTATGTGAAAAGATGAAAGAGGTTATTCCTCGTCAGATGTTTGATGTGGCAATTCAGGCTGCTCTTGGTGGTAAGGTCATTGCTCGTACAACAGTTAAAGCATTGCGTAAGAACGTAACCGCGAAGTGTTATGGCGGTGACGTAAGCCGTAAGAAGAAACTGCTACAGAAGCAGAAAGAAGGTAAGAAACGTATGAAGCAGGTGGGTAGTGTAGAGATCCCACAGGATGCGTTCCTTGCAGTACTTAAAGTTGATAGCTAATTATCAGGAAGGGCATTGTTAGATGGATTTTGATTTCGCATTAGTGCTGGTTGCGTTAACTTTCATCTCCGGCATCGTTTGGTTTTACGACCGAATCTCTTTGAAACCACAAAGAGATGAACAGCTGAGAGTTGCTTCTGCCCAGGCGGAAGGACCGCTTCCTGATGAAGCCATTGAACAGATTAATCGTGTATCGGGTTGGGTCGATACGGGTCGATCAATGTTTCCAGTGCTTTTCATCGTTTTGGTATTAAGGTCATTCCTAGTAGAGCCTTTTCAGATTCCATCTGGCTCAATGTTGCCGACGTTGAAGATTGGCGACTTTATTTTGGTAAATAAATTTCACTACGGGCTTCGTTTACCTGTTTTGAATACTAAGTTTATTGAGATTAATGATCCTGAGCGTGGTGATGTGGTTGTATTTAAATTCCCTGAAAAACCATCTATTAACTATATTAAGAGAGTAGTGGGGCTTCCGGGTGATGTAATTAGTTACCAAAACAAGAAGTTGTTTATAAACGGAAAAGAGCAATCCCAACAGTTGTTGGCTCAATTACCACCACATAATCCACAGCGTTTGTTAATTAATGAAAATTTAGATGGTGTTGAACATCAAATGTATAGAGATGTTCGCAGACCAGCTCAGAATATGGAGTGGACTGTACCTGAAGGTCATTACTTTATGGTTGGAGATAATCGCGATAATAGTAATGATAGTCGCAGGTGGGGTTTTGTATCTGAAGATCTTCTAGTAGGTAAGGCATTTGCAGTCTGGATGCATTGGCCTACCTTTTTAAGTATACCGTCATTTGGTGATGTTCGCGTAATTGAGTAATGGAGGCTCTTATGAGATCTACTCTTAAGAAACAAGCTGGTGCGTCAATTTTTGCTAATTTGTTAGTACTTATTGTAGCTGGTTTTTTGTTTTCTATTGCATTCAAGTTATTTCCTGCATACGTAGATAATAGGACTTTTAATTCGGTTCTAGTTGACGCTATGAACGATCCTGAAGAACTTGCTAAAGGGCCTAAAGGTATAAAAGCTAGTGTCAGGAAAAAACTGGTGATAAATCAACTGAATTTACCGCAAAAAGATTCGTTAACAGTCTTTGAAGATGACGGCATTATTACTGCAATACTTGATTATGAAGTTCGTGTTCCAATGTTTGGAAATATTGATGCAGTTGTAGTTTTTACAAATGAATATGAAGCTGAAACCCCTTGATTAAACCTGTATCCGATCTAGCCCGTCGTATAGGGCACCCATTTGCCGATGAATCATTATTTGAGTTGGCTCTCACGCATCGTAGTTGCGGTAAGAAGAATAATGAGCGTCTAGAGTTTCTAGGTGATTCAATTTTGAACTTTGTTATTGCTGATGATCTGTTCGCGCGCTTCCCGCAGGCTAAAGAAGGCGAATTAAGCCGCTTGCGTGCACGTATGGTTAAAGGTGTTACTTTGTCCGAAGTCGCACGTGAATTAGGTTTAGGAGATTACCTGCGTTTAGGTAGTGGTGAGCTTAAGAGTGGTGGTTTCCGTAGAGATTCAATCTTAGCTGATGCTGTAGAAGCTATTATCGGCGCCATCTATCTAGATTCCGATATGGAAACGGCCCGTGGATTTATTCTTTCTTGGTTTAAAGCTCGTTTAGAAAAATTAGACCTAAATGAGACTCTTAAAGACTCTAAAACACGTTTGCAGGAGTTTTTGCAATCGCGCCGTTTAGCTTTGCCAACTTATGAGTTAATCAATGTAGAAGGCGAAGCTCATGATCAAACCTTTTACATTGATTGTACAGTGACTGGGTTAGCTAAGCCTGCTAAAGGTATTGGTAGCAGTCGCCGTCAAGCTGAACAAGAAGCCGCAAAACATGCGCTGATAGAGCTGCAGGTGGAGAAATAGTTATGGCTGAAGATTTAATGCACCTGCTGGAACCTCGCAATCCAGATCAAAAATGTGGATTCGTAGCGATTGTTGGTCGTCCAAATGTTGGTAAATCGACATTGATGAACCATATATTGGGACAGAAGTTGAGTATTACTTCGCGTAAGCCTCAGACAACTCGTCATCAGATTATGGGTATCAAAACGGAAGATGATCTACAGATTGTTTATGTGGATACTCCAGGTTTACATAAAGATGACGGGAAAAAAGCTTTAAACCGTTATATGAACAAAGCTGCATCAGACGCATTACGTGATGTTGATGTTGTTGTTTTTATTGTTGACCGTACTGCTTGGACTGAAGAAGACCAGATGGTACTGGACAAGGTCAAACATGCTCGTTGTCCGGTTATTTTAGCTGTAAATAAAGTCGATCAACTTAAAGACAAAACGGCGTTATTACCTCAGATGCAGACGCATTCTGAGCGTATGGACTTTGCTGAAATGATTCCTCTTTCTGCTAAAGATGGGCATAACGTCGAGCAACTTGAAGAGCTAATCGCCAAGCATATTCCTGAGGGTATGCATCACTTTCCTGAAGACCAGCTAACAGATAAAAGCTCACGCTTTATGGCTGCGGAGATGGTTCGTGAAAAGTTGATGCGTAATTTAGGCGATGAGATTCCTTATGGTACTACCGTAGAGATCGAAGAGTTTAAATACGCCAAAAACGGTGTTCTTCATGTGAGTGCGCTTATTCTTGTGGAACGTGATGGACAGAAACGAATCGTTATCGGTGATAAAGGTTCGCGCATCAAAACAATTGGTCGTGATGCTCGCATGGATATGGAGCGTATGTTTGATGCTAAAGTAATGCTTAACCTATGGGTTAAAGTTCGTCGTGGTTGGGCGGATGATGAAAGAGCATTGCGTAGTTTGGGTTATGACAACACCTAACACAGCATGAGTCATTCTGATCCGCAGGCGGCTTATGTCCTCCATAGCCGCCCTTATCGCGATACTAGCCTTATCGTTGATTTCTTCACTCTAGAACATGGTAAAGTCTCCGCTGTTGTTCAGGGCGCGCGTAGGCCCAAATCTAAATTACGTGCATCAGTACAGCCTTTTGTGCCCATTCAAGTTAGTTGGCGTGGGCGTAACGACCTCAAAACATTGACTCAAGCTGAACCTGTGGCTGCTATGCTGTTCTTGAATGGCGATGCATTACTCTGTGGCCTGTACGTCAATGAGTTGCTAGAGCGGTTGTTGCAGCCTTTTGATGGTCACCCTAAGCTCTATGTTTATTATCAGTATGTTTTAAATGAGTTAGTATCTGGAGAAGATATAGAGGGGGCACTACGCACCTTTGAGCATCGTTTGCTTGATGAGCTTGGGGTGTTACCGGAACTGGAGCAGACATCTGCAGAGTCAGTATATTGTTTTAACCCTGAGCATGGCTTTGTTCCTGTTAGCGAAGTAACGGAGAAAAACAAGGCGTCTTGCTTTTATGGTTGGCAGTTATCAGCGATTGCTGTCGATGATTATTCAGACATTCAAGTTCGCAGAGCCGCTAAGCGGTTGATGCGAAATTTAATTGATCGTGCTTTAGGGCATAAGCCCTTGCGTAGCCGAGAGCTATTTCAAAAAATGTGAGGAAAGTGGTGTGATTGAACCGTCCCGTTTGTTATTAGGGGTCAATATTGACCATGTGGCTACGATTCGCCAAGCGCGAGGTACACGCTACCCAGATACTGTTCAGGCTGCTGCGCTAGCGGAAGAGGCCGGTGCGGATGGCATTACTATTCATTTGCGAGAAGATCGCCGCCATATTCAAGATCGTGATGTTTATTTGCTCAAAGAGACATTGCAGACACGTATGAACTTTGAGATGGCTGTTACTGAAGAGATGATTGCCATTGCTGAAGATGTAAAGCCTGCTCATTGTTGTTTGGTTCCAGAGAAGCGCGAAGAGTTGACGACCGAAGGTGGATTGGATGTCGCTGGTCAAGAAGGGCGGGTGAAAGAAGCCTGTGATCGATTAGCTGGGGCAGGTATCGAGGTGTCTCTATTTATTGATCCGGAGCCAGCACAGATTGATGCAACTATTCGTTGTGGTGCTCCTGTGATTGAATTGCATACAGGTGCCTACGCAGAAGCTGAATCTTCTGCAGAACAGGCCGAAGAGCTGAAGCGTATTCGTGAAGCTGCTGCTTATGCTTATCAAAAAGGGCTAGTAGTAAACGCTGGTCATGGTTTGCATTATCATAATGTTGAGCAGATTGCTGAAATCCCTGAGATGAATGAGCTAAATATTGGCCACGGTATTATTGCTCGCGCTTTATTTGTTGGTTTAAAAGAAGCTGTATCTGAAATTAAGCAACAGATGCTTCAGGCTCAAGCTCGAATTCAGCCGCAAAGAGATGCATTGAAGCGATGATTCGAGGTATCGGGACCGATATTCTTCAGATCAGCCGCATGGAGCAGGCGTTGGAAAGAACGCCTGCCTTGCCGCAACGTATCTTATCTACTTCCGAATATGAACAGTTCCTCAAAGTATCCAATCCTCCTCTGTTTCTAGCTAAACGTTTTTGTGCCAAAGAAGCGATATCTAAAGCTTTAGGCACAGGTATTGGGCGAGGCGTTAGTTGGAAACATATTGAAATTACCAAAGATATGAATGGTCGTCCTGAAGTGAGCCTATCAGGAGGTGCAGCAGAGCGTGCCGAAAGGCTTGAAATTACATCTATGCATCTAAGTTACAGTGACGAGAAAGATTATATCGTTGCGTTTGTTGTTGCCGAGGGTTGAAGAGTTCTATGACTAGGGTTTGTGTAGTTACAGGTGGTTCTGTTGGTATAGGTAGAGCTGTCGTTGAACGTTTATTAGATGATGGTTACAAGGTTTATAACTTAGACCTAAATGAATCTGAGGTCGGCGAATTTATTCAATGTGACATGACCGATTCTACTCAGGTCTCACAAGCTATTGATCAGGTCATCAAGGAATCTGGTCGGATCGATGGCGTTGTATCTAATGCAGGTGTGCATTTTTCTGCAAACTTAGAAGATACCTCGGAAGAGGACTTTGATCGAGTGATGGCTATTAATGTCAAAGGTGCTTATTTTCTTTTACAGTCTGTGCTTCCTCAAATGCGAGAGCAGGGCGCTGGCTCAATCGTATTATTAGGCTCTGATCAGTCGGTCGTAGCTAAAAGAAACTCTTTTGCTTATAACATGAGTAAAGCTGCTTTAGCTTCAATGGCTAAAACCACAGCATTAGATTACGCATCTTTTGGTATTCGAGCTAATGCTGTTTGCCCGGGAACAATCGAAACACCGCTTTACCATAATGCGATTGACCGCTATTGTGAAAGAAGTGGAAGTGAAAAAAGTGTTATACATCAAGAAGAAGCAGCTTTGCAGCCATTAGGGCGCATAGGTCAGCCTGAAGAAGTTGCTGCACTCGTTGCATTGTTGATTGGTGATGATGCTCGTTTTATTACCGGTAGTTTGCAGTTAATTGATGGTGGATATACAACCCAGTAATTGAGCTGTAGAAGTAAAACTTGCGATCTAAAGGCGGTATATGAGTAGAGTGATAGACCCGCATGTGCACCTGTTTAATCTTGAAGATGGAGATTACCACTGGTTGCAAGAAGGGCATGAGCCTGAATGGTCTGATAAAAATAAAATTAGACGCAGTTATAACGAAAGCGATTTAAATCAATCTGGCTCAGCAGATATTGTTGGTTTTGTTCATATAGAGGCTGGTTTTGATAACTCTTCACCGTGGCGAGAACTGGAGTGGCTTGAGTGCCATTGTGAGTTACCTTTCCGATCCATCGCTTATCTAGATCTGACTTCTGATCGTTTTGGCGAGCATCTTGAAAAGCTTAAAGGGTTCACATCCTTAGTTGGTGTGAGATATATCTTAGATAATGCCGCTCAAGAAGTGTTGTCCGATCCGAATGTACTTAAGCGTCTTGAAATGCTGTCTGATAATCAGCTGATTTTTGAGGCCCAACTATCTTTGCCAGATCAAGGTGCGTCTTGTGCGCTTGCTGATATGATGCAGCAGTTGCCCAATTTGAAAGTCGTGATTAATCATTGTGGTTCTCCTTTACAACTAAATGAGCAGTGGATGAACTCGATTACCCGGCTTGCGCATCATCCTGAGTGTTATATCAAGTGCTCTGGTTGGGAGATGTTCAATCGTGATTGGCGTGTGGAACAAGCTAAACCCATTATAAGTTTTGCAATCAGGCAGTTTGGGCTTACGCGCGTGATGTTAGCGAGTAACTTCCCTGTTTCTGAATTAGCTTGCACCTATGCTGAAGTGTGGCAAAGGTATCTCAAAGAGATGAAGTGGAAGGGTTTTGAAAAGGATATGCTGATATTTGAAAATGCAAAGCGTATCTATCAGTTAGATATTGAATAATATGATGACCAAATTAAAAAGGGCGCTAAATATAGCGCCCTTTTGTATGGAGTGTGAAAATTACTTCACTTCAATACGCGGAGAGCGCTTTACTACTTCATCATTCAATTCGATGCCAATGCCTGGTTCTTCTGATACTTGGAAGAAACCATCTACAGGCTGCGGGTCTTGAACGCAAAGCTCGCGGTTCCACTGCTTAATAGCATAGGTATGATGTTCATGGATTAAGAAGTTTGGAATAGCCGTTTCTAAATGTAGAGATGCAGCTGTTGCTACTGGGCCGCCACAAACATGTGCCTGAATGCGAACATCGTATACATCAGCGTAATCACAAACCTTTTTAGTTTCTGTGAAACCACCGCATAAACCGATATCTGGCTGCAGTACATCTAGGCTTTGATCTTCTAGATAAGGGCGTACCCCCCAGCGATTATACAAACGCTCACCACCAGCAATAGGGACATTCACTTTGTCAGCTACGCGTTTATGTAGCTCCGAGTTTAGGTAATTTACCGGCTCTTCGAAGTACATGCAGCGCGCTTCCTCGACCAGCTCACCTAATTGGATTGCGGTTGAAGCGCCCGGCAAACTGTGACATTCAAAAATGATATCACCGTCATCACCCATGGTTTCACGGATAGCCATTAGTCGGTCGCGGAACATCTTCATCTCTTTATTAGTAAAGAGTTTAGTGCGGTCGAAGAATGTTTCACCTTTCTCGTTGTACATGATCGGATCGACTTTTACAGCGTCGTAACCTTCTGCTAGAGCTTTTTCAGTTGCTTTTGCATAATCTTCAGGATCAGTCAGAGCTTTAAACTCAGAATCCCAGTCAAATTGCAGCTGGCTGGCATAAGTGCGTAGTTTATCGTTAACTTTACCGCCAAGCAGTTGGTAAACAGGAAGGCCTAGAGCTTTACCTTTAATATCCCAAAGAGCAGTATCGATGGCACTCATTGCTGAATAAATAATTGGGCCTCCGCCTAAGCCCCAGAAGCTACCACGCAGCATCAAGTTCCAAAGGTCTTCAGTTTGGAATGGGTCACGACCAAGCAGCATCTCTTCTGCAAACTCTTTAATCATATGAGCTGCAGCGCTATGCCCTAAGTCGTAAGCTAAGCCAGCTTCGCCTACACCGCTGATGCCTTCATCTGTGTGTACGCGAACAAATACCGGATTCCAAACAGGGCGGTCCGGGCAGTGAATATCAAAAATTTCTACGCGATTTATTTTCATGAATCAGCCTTATTATTCGGTAATTTTCAGATTATTGCGCAAAACTTGGATCAAGTCGGTAGGCTTTACGAAGCATTGCAGGCCATGACTTCTGTCCACCGGTAGTTCCTGAATGAACGACATTTGCTTGTTTAGATATGCCATCAACGATTTCTGGAGCCACTTCTATAGCATCTTGACCTGTTGATTGAATTAATAATTGAATTTCACAAGCACGTTGTAGGTCATACATGCGCATAAATGCATCGCCTACGGTCGGACCAACGGTGAGAGCGCCATGGTTAGGAAGTAAAAGGTGGTTGTTATTACCCAAATCTTCTTTTAAACGCACTTTCTCATCCTGATTAACAGCAAGGCCTTCATACTGGTGGTAGCCTAATGAAGCCAATTGGAAACAGGAATATTGGCTAAGGGGTAATAGCCCGCATTTTAGGGAAGCTACCGCAATAGATTCTTTTGTATGCAAGTGAAGAACACAGTGTGCATCACTGCGTACAGAGTGAACGGCGCTGTGGATAGTAAAACCCGCAGGGTTAATATTGAAAGGGGTATCGTCGAGAATATTTCCTTCAAGATCAACCTTAACCAAGTTTGATGCGGTAACTTCATCAAATGTCAGGCCAAATGCATTTACCAGATAATGATCTGTTTCTGGCACTTTTGCTGAAATATGGGTATAGATTAGATCTCCCCAGCCTAAATCTTCCACTAGCCTGTAACAGGCAGCTAGATCTACCCGTACCTGCCATTCCTCTGGAGAAACTTTGTTTTTTAAATTGAGTTGTGGAAGCTCCAGCATAAAAAATCCTCTGGCTTAAATAGATGTGCCTTTGACGAGCAATATTGATTGCCAGAATTATACAGGGAGCGACGAAATAAAGAACATGATGCCAATGAAATGATTATTTACTAATAAGAATTATTTGCATTTGCTTTATTGTTAAGTAATAATGATTCCTATTACTAATAAGGATGGTTGTTATGAATAGCCCTGCGAACAAATCTGTATTGGAATTCCCTGTAATAGCGCTTGTTGGTGCTGTCGCACTAGGTTTTATGTTTCTTCCATTTGTTGGTTAATATTTTCTTTAGCTAAACGATTAAATAACGGTTTGGTTATTTTTACCTTGCGCAAGGTAGTATTTTAGATCGATCTACTTTGTTCCATCCTAACGGCTCTAAAGATCGCTGATAAAGAATAACTTTTCTCACCAAGTAGTAGGATGACTTGACCCCAAGAAGAGCATTGCTCATTCATAGTCTCTATCTCTTCCATAGAATTATATTTCGACGCCCATTATCAAGGTGAACAATAGGCCAGAGGTTCTGGTTGCTAAGTATTGAGTACCATTGGATAGATATTCAAATAACCTTTTTCGTTATTCAATCCATTCCACATGTTTTTCGATATCAGTAGGTAATTTTAGGTTCCAACGATCTACCTGCGTCTTTGAAAACAGGTATCGTCCTTGTTTAGGGGTGATTATCGATGGATTTGGAAATTGTTGGTGACGTAGGAAATAATTAACGATTTCTGCACTGTTTTTTCCTTGATCATTCCCAGATAAAACTAAACCTCCTGCAACCATATCTTTCCCAATTGAATATCTCCAGCAAGCGAATATTGGAAGTTCCGAATGTTTACTGCTCCAGCGGCTAACAATGTCGAGTTCTATGGCTTGATTTTTCTCGTCCAGCAATTTTGCGTAGCTGGCCAGAAGGATAATGTCATAGCCATTATGTTTGCTTTGAAGGATTTCCTTTTTCCAGTCTGAAAAGTGTTTAAGTCTTTTGATATTAACTTCGGTACCGGCTACCTTTTGGCTTGTTTTGGAATTAAAAGAGGTATCGATAATCGCGGTTGTTGTTGGCCCATCGTCCATTAGAATCAACACTTTTTTTAATCTAGGTACTACTCGGGCTAATTCAACAACGGATCGTTTTAATAAAGGGCGTTCTAATACACCTGCTAGATTTGATGTAATTGGAATCACCAATCGAGGGTTGCCATTGATACCTAAGAATACTACCTGAAATCCGTGATCTAATGCCGGTTTTCCTACTAAGCGTAGGGCATTATCATCTGCAACAACTACTACATGTGGTTTCTTCTGCAATATAAGGTTTATGGCCTCATCTGCGCGGGCTTGGAATTCATCTTGAGGAATTCTCTTTGTATCCATCTGATATTCTTCAAGGCTATCTGTTTCTAGCTTGTCTTTGAATGTATCGTAATACTCGTCAACCCAAGGATAGGCATGGTGATAGCTATGAACAAAAAAAACATCGAGCGCATATGCTGGTATGCAAAAGGAATAAAGTAAGATCCCTGTAAATAGCTTCATCTCGGCCCCATCTGCCTGCGAGTGTTATTTTCAATATAGGCAGGTAATTAGAAGCCTTCCATTTCTCCACTACGATTTAATCAAGAGTTTAACCCCCCTTTGTCACTAGCCTAGTTGCTTGAACAATCTTTAAAACCTTAGGTCATAAATCTTGCCTATCCAATCAATAGAGAGAAGTAAATGGAGCTTGGTGAGTGATTGAGAAATACTGATCCTATGTTGATTGAGTTTTTGAGGGCGGATTATGAAAACAGAGCGTCTAGAATTTAAAGGTCATGATGGATCCGTACTTGCGGCTCGTTTGGATCTACCCGTTGGTAAACCCGCAGCTTATGCATTGTTTGCGCACTGTTTTACCTGTTCCAAAGATATTCCAGCAGCTAGGCGAATAGCTCAGCGTTTAGCATCTTTAGGGATAGCTGTTCTGCGTTTTGATTTTACAGGGTTGGGGCATTCGGGTGGGGAATTTGCCAATACCGGGTTTAATTCTAACGTAGCCGATCTAGCATTAGCGGCTGATTACTTACGAGAAAACTATCAGGCACCGCAATTGTTGATAGGTCACTCTCTGGGTGGTGCTGCCGTTTTAGCAGCGGCAGATAGAATAGCGGAGGCGAAAGCTGTCGTTACGATTGGTGCTCCAGCTGAACCGGAACATGTTATTCATAATTTTGGTGATCATCTAAATACAATCTGTAGCCAAGGTTCGGCAGAAGTTGAACTGGGTGGTAGGGCATTTACCATTCGCCGTGAGTTTATTGAAGATATCTCCGATGTATCCTTAGAGACTAAGGTTAAGCATCTGAAAAAAGCACTACTGGTGCTGCATGCGCCCATGGATGAAACCGTTAGTTTGGATAATGCTGCACGTATATTCCAAATGGCTAAACACCCAAAGAGCTTTATTACCCTAGATAATGCTGATCATCTGCTTACGCGTGTTGAGGATGCCGAGTATACCGCTGAGGTGATTTCAACTTGGGTGCAGCGTTATATAGACGTTGAACTGTTACCAAAACAGATGAATGCCCCTGAAGGTGTTGTTCGGGTAAGTGAAGCTGATCCGGACAGTTTTACTCAGGATATCAGCGCAGCAGGTCATCATATAATTGCAGATGAGCCGGTGAGTTATGGTGGTCATTATCTAGGTTCAACTCCTTACCAATTAGTTGCAGCAGGTTTGGGGGCTTGTACCTCAATGACGATTCGCATGTACGCGCGTCATAAACAGTTGCCACTGGAGCATGTGCAGGTGGATGTTACCCATGACAAAATCCATGCAGAGGATTGTTCTAGCTGTGAACAATCTGGAGGTAAAGTAGATCAGTTTGTGAGGCGTATAACGCTGACCGGTGACTTAACTGAGGAGGAACGGCAACGTTTGCTTGATATTGCAGATCGATGCCCCGTTCATAAAACCTTGGAAGGTGAGATCAATATTAAGACCGCGTTATCTTAGCCATTCAAATGGCTAGCTAGGTAAATAAAGGTTTTACAGCATATCGCTGTAAAACCTTTCATTGAGAGCAGCTTATTCGAAAATAATCTCATCGAATACTTGGCGGATTGGTTGAACACCCGCCCAAACATCTAATGTCATATCTTCGGGCTCATCCACAGGAGCTCCGGTTCTAACTTTCGCTGAGACTTGCTCGATTTTAAATTCCAAAACCGCTGTCGCTTTGAGTTCTACCTCATTTGCCGGTCTAGCTTCTTGTGACCTTCCGGTTTTAACCTTTTCTAACATCAAGTCCAACTGTCGGCGTTTTTCCTGTTCTTCTTCGATCAGTTTGGCTTTGCCATACATGATCACACTGCGAAAGTTGACTGAATGGTGGAAAGCAGAACGCGCAAACACTAAGCCGTCCAGCAGGGTAATCCCTATTGCGGCTTCCTCTCCGGCGAGTAATGCTTGGAATAACCCATTTTTACTTGAACCGTGAATATAGAGGTAATCGCCTTCACGCCAATGCAGTGTTGGTTGAATCATAGTTTGATCGCGCCAATTGCATGAAACATGGCAGACAAGTGCTTCATCCATGATCTGATAAATTGTTTCTTGATCATAGGTCGCTTTTTTCAACCCACGTTTAACCTGTGTTTTTGGCGTAGGGGTAAAGTGACTCATCTGCGTCTCCTCCTCATATTTATGGGTTGATTGGTTTAGATGGTGGAAGAGTAAAGGTTATAATTGGTCTATGTGAGATCCAATATTTGTATATTTAATGGGCCCAATTTTGTTGAGTGCGCAGCTGCTAAACATTCTTAAGTCCCCTGTAAACGTTGATGAGGGGACTCTATATCAGGTTATTTTTAAACGTCTGCAGTTGGCGATTTTGCAGGGGGCGTTGGCTGGTGGTACTCGTTTACCTGCAACTCGTGAGTTATCGAGTGCGCTTGGTGTTGCCCGTAATACAGTTAAAACTGCCTATGAAATGTTAGTTGCCGAGGGTTATGTTGAAACGGTGACAGGTTCAGGGAGTTATGTCGCTCACTTACCTGAGTCAGTGTTGAGAAATAAGCCTTCGAAATCGAAGCAAGACCCCGGTTTGTCGGTTTCAGAATATGCAAAGCAATTCTTGGGCTTTACGCCTTTAAATCCTGATACGCGAAAGTTACTGCAACCGGGAATACCTGCAATCGATCAGTTTCCGATAGAGCAATGGAAACGCTGTTTAGCGAGAGCGGCATCGTTTAAGTCATTAGATTCATCGCCTCCCGCAGGTGATTTAAGGTTGCGGAAGCAGATCTCAAAATATTTATTGAGACACAGAGGAATAGAGGTAAAAGCTGATCAGATTTTGGTGACCTCAGGTTCTCAGCAAGCGATCTATATGGTTGCTCAGTTACTCACTAATTCAGGTGATCGGGTGGTGGTTGAAACACCGGGGTTTCCAGGGATATCTGGTGCTTTTAAAGCAGCGGGGTGCAAGATTGATACGGTTCAGTTTCCTCTAATTGATGCGCTAAAACAGAAGGCTGCGTTATTGAGTTTAACGCCTTCTCGTAACTTTCCTTTAGGGCATACGATATCGCTTGCTGAAAGGTTAGAGGTTATTCGATGGGCTGAAACGGAAGGAGCTTGGATTCTAGAGGATGATTACGATTCAGAATTTGCCCTTGGTCATCCGGTCTCTTCACTGTTTGCGATCAGCGATTATCAACGGGTGATCTATACCGGGACTTTTAGTCGATCGATGTTTCCTGCAATACGTTTAGGTTATGTGGTACTGCCTGAACTTTTGGTGCCTTTATTTAATCGAGCGCGCCGCTATATGGATGGTGGTTTATCCGGCGTTACCCAAGTGGTCATGGCTGAGTTTATGGAGCAAGGCTATTTTGCACGGCATCTCAAAAAGATGAGTGGTTTGTATCAGAAACGGCTTAGCATTCTATCTCAAGAGGTCAAAGCTAGCTGTTTGTCTGACTTGCCTATTTTGGGCGCTGAAGGAGGAATGCATCTGGTATTGGGGTTGCCAGATGAGATAGAAGACAAGCGACTGGTTAAACAGCTAAAACAAGATGGCTTGGGTGTAAGAGCATTATCGGGCTATACCCAAGAGGGGCCGAAATTAAATGGTTTGGTGATTGGATATTGTGCTGAGTCGGAAGAGCAGATTAGACGAGGTATTCAGTTAATTGATAAACATTATAAAAATGTTCGGGGCCACTCTAAGTTAGGTTAAAATGAGCAGCTTATAACTTGTGAGTACTTTGTTGCGATGACTACCCCTGTTTTCTCTGATCTGAATTTATGCCCTGAACTGCTGACTGGTTTGGAAAAACTCGGGTATACCCAGCCAACTCCGATTCAAGCTAAAGCAATCCCTTTAGTGTTAAAAGGCGAAGATTTATTAGCGGAAGCGCAAACGGGTACAGGTAAAACGGCTAGCTTCGCTCTGCCTATCATTGAGAAGTTAAGTAAAACACCGCCGCAACCAAACTACCGTCAAGTTAGAGCACTGGTTTTAGCCCCTACGCGTGAGTTAGCTATTCAAGTGGCAGATAATACGCTGGAGTATGGTCGTGCTCTAGGTATGCGCGTGATGTCTATCTATGGCGGAGTGCGTTTGGATAACCAGATACGTAAACTGAAACGCGGTGCTGATATCTTGGTAGCAACGCCGGGGCGTTTATTGGATCTATTGCAGCAAAAAGTAATTAACCTCGATCATCTAGAATTTTTAGTTTTGGACGAGGCGGATCGAATGCTTGATCTGGGCTTTATCGATCCAATTCAAAAGATCATGGATTATGCTGCAGAGCCTCGCCAGACACTTTTATTTACCGCGACTGCAGATGAAAGCATCGAAGTACTGGCCGACTTTTACCTCAATAATCCACAGAAGATCAAAGTCTCTCCGCGTAACTCGACTGCAAAGCAGGTCAAACAGATCGCTTATGCCGTAGATAACAGCGATAAGTCTGAGATCCTGAGTTATCTGATTCAGGAAGAGAAGTGGGGCCAAACCCTCGTATTTGCACGAACTAAAAAGCGAGTTGATGAGCTTGTACAGTATCTGAATAAAGAAGATATCTACGCCGCTGCAATTCATGGTGACAAAACTCAGCGTGAGCGTGAGCGCATGTTCAAAGAATTTTTAAGTGGCGAATTACACGTTCTGGTTGCTACTGATGTTGCAGCGCGAGGTTTAGATATCGAGGCTCTACCTTACGTTGTGAATTACGACCTGCCGAATGTTCCAGAAGCTTATGTGCATCGTATCGGCCGAACAGGTCGAGCAGGGGAAAGTGGCGAAGCGATCTCTCTAGTTGCACCAGCAGAACGAGACTTTCTTAAGCGTATTGAGCAACTGATTAAACAGAAAATTCGATTAAGACCGGTTCCAAGAATCGAGAACGGTAAACGCATAGAGATTGAAGACTTTGCTGATCGGCCAATGAAGAAGCGCCCAGCGAAAGGTAAAAAACAAGTTAAGCGGGAACAAGTAGAAGCTTACCAGCCTGATACATCCAAACGTGCCATTAGACCGGGTTTATTTAAGAAATAATTAGCTTTGTTTCCATTCGGGGAGCGCTTGCATCATCTTAAGGTCATCGATTAAAGCAAGTGCTTTCCAGCCTTCGAGAGGGAAGCGAATATCTCCCTTATCTTCGCCGTATTTTGCTTTTAGTTGCTCGACTTGATCGGTATTAAAGTCGAGTAGACCTAGACCTTTCATCCCCCACCCTGCAAAAAGCCGGCTGTCGATGAGTTCAAAAGAGATAAGTTGAATGTTCGTATGCCTTGGATCGTGCACTAGTGTCATAAAAAGCGTATTAACAGATTCATAGCGTCCTTCGATTACTTGAAGAAAGTTATGCTGAGAAGCCAGTAAGACACCTGTTATCTCATTTGTTTCGTTGTTTTTCTCGCTTTGGTGCAGAATGTTGCGGACTTGTTCCCAATCCATTTTGCTAATGGGCTCACTTTTGTAGATGAGGCGATACATATAAAGCCCCACGTAATATCTGCACTTAGTGACAGGCAGGATCATTTCCCTTATGGATCTATTGATTCATCTACAGCATAGTCTTTTTCTAGGGCTAGCGAGTACAAACCAGTAAACAAAACCCCAAGGCATTGTTTGTTTTCTGTTCAGGCCAGAGTGCGTATAATGTGCGGCTTTAATTCTTAATTGGTAAAAAGTAATGTCAGGCAAACTAGAGTGGGACGAAGCTGCGAAACAGCGTGTAGATGCAGCACCTTTCTTTGTACGTAAGCTAATTCGTCATAAGGTAGAGAAGGCTGCTCGTCAGCAAGGCTTAGAGCGTATCACTGAAGAGTTGCTTGATAAGGTCAAGAAAAAGCAGATGGATAGCCAAAAGTAAGCGGTTAGCCTCAATAAGAGCGGTTGACCATGCTATTGCTCAACCGCTTATCTCAAAGCAGGTTATTCTGCCTGTGACCAAACTTTCTTCCTTCTATGTTTTTTATCCCCTCGATAACCTCAGTCAGCGATAGCCCCGTCTCCCTGATAAATATCAGTGCAGATTTTCGTTTGTAATTTACTCACAATGTCGTCTATCTGGTTGAATAATAGCTAAGGAAGTGATGTTGTTGGCAAAGTGTTTAGAAAAGCAGCATTTGCTTTGAGGCTAGATATAACAAGGGCCTTAGCGATCTAAACCAAAGATATCCACGGGTTGTAAATAGAGTTACCCCCAGAATTTGGGGGTAACTGGTTTGATCGTATTTCCTATAGAAAATTAAGGTTCGGCTTTAACTGGCGTTAGGTTTTGAGCTAAGACTTCTTCGCCAAACCAGCTTAGGTTTTCATGTAGTTCAACAACCTCACCCACGATGATCAGTGCAGGGGCTGGGAGTTGAGCTTCTTCTTGTAGCTGAGGTAGCGTTTCCAAAGTACCGGTCAGTACTTTTTGATCTGCTGATGTCCCACGGGAGATGATTGCTGCAGGTGTAGATGCCGGTTTGCCATGCTCAATCATCTTAGCAGCGAGTTGAGGCAAGGTATGTAGACCCATGTAAAAAACGACCGTTTGGTTAGGGTGGACCAGCTCGTTAAAGTTCAGATCGGTCGTACGGTTTTTAAGCTGGCCGGTTACAAATTTAACCGACTGTGCATAGTTCCTGTGCGTCAGCGGAATGCCCGCAAAAGTTGAACAAGCACTAGCAGCTGTGATGCCTGGTACCACTTGGAAAGGGATATTATGTTCTTTAAGAGTTTGTAGCTCTTCGCCACCGCGGCCAAAGATAAAAGGATCACCACCTTTTAAACGTACAACTCTCTGTCCCAGTTTGGCATGCTTTACTAGAAGTTCGTTGATACCTTCTTGTGGTACAGCGTGATTATCACGTTTTTTACCGACAAAAATCAGATCGGCATCACGACGGCAAAGATCTAACACTTCTGGGGAAACAAGCGCATCGTAGAGGACGATATCGGCTTGTTGCATCAGGCGTAGTGCTTTAAATGTTAATAACTCCGGATCTCCAGGGCCTCCACCGACAAGGTAAACTTCGCCTACCTGATGTTCAGGATCTTCATTGGCAAGTTTCTCAGTGATCATTTTCGCCGCTTCTTCATCACGCCCAGCGAATACTTTTTCGGCGATTTGGCCCTGCAGTACGTTTTCCCAGAAAACACGTCGATGGTTAACTGTGCTGAAGGTCTCTTTTACCTGATCGCGGAAATGGTTCGCGATACTCGCAAGCTTGCCGTAGGATTTTGGAATCCATGTTTCTAATCGAGCTCTTAGCAATCGAGCAAGAACAGGTGCGCTACCACCAGATGACACGCCTATAACGATAGGAGAGCGATCGACTATAGCTGGGAATACAAAGGTGCAAAGTTTCGGGCTATCGACAACATTCACTGGAATATTCTTTTCGACTGCATCGAAATGAACCCGCTCGTTCAGTGGCTCATCATCCGTAGCAGCGATGACTAAGGTTTTGTCGTCTAAAAGGGCTGCATGATACTCACCAACAATTGCCGTACCTTGGTTTTCATCTAAAAGGTCTTGTAGATCGTCACATACCTTATGAGAGATAACGGTGACATGAGCGCCCGCCCTGCATAGTAATTTCGCTTTACGTAAGGCTATGTTTCCTCCACCTACAAGCAAGACTTTCTGATTGGTCAGCTTAAAAAATAGCGGTAGGTAATCCACAAAATCTCTCCAGAAAATGACTCAGGTTTTATCTACCTGATAGGTCGGTTGTCTTTATTTATGAATAAGTTATGCAACCTATATGCCTAAGAATGATCGGTTTAATTGCTATCTATATAAAGCTAAGTACATAGCTATGAAGAGCTGAAACCAACCGTATTTATATCTATTAGTTTACCAGTAGATTTAGGTTTTGGGCGTATAGAAAGGGAGCTAATTCACCGAATTGGGGCGAGCTTATATTCAGTGCTAAAAAATGGTGCATCTTAGAATTAAGATGATCCTGCACCAAACAGATCTACTGAATGGTGCAGGGGGTCTCCTGTACGAGAATGCGTCCTGCTATCTCTAGGTATTACTTTTTAAAATTTAGTGGCGTCGCTGGGTGTAAACCGCATTCACGGTTTTCTGGGTTTTCCCACCACCAACGGCCAGAACGTACATCTTCACCCATAGAGATTGCACGCGTGCATGGTGCACAGCCGATGCTTGGGTAGTGTTTGTCATGTAGTTCGTTGTACGGAACATCATTTGCTTTGATATATGCCCAAACCTCTTTCTCTGACCAATCTGCCAGAGGGTTTAGTTTGTGCATATTATTGCCTTCATCCCACTCTTCGAACTGGATCTCATCGCGAGTAACAGACTGTTCGCGGCGAAGGCCAGTAATCCATGCTTTGTGACCAGAAAGCGCACGCTTTAGTGGCTTGATTTTACGAACAAAGCAGCAGCCTTTACGTAGCTCTTGAGATTCGTAAAAAGCATTAACACCGTTTTCTGCAACATAAGCCTCAACGTCGGCACCCTCTGGGTAGTAAACGTTAAATGTTACATTAGGGTATTGTTTTTGCACGTCCGCAAGAAGCTTAAGTGTTTCTTCTGGCAGGCGACCTGTATCTAAGACAAAGTTGCTGATTTCTGGACAGAATTTGCTGATCAGGTCAGCAATAACTACGTCCTCAGCACCTAGGCTGTTTGCGAAGACTAGGGATCCCTCGTGATCCTGATAGCCTTTTTTTAGTAGAGCTGCAACGGCTTCAACCTTTGCTTGTAGCTCTGCAGTAATTTGCTCACTCATAAATAGGACCTCACCGTCACTATTAATTACTGGTGATAAACAGCGCGAACTTTATCCGCAGCGCTTTGGTAATAGTTGCTCATCTCATCGAAGGACTTAAGCATTTCAGGCTTAAATATGTCATCAGCAACTTCGATAGCTGTAAAGCCACAACGCTCTAAGTAAGCGAAACGGTCTTGGCCAATATCACCCGTTGCACGGATTTCACCTTTGTACTCGGCGCGAACAAGTAAGCGTGCAATACTAAATCCACGGCCGTCACGGAAAGCAGGGAAGTCGATCGCTACTAGTGGGAATTTGTCTAAGTTCTCAACTAGAAAATCGATATCGTCATCACCATTCACTTTAACAGCTACTTGGCCTTCACGGTTAGTAAGTGCGTCTTGGTTTTCCAAGTAAAGCGCTAGCGGTACGATGATGTCACCCGTTTGATCAAGTGATTCTTCGTTGATCAGAGTCCAGTTGTCAGCAACAACTTCACGATTAATTAGCAGGGGCATATACGTACTCCTTAAATGGTGCAATACCGATACGACGGAATGTATCAATGAAACGTTCGTTCTCAAAGCGCTGTTGAACGTATACTTCCAGCACTTTTTCTAGGGTGTTAGCGACTTCGTCAGAAGCTACAGCACGGCCAATAACCTTACCTAATGCTGCATCAGAACCATCATCACCACCTAGGGTAATTTGGTACCACTCTTCACCTTTCTTATCCACACCCAAAATACCGATGTGACCAACGTGGTGGTGAGAACAAGCGTTCATGCAGCCAGACATGTTCAGTTTCAGATCACCAAGGTCATGAACAAAGTCCATGTCTTCAAATTTCTTGTTGATCTGATCTGCTACACCCAGAGTACGAGCATTAGCTAGAGCACAGAAGTCACCACCCGGGCAAACAGTCATGTCTGTAAGTGTACCGATGTTTGGACGTGCTAGATCTGCATTTGCAAGCACTTCCCATACTGCGTATAGGTCAGCTTTCTTAACATCAGCCAAAACCAAGTTTTGGTTGTGAGTAGCACGAATTTCGCCGAAGCTGAACTTGTCAGCAAGATCAGCTACTAGATCTAGTTGATCAGCAGTGATATCGCCAGCAGGTTTTAGGTATGGTTTTAGCGATACATAAGCGATGCGGTAACCATCTACTTTATGCTCTACAGTGTTACGCTCATACCAAGTGTTGAAATCTTCATTCTCTGCAAGTTTAGCTTCAAGTGAAGTATCTGCAGCAGCTGATGCATCGTAATCGAATGGTTTAAAGAATGCTTTTACGCGCTCGATCTCTTCCATTGGTAGTTTAAGGTCAGTGTCACGAATGTGCGCCCACTCTTCCTCAACTTGCTCGCGGAACTTATCGATACCTACAGCTTGTACCAAAATTTTGATACGTGCTTTGTATTTGTTATCGCGGCGACCATTCATGTTGTAAACACGGATGATAGCTTCTAGGTAAGAAAGTAGATCTTCCTTAGCTAGGAACGGATTGATCTGCTTAGCGATCATAGGAGTACGGCCAAGGCCACCACCTACAAGTACTTCAAAACCAACTTCGCCAGCATCGTTTTTAACGATGTGAAGACCGATATCATGAACTTGTGTTGCTGCACGGTCATTTGCGCAAGAAGAGATCGCAATCTTGAACTTACGAGGTAGATACGCAAATTCAGGGTGAAGTGATGACCACTGACGAATGATTTCACAGTACGGACGAGAATCTTCAATCTCATTTGGGATTACACCTGCGAACTGATCCGTCGTTGTATTACGGATACAGTTACCAGACGTTTGAATCGAGTGCATCTGAACTTCAGCAAGCTCAGCAAGAATATCAGGTACTTCTTCTAGCTTTGGCCAGTTAAACTGCAGGTTAGTACGCGTAGTAAAGTGCGCATAGCCCTTGTCATAAGTACGTGCGATATGAGCCAGTTTGCGGAATTGAGTTGAGTTATACATATTGTATGGGCCCGCTACACGCAGCATTGGCGCGTGACGTTGTACATACAAACCGTTCATAAGACGTAGTGCTAGAAAGTCATCTTCTGGCAGTTCGCCTGCTAGGAAGCGGCGAGTCTGATCTCTAAATTGCTCAACACGTTCGTCAACCAGTTTCTGGTCGACAGAGTTATACTGATACATAACTTTTCCCTTGTTGGACCCTTAATCGGGTGCAACACCTCACTTTTCGGGTTTTAACCTGCGATTACGAAGCGCAGACCGATGGCTAATAATATTGAGCCCATAATAGGCTGCATAATTTTTGGTGATAATCGTGTGCCGAGATGGCTACCCACAAATACACCCGGCAAAGAGCCGATTAATAGGTATAGGAGCAGGCTAAGATCGACATTGCCCATTCCATAATGACCTGCGCCTGCAACTGATGTAAGCACTACCGCATGAACTAGGTCGGAACCCACGATGGTTGGCATACTCATACGTGGATACAATAAAATTAAAATAGCTGTACCAAGGGCCCCTGCGCCAACTGACGACAATGTTACCAGACCTCCCAGTAGAATACCCATCAACACCGTAATAGCGGGACGCCATTTTTTTGCGTGGCTTGCTGCTGATGTATGCTGCCATTTCATGGCTTGATTGCGAATTTGATTACGCAAGAATACAGCGATGGACGTTAACACTAATGATACGCCTAGCGTCATGTTCATTATGTGTTCTATTTGTTCTAGTCCATCTAGACCTTTTAGGTAGCTTAGGGTTAGCAAACTGCCAGGAATACTGCCTAGTAATAAAAGAAGAACGACTTTCCACTCGATAAGTTTCTTTCTTGCATAAGAGAAAGTACCGCCGAATTTTGTAACCGCTGCATACAGTAAATCGGTGCTTACAGCTGTAACTGGCGGAATTCCGAATACAACAATCAGGATAGGCGTCATCAAAGCACCACCACCTATACCGGTGAGGCCGACGATAAAGCCAACAACTAATCCTGCAAAACTGTACGCAAGTTCCATAGATAGACCTGTCCAAGAATAAACTGGCGGCATAATAAAGGAGGTTTGTTATAACTCAAAATAATAATTGGGAATCTTGTTATTTCTTTTGGTGATAACAGAAGGTAACAATTTGAAAAGTAATAGATAGGTGATCATATATAGCCAAAAGCTATAAAAAAGTAATTATATATTCTTTTGCGTTTTATTGAGAGGGCTGCGATAATGCGCCGCATTATAGGATAGCTAGGTATATTAATTCGACCTTTTATGTGGATTTCTACGGAAGGTGGTCATGCTTGTTATCCAAACTGTTTACATAAAGAGAGTATTTTCTAATGAGTGCTTTGCCTGAACACCGTTTAACGCACCTTAAGCAGCTTGAAGCTGAAAGTATCCATATCATCCGTGAAGTGGCAGCTGAGTTTGATAACCCAGTTATGCTTTACTCTGTAGGTAAAGATTCTGCGGTAATGCTTCATCTTGCACGTAAAGCGTTTGCGCCAGGTAAACCTCCGTTCCCACTTTTGCATGTTGATACTACATGGAAATTCAGAGAGATGATTGAATTCCGTGACAAGATGGCGAAAGAAGCGGGTATGGAGCTTCTAGTTCATATCAACCAAGAAGGTGTTGATATGGGTGTAGGTCCGTTCACTCACGGTTCTTCAAAGCATACAGATATCATGAAGACTCAAGCGCTGAAGCAGGCACTGGATAAGTACCAGTTTGATGCCGCATTTGGTGGTGCTCGTCGTGACGAAGAAAAATCTCGTGCGAAAGAGCGTGTATTCTCATTCCGTGACCAGAATCACCGTTGGGATCCAAAGAGTCAGCGCCCTGAACTATGGAACGTGTTCAACACACGTGTAGATAAAGGTGAAAGTATCCGTGTATTCCCTCTATCTAACTGGACTGAACTGGATATCTGGCAGTATATCTATCTAGAAAATATCTCTATCGTTCCTCTTTACTATTCTGCTAAGCGCCCAGTTGTTGAGCGCGATGGTATGTTGATCATGGTTGATGATGAGCGTATGCCATTAGAAGAGGGCGAAGTACCAGAAATGAAGAGCGTACGTTTCCGTACCCTTGGCTGCTACCCGCTAACAGGTGCAGTGGAATCTGACGCGGCAACTTTGCCGGACATTATTCAGGAAATGTTGCTGACAACGACTTCTGAACGTCAGGGCCGTGCGATCGACCATGATAGTTCTGGTTCGATGGAGAAGAAAAAGATGGAAGGTTATTTCTAGAGCTCTACTTAGAAATACGTGGCGGTATGAGTTGATAGGCCACACCTTACATCCATATTGAAAAGAATATTCAGCGACAAGCTATCTAAATGACCAGCTTGCCGCTTTCCTAAGGGGAAGAAAATGAGTCACCAAAGCGAACTGATTGAATCTGATATCCAAGCATATCTGCACCAGCACGAAAACAAAGAGCTATTACGCTTTTTGACTTGTGGTAGCGTGGATGACGGCAAATCTACATTGATTGGCCGTCTACTACATGACTCTAAAATGATTTATGAAGATCAACTTGCCGCTATCCAGAAGGATAACGAGCGTGTTGGTAATGCTGGTGAAGAGCTTGACCTTGCACTTCTAGTTGATGGTCTTGCAGCAGAGCGTGAGCAAGGTATCACTATCGACGTTGCTTACCGTTACTTCTCTACATCTAAGCGTAAATTCATCATCGCGGATACTCCGGGCCATGAGCAGTACACACGTAACATGGCAACAGGTGCATCTACTTGTGATCTTGCGATCATCCTTATCGATGCGCGTCACGGTGTACAGGTTCAGACTAAACGTCACAGCTTTATCGTTTCTCTACTAGGTATTAAGCATACTATTGTTGCTATCAACAAAATGGACCTGGTTGATTTCAGTGAAGAGCGTTTTGAAGAGATCAAAGCTGATTACCTTGAGTTCTCTAAGCAGCTAGATCTGCCTGACATTCAGTTTGTACCGATCTCTGCATTGAAGGGTGATAACGTTGTAACACCTTCTGAGCCAATGAGCTGGTTTAAAGGCGAGCCATTGATGGAAACACTGGAAACAGTTGAGCTGGCTAACGACCAGAACTTCGACAGCTTACGTTTCCCTGTTCAGTACGTTAACCGTCCTAACCTAGACTTCCGTGGTTACTGCGGTACGTTGACTTCCGGCATCGTTCGCCCGGGCGACGAAGTAACTGTGCTTCCTTCTGGTAAGTCCAGCAAGGTTAAGTCGATTGTTACATACGAAGGCGAAATTGAAGAAGCATTTCCACCAATGGCAGTAACGCTAACTTTGGAAGATGAGATTGATATCTCCCGTGGCGATATTCTTGTTCAAAGTAACGAAGTTCCAGAAACAACAAACCGTTTTGACTCCATGGTCGTATGGATGTCTGAGGAACCTTTGCAGAAAGGTCGTCAGTACGAAGTTAAACTGAACACTACGCGTATTGCTGGTGGTATCAGTAACGTTCGTCACCGTGTAGACGTTAACACACTAGAGCAAACAGCTGCTGACTCTCTAGAGCTAAATGAAATCGCACGTTGTGAGATTACGTTAGAGCGTCCAGTTGTTGCTGATGACTATCGTGCTCACCATGGTACAGGTTCTTTCATCATCGTTGATCGTCTAACCAATGCGACTGTTGCAGCGGGTATGATCATCGAGGGTGGTGATGAGCAGACTGATTTGGAATCTAAACTGGTTAATGCTTCTGCAGTTACAGCATCTGATCGTACAATTCGTTTCGGTCAGCAGGCTGCGACAGCGACTATCGCTGGTGGTAGTGCTGAACAGCGTCAAACACTATTGTTTAGCCTAGAATCAGTATTGTTCGAACAAGGTCGTGCAGTTGTAGCCCTTAATGCTGAGCAGCTTCAGGGCGGAGCTCAGAATGCGTCTGCTGTTCTAAATCAAGCAGGTCTGATTTCTCTGCTTGAAACTGACGATGCAGTAGAAGGTGCAGTTGCGTTGAACGTTGATCAACTTCAGGGGTCTACTGACGTTGAGAAACTAGCAAGCGCACTAGAACTATTGAAATAAAAGACCATTCTCGAATGGAAAAACCGGGAGCTTGATCTCCCGGTTTATTGTTTTAAATCAGAATATCGCTATACCGAAACCTTATAAGAGATAGTAAGATTAGATTTTGCTAATTTTCTTTTAGGGGTAGGTTTCGATAGCTATACGGATCTTATGACAGAATATCTTCTGATTGTTATCAGCACTGTACTGGTAAACAACTTTGTACTGGTTCAATTCCTTGGATTGTGTCCATTTATGGGGGTTTCCAATAAGCTGGAAACCGCGATGGGTATGTCCTTGGCGACCACATTTGTACTGACTCTGTCGTCCGTATGCAGTTATCTTGCGTACACGTATCTCCTGCAGCCTCTTGCATTAGAGTATCTGCAAACGATTACATTTATCTTAGTGATAGCGGTTGTTGTACAGTTCACTGAGATGGTTGTTCGTAAAACCAGCCCATTATTGTACAAAGTGTTAGGTATTTTCTTACCGCTGATTACCACTAACTGTGCAGTACTTGGGGTTGCGTTACTTAATATCAAAAAGCTCAATGGCTTTATTGATTCTATTGTTTACGGTTTTGGTGCTGCAATCGGCTTCTCACTTGCTTTGATTCTTTTCTCTGCAATGCGTGAGCGTATTGCTGTGGCTGATGTCCCTATGCCATTTCAGGGTGCAGCAATCGGTATGGTGACTGCTGGTCTGATGTCCTTGGCATTTATGGGCTTCACCGGTCTGGTACAGATTTAGGAGCCGACCGTGGATATCGTAATCATCGCCGTATTAGCTCTTTTGGGCTTAGCTTTAGCTTTTGGTTTGCTATTGGGATTTGCCTCAGTACGCTTCAAAGTTGAAGGTAATCCTCTGGTCGATCAAATCGACAGTATTTTGCCGCAGACCCAGTGTGGTCAGTGTGGTTACCCTGGTTGTCGTCCTTACGCAGAGGCAATTGCAGAGGGTGACGCAATTAATAAATGCCCTCCAGGTGGCCAAAGCACAGTAGAAACTTTAGCCGACCTTCTGGATGTGGAAGCGATTCCTCTAGAAGGTGGCGCGGAAGAAGAGCCCGTTAAAGCGGTAGCTTATATCCGTGAAGATGAATGTATCGGTTGTACTAAATGTATTCAGGCGTGCCCAGTTGATGCCATTTTAGGTGCAGCTAAGCAGATGCACACGGTTATTACATCCGAATGCACAGGTTGTGACCTTTGTGTAGAGCCTTGCCCAGTAGATTGTATTGATATGTTACCAGTTGAAACCACGTTACAAACGTGGAAGTGGGATATGCCTAAGCCGGGTGTTCAACTTATTGCAACGGATCAGCGTGGTGAAGTTGTGGAGGGCGGTGCAGCGTGAGTACTAAGCATTCTTTCCACGGTGGTGTACACCCACCTGAAAATAAGCATCAGTCTACCGGCGGCCAGATTCAGATAGCGCCAATCCCTGAACAGCTTGTTGTACCCTTATCACAGCATATCGGTGCGCCTTCAGAGCTTGTTGTATCCGTTGGTGATCGAGTGCTTAAAGGTCAGGTTATTGCTGAGGCAGCAGGTCGCATAAGTGTTAGCGTCCATGCGCCGAGCTCTGGTGTAGTAGAGGCTATTGAGTCTCGCCCTGTACCGCATATGTCCGGTATGTCAGCCCCGTGTGTGGTGATTAAAACCGACGGTTTAGATGAGTGGTGCGATCATAAAGGTCTGGAAGACTATACGTCGATCAATAAACAAGAGTTGATCGATTTTATCCGCTATCACGGTATCAGTGGTATGGGTGGCGCGGGTTTCCCAACCGATGTGAAACTGCATCTGGGTGATGATCATATTGTTAATACGTTGATTATCAACGCGATGGAGTGTGAGCCTTATATCACTGCTGACGATATGCTGATGCGTGAACGCGCAGATGACATCGTTAAAGGTATTGAGGTTATCGCGCACCTGTTAAAACCGCATCACATTATGATTGGCACTGAGGACAATAAGCCTCAGGCTATCCGCGCGCTTGAGCTTGCTGTAGCAGAATCCAAGCATGATATTGATATTGTCGTTGTTCCAACCGTCTATCCATCGGGCGGTGAAAAGCAGCTAATAAAGCTGCTTACCGGTATTGAAGTACCAAGCGGAAAGATCCCTGCTGATGTTGGTATCGTATGTCAAAACATTGGTACCGCTTCTGCTATCTATGATGCTGTCTATAACGGCGTACCTCTGATCTCCCGCGTTGTGACGGTTACAGGCGACGCTTTAGGTCATCCGCATAATATGCGTGCATTGATCGGCACTCCACTAGAAAGCTTGTTGGAGGCTGCTGAAGTACGTCAGTCTGAGCTTTATCGTTTAGTTATTGGTGGTCCAATGATGGGCTATACCGTGGATAGTCAATCTATCCCGATGATCAAAACCACCAACTGTGTTATTGCCGCAACTTACGACGAAATGCCACCCGCACCAGCTGCGAACCCTTGTATCCGTTGTGGTATGTGCGAACAGGTATGTCCTGCTGAGCTACTACCGCAACAATTGCATTGGTTTGCAAAAGGTAAAGAGTTTGAAAAGGCTAAGCATCACAACTTGTTTGATTGTATCGAGTGTGGCGCTTGCTCTTATGTTTGCCCAAGTAATATTCCTTTGGTGCAGTACTACCGTTTTGCTAAGTCTGAGATCCGTGCCGAAGAAGCGGAACAACGTAAAGCAGATCATGCACGCCAGCGCTTCGAAGCTCGACAAGCGCGTTTGGAGCAAGAGAAGGTAGAGAAAGAACTGCGTCGTAAGCAACGTGCAGAAGAAGCTGCGAAGGCGCAAGCAGTTAAGAAAGACAAACTAGCGTCAGGTAAAACCGCTGAATCAGCTAAACCATCAGGTGAACCTGATATTAAAGCATTGAAAACAGCAGCTGCAGTTTCACGTACCAAACTTAAGAAAGCTCAGAAAGCTCTAGAAAATGCTGAGTCTAAAGGGTTAGACGGTATTGAGCAGTTACGTCAAACCGTCACTGAGCTTGAAGCGAAAGCTAAGGCCGCACAAGAGGCTTACGATCAGGCGCAAAATCCAGCGAGCGCTCCAGCGCCAGTTGTAGATGTTAAACAGCTTAAAACCAATGCTGCCGTTGCTCGAACCAAGTTGAAGCAAGCTGAAAAAGCGCTAGCCAAAGCCGAAGAATCTGGTGAAGGTGATCTCGAAGCGCTTAAAGCCAAGGTTGCTGAACAGAAAGCTAAAACTGAAGCGGCTCAAACTGCGTATGATCAAGCTGAATCTGGCGGTGCACCAGTGCCGACACAGCCAGCGGTTAATTTAGCTGAGCTAAAAGAGTCGATGGATGCAGCGCAGGGCAAAGTAGAGAAAGCACAAAAAGCTTTGGATGCAGCTATTGCTTCCGGTAGCCCTGCTGTAGAAAAAATGAAAGCCGGTGTAGAAAAGCTTCAAGGCAAATTCGAAGAAGCTAAGGCGGAATATGATAAAGCGGCTCAAGCGCCAGCCTCTGTGCCTGTAACTCCAGCGGTCAATCTAGATGAGCTTAAGGCTGATATGGATGCAATGCAGGCGAAGGTGGAAAAAGCGCAAAAAGCCTTAGATGCAGCCATCGCTTCAGGTAGTCCTGCTGTTGAGAAGATGAAAGCCGGTGTAGAGAAGCTTCAGGGTAAATACGAAGAAGCTAAGGCTGAATATGATAAGGCGACTCAAGCGCCAACCTCTGCACCCGTAGCCCCAGCAGTCAATCTAGATGAGCTTAAAGAAGATATGGAGGCTATCAAGGCCAAAGTTGAGAAAGCTCAAGTTGCCTTAGATAAAGCGATTGAATCAGGCAGCCCGGCTGCTGAAAAAATGAAAGCCGGTGTGGAAAAACTGCGTGGTAAGTATGAAGAGTTGAAGCAGGAATATCTGCAAGCAGGTGGTGAGTTAGAAGAGCCTGCAAAACCAGAGCCTGTTGACCCTAAAGCTTTGAAGCAGAATGTTTCCATTATGCGTACCAAGCTGAAGAAGGCGCAGAATGCTTTAGATGATGCAGAAGAATCGGATCAAGCTGAGTTGGAAGCAGAAGTGCTGCGTTTAACAAAGTTGCACGATGAAGCTAAAGAAGCGTTTGATGCTTATGAGATTCAGTTGATAGAGAAAGCTGCAGGAGAGGGTATCGATCTTAAACAGTTAAAGATTGATGCTGCGATGGCTCGCGCGGCCGTTACCAAAGCGGAAAGAGCGTTAACTAAAGCTCGAGAAGATAATGTTGATGATCTGCCTACTATGGAAGAGCAGTTAGTAGCCGCTCAACAAGAAGCAGAGAAATTAAACCAGACGTTAAGTCGTTTTAGCGATTAAGGATTTGTTAGCAGATGGCGTTAATACGCACTAGCTCCCCCCATTTACATAAGGCCAGCAGTACGGCTGATGTAATGCGTTTATTGATACTCGCAACCTTACCGGGTTTGGCTGCGATGACGTTCTTTTTTGGTTGGGGTACCTTAATCAATGTTATTTGGGCCTGCTTGCTTGCAGTAGGTTTTGAAGCGGCCATTGTTAAACTGCGGAAGCGCCCATTAGGTTTTTACCTAAAAGACTACAGTGCAATCGTTACTGCTTTGTTGTTAGGTCTAGCCTTACCTCCATTTGCACCTTGGTGGGTGACAATGGTCGGTGTATTCGTCGCTATTGTGATTGCTAAGCACTTGTATGGTGGTCTGGGGCAGAATCCTTTCAACCCAGCAATGGTTGCTTATGCGTTGCTGCTGGTTTCTTTCCCTGTACAGATGACGAGTTGGACAGAGCCTTTTGTACTTAATGGTCCAGAAGGAAGCTGGAACGTCCTAAGTTTTGGACAAACACTTGGTGTGATCTTTGGATCAGTAGATCCTGCGCTTTTGGATGCTTACACCGGTGCGACACCGCTTGATGCTATGCGTCATCGAAGTGGATTAACAACAGAGGAAGTCTGGCGCTCGGTTCCTGTCCTATCTGAAGGGATGGGGGCGTGGCATGCAGTGAGTGCTGCTTATCTGATGGGCGGTATCTTCTTAATTTATCGTAAAGTTTTCACCATCCACACGCCTGTGGCTGTGTTAGGTTCGCTAGCGGTAATATCAACACTGTTTCATATTATTGATCCATCTTCATTTGCAGGTCCGTTTTTCCACCTAACGGCGGGAGCAACTATGTTGGGAGCGTTCTTTATTGCAACGGACCCAGTAACATCTGCAACCAGTAATCGTGGCAAGATCTATTTTGGTATCGGTATTGGCGTATTGGTTTATATTATTCGTGGTTGGGGGGGATACCCTGATGCGATTGCATTTGCTGTATTGCTGATGAATTTGTCAGCGCCTTTTATTGATCAATACACCCAGCCTCGAACTTACGGTCATGCAAAAGCTAAGCGTGGCATGAAGGGGGGCTCATAATGCAGTTATTTAGTGCGATTAAATCGAGTACGGTTGCGATTAGTTTATTTGCCGTTGTCTGTGCGGCGGTCATCGCGATTACACAAGTATCTACTCAAGATAAAATTGCCGATAACGAGCGCGAGTTTAAAGCAAAAGCTCTGTATGAAATCGTTCCTCGTGACACGATCGACAATCAGTTACTACAAGATACTTTGGATATTCAGGTATCTGAGTTAGGGCATAAAATGCCGGTCACGGCTTATCGAGCTCGCAAAGATGGTTTAGTTAAAGCCGTTATTTTGCCTGTTGTTGCACCTGATGGTTACAGTGGCAATATTAGTTTTATTGTTGGTATCAATGCTGATGGCTCTGTAGCTGGTGTTCGCGTATTAGCGCATAAAGAAACACCTGGCTTAGGGGATAAAGTCGAAACCAAGAAGTCTGATTGGATCTACAGTTTTAACGGCCGTTCTAAAGCGACAGAAAACAGCGGTGTTTGGGCAGTTAAAAAAGATGGCGGTCAGTTTGATCAGTTTACCGGTGCCACAATTACGCCACGCGCGATCGTAAACGGGGTAGGTCGAGCACTAGACTACTTTGAAGACAACCGCATTGCATTGCTAGAAGTTAAGCCCGAACAGCAAGATAACAATCAGGAGGTATCCAACTAATGGCTGCTGATTATAAGAAAATTTCTATGGACGGCTTATGGGACAATAACCCTGCGTTAGTTCAATTACTTGGTCTATGCCCGTTGCTTGCAGTCACAGGTACAGTTGTTAATGCTATAGGTTTGGGTATTGCTAGTATTCTGGTATTACTGGGTTCTAACCTCACGGTATCGGCGTTCCGTAAATTCGTACCCGATTCTGTTCGTCTTCCGATCTTTGTAATGATCATTGCCTCATTTGTAACGGCAATTGAGTTATTGATGAAGGCATTTACTTACGAGTTATACCTAATCTTAGGTATCTTTATCCCATTGATTGTAACTAACTGTGCCATTATGGGGCGTGCTGATGCTTTTGCATGTAAGAACCCTGTTAAAGAGTCTTTGTTAGATGGATTAATGATGGGACTTGGTTTTACCGCGGTATTGGTGATCTTGGGGGCGATGCGTGAAGTGCTAGGTTTAGGTACGCTGTTTAGCGATATGCATCTGCTATTTGGTCCAATGGCAGCTTATTGGAAAATTACAGTTGTTGATGACTACACTGGTTTCCTGTTTGCCGTTTTACCACCAGGTGCCTTTGTTGGCATGGGTTTATTAATTGCGCTTAAAAACATCATTGATGCCCGTGCAAAAGAGCGTTTGGCTCAGCAGACGCCTGATGAAGGGACTAAACCTGAACGTGTTCGTATTACAGGTTAGGCAAATTGCCTATTGAAAACCTAAATAAATAATCCGTATCATTGCCCCATTTTCTGAAATGTTTCAAGGATGGGGCTAATGGCATACCTTAATTCCAAGCAGTTTAGCTTACTGCAATTCCTCTCAGTTTTTCTTTGTGTTCTCAAGCTTTCAGGCTGTGTTACATCTGTTCACAAAGGTCAGCACGAGCAACTAGAAAGTTCCTTACAATCAAAAGATACCCACCAATTATTGGTTACCTCTGCCGATGTTCAGATATTCGAACTAGGAGTCAGTGACTCGGAAGAAGTTCCAGAATGGACTGAGACAGGAACCAAGTTAGTCGATAAAGCGGTTAACAAAGAGTTTGGAGCATTTGAACGCTTTCATATGATTAATAAGCCTGCTTTAACAGATGAAGAGGAAAACCTGTTAGAGCAATATACTCAACTTTATTATCCTGTTGTTGATTCCGAAATCATTAGAAGTCGCTTTCCAGCTTGGAAGCATGATGAACTTAAAACAAAAACGACATTAGGGCCGGGACTTTCGTTCTTAAAGAATAAATACAATGTTGATTACGCTGTGTTTGTATCTGGGCAGGACTATATCAGTACCGGTGGTCGGAAGGCTGCTATGATTGCAGCAGCCCTGTTTGGTGTTGGTATCCCGATGGGATTTTCGTACCTGACTGTCGGTATTGTCGAAACAGAGACCGGCAATGTGGTGTGGAACAACTTTGTATTCTCTCAAGAAGTTGGTTTCTTGGAAGAAGAGCAAGTATCTCAAGCAGTGACTAAGGCTTTAGAAACCCTACCTGCGGAGTCGGTCGGTAAAACCGTAGTGCAGTTAGCGGAAAAGTAATATGTGGCGTCATGTGTTGTTATGTTGTTTTGTATTCCTAATGGTGGGGTGCAAGGCGACTAACATAAAGTCCTTTGAGGCGGGTGATGAAATTGAGGCTAAAACCAAAGGTGAGAATCGCCTTTGGTTTCAGGCTGACAAGTTTGATACTGCAATGCAGAAAGGGCGACAAATTCCAGATCTTCCAAAAATAAAAGTTTATTTGCAGGAAATCATGGATCGTCTTTACCCGGAATTTAAAGGGCACATTAAAGTCGATTTACATCGTGCACCAGTTTTAAATGCCTTCGCTTTGCCTAATGGAAGTATTTATATCAATTTGGGTATGCTGGCTTCATTGGAAAATGAAGCTCAAATTGCTTCTGTTCTAGCCCATGAAGGCATTCACTTTTTACAAAAACACAGTGCTAAGCAGAGAATTTATAACCAGAATAGTCAGGGGTGGGCGCTTGCTGTTTCTATGATTGGTATCCCGCTTGCTGGTCAACTTGTTGCGATGAACTCTATAAGTGGTTATTCACAAGAGCATGAAACGGAAGCTGATAATTTGGGTTTTGAACGTTTGAGAAAGGCAGGCTATGCAACATCTGAAGCAACCAGAGCTTTTGAAATTCTAGCTCGTGAAGTCAAAGCTAACGATATTGATGAACCTTACTTTTTTGCAAGTCACCCTAAGCTGCAAGAGCGTATTGGTAACTTTAAAACATTAAACGCCGATTTAACTGATCAAGCCAAAGGTGAGATTGGCTTTGAACGCTATCAGTCAATTGTTGGTGGAATCCGAGAGCCAGTTTTAAAGGAAAAGTTAGCAGCAGGTCGAGTTAATGCTGTATTAGCTACCTTGGAAGACCAAGGTGCGGAAAGAATCTATCAGGATCGGTTGAACTATCTGAAGGCACTGGCGTTACTAAAGAAGGCAGATGATGACAGTTCTGATAAGGCGGAAAAGCTATTGATTGCTGAAGTCGAAAAGAAACCGCAGTTTGCTGAGGCACATAAAGAACTTGGTTTTCATTTTATTAAACGTAAACAAAATGAATTAGCCAAAAATCATTTAGAACAATATTTAAAATTTGCATCTGCTACGGCTGATACAGCCTTTGCGGAATACTATTTAAAGAAAATGCAGTAAGAAAGGAATCGTATTATGAAGAAGTTAGTCATCCTTAGTTTAATGTTTGTACTAGCGGGGTGCCAAGTCTTTACACGCTTGCCAGAGACGCAGTCTACTGTACAGAATAAAGGCAAGGATTTTGAAGTAACTATCCCAGGAGGGTGGGTTGAATATAATGATTCTAAAGAGAACACTATTGTATTAACAAAAGAGGGGCCTGCACTTCAATGGGTAAACTTTCGTGAAAGCTCTTTAGACAAGCCTTTTGAATTTATCGATGTAAAATTAAAGTCTGATGCTTTAGTGAATGAGGTCGCGGATCATTTCGTAGAAAACCTCAAAGCCCAACAATCTGGTTTAACGGTTGAGAAAAACCAATTAGTTCCTATGGATATTAATGGAAATGATGGGTTTAAATTGACATTAAATGCAACTAACCCCAACGGCTTAGTTTTTAAGGTGCTGGTCTACGGCACCGTTACGGAAAAAAGTCTCTACACCTTAAGCTATGAATCGCCAGCGTTGTATTTCTTTGAAAAAGAACTCCCTGAATTTGAAGCGATGGCAAACTCTTTCCAGATCCTAAGTCAAAAATAAACAAACCTTACATCTGGTTTATTTCCTTTCTATTGCCTTAGCAGAATTGTTTTCTGCTAAGGCATACATTAGGCTGTTAGCTTACTGTTTTCCTTGGTTATTATTCTTTAGGAAGGATTGTGAGCCAGCCTGTTCCTGTAGTTATTTGTGATGATTCCCGTTTAGCACGTAAACAAATGGCATCCGCCCTGCGTGGATGGAATGTCGAAGTAACGTTTGCTGAACATGGTCTAGAAGGTCTTGAAGCAATTAGGGCCGGCAAAGGGGATATTCTCTTTCTTGATCTGACCATGCCTATTATGGATGGCTATCAGGCGCTTGAGCGTATCCGCCAAGATGATCTGCCCACAATGGTGATTGTTGTCTCCGGTGATATTCAGCCGGAAGCACAGTCAAGGGTAGAAGAACTCGGCGCACTGGCTTTTATAAAAAAGCCCACATCTCCAGAAGTTATCTGCGAGGTTCTGCAACGCTTTGGCCTGTTAAGCGAACTTGAACATCCAGTTATTGTAGAAGAGCAGATTGACACTCCGTTAGCTTTACCTGAGTACTATCAAGAGATTGCGAATGTTGCGATGGGGCAGGCTGGCAGTATGTTAGGCAGTTTGTTAAAGACATTTGTCCATCTGCCTATTCCTATAGTTAGAATGGTTGAGGCTTCAGCGCTAGCTAATCAGCTTAAAATCGCGTCAGATAATCAGCATGAACTCATTAGTCAGGGCTTTATTGGCTCGGGTGTAGCAGGTGAGGCATTGTTATTGCTGCAAACCGGTAATTTAGATCGTGTGGCAAGGCTGATGGGGATGACAGAGAATGGAGAATATTCTGAATCTGATCTATTAATGTCACTTGCGAATGCTCTAATCGGGGCATTCATATCGGGTTTTGCTCAACAGCTAGATCTCTCTTTTAGTCGCGCAACTCCAAATATATTGCATGATGTTGATAGGGTTTGTGATCAAGTGGGATCTTTAGGTCAAACCATGACTATTTCCGTTGATTATCAGCTACCGGAATATGACTTTCAGTGTGAGCTCGTTTTAGCTTTTACCACCGATTCATTACCTGCATTACAGAAGATTGCGAGTTATTTTGAATGAATAGTCAAAACTTCCAAGAGATCGATGAACTGCATTGGACTTTAGGGCTGATTCAAAACCTTGAAGTAGGTCTGGTTGTTGTAGATCGGGCTGGTCTCATTAAGCTGTGGAATGGCTTCATGGAAAACCATTCCGGCATATCCGCCGTGAAGCTAACAGAGCATTCTATTTTTGCTAAATTTCCAGAGCTTCCTTGTCGATGGTTAAAGCAAAAATTGGAATCAGTTTTTTTGTTAAGAAACCCTGCGTATATATCTTGGGAACAGCGACCTTACCTTTTTCATTTTAAGAGCAATCGTCCGATTACGGGCGGTGCTCCATTCATGTATCAAAACGTCACCTTGATTCCACTAACGTCTCCAACAGGAGAGGTTGATCATGTAGGGATCTTGATTTACGACGTTACGGATACAGCAACTGGCCAGATTGAATTGCAACAGGCTAACGATCAGTTAAAAGCGTTAAGTCGAGAAGATCGATTAACGGGTCTGAACAATCGAGGCTACTGGGAAGAATGCCTTAATCAAGAATTTGAGCGCTTTAACCGTAGTCAGGAAGTCAGCAGTTTAGTGATGTTTGATATCGATCACTTCAAGCGAGTGAACGATACCTACGGGCATCAAGCTGGGGATGAAATTATTCGTGCTGTGGCTCAAGCGCTAAAAGATCAAGCGCGTAAAACCGACTTTCTCGGACGTTATGGTGGAGAAGAGTTTGGAGCGATTTTGACTGGTACGAACGGTGAAAATGCTATGATCTTTGCTGAGCGCCTACGTTCTCGTATAGAGAGCCTCGTTGTGCCTTATGCCGAACATCAATTAAAAGTTACCATTAGCTTGGGTGTTTCTGAGCTAAATTACGAGCAACAAACGCCTACGCAATGGCTAGAAGAAGCTGATCAGGCGCTCTACAAATCTAAACAGAGCGGCCGTAATTGGGTCAGTCTTTTCGGTGATTACAACTAAAGCACTTCAAGATATTTAGTAATGAACAAGCAAAAAAGGCACGAAATCTTCACCCGTTGGCGTGAAGATAACCCTCATCCTACGACTGAGCTAGAATACAGCTCCCCATTTGAACTTCTGATTGCCGTTATCCTTTCTGCTCAGGCGACGGATGTGGGCGTGAACAAAGCAACTCGCAAGCTTTACCCCATAGCGAATACTCCAGAGGCGATCTATGCCTTGGGTGTAGATGGTTTAAAGGAATATATTAAAACCATCGGTTTGTTTAACACTAAAGCTGAGAATGTGATCAAGACCTGTAAGGCCTTGGTCGACAAGCATGGGTCAGAAGTACCAGATAACCGTGCTGATTTAGAAGCGCTGCCTGGTGTAGGGCGTAAAACAGCAAATGTGGTTTTAAATACCGCTTTTGGTCAGCCAGCCATGGCTGTAGATACTCACATTTTTCGGGTCTCAAACCGTACTAAGATAGCACCAGGTAAAAACGTGAATGAAGTTGAACAGAAGCTTATGCGTTTTGTTCCAAAAGAGTTTCTGATCGATGCGCATCATTGGCTCATTTTACATGGTCGTTATACCTGTGTTGCTCGAAAGCCTAAATGCGGTTCTTGTCTAATCGAAGATTTGTGCGAGTACAAAGAAAAGACTGATTTTTAAAGGTTTTTCTTTTTATCTCCTCCTACACCCAACAAATGGAAGTAGCTCCCTTAGCTAAGTTTTCTATCTTAAACAACAGAGAGATGAGCACCATCGCTCTGCTTGTGTAGAAAACGATTCCAGTAAATAGTGGTTTTGGTGATGAATTAGCCTTGTCTTGTTGCTTATAAACGGCACTCATAGCAGTTTCACTACTAAACCCATTTTGTTTGAGAATCTCAACCATCTCATCAAGGTCACAGTTACGAGCTCTATTTTCCTCGACCCAGCTTTGCCAGTCAGCGCTTAAGGTTGTTTGTTTCATCGCTATGCCTTTATAAACAAATGATCCAGTTATTTTTAGACTAGCAGTTATTCGTAGAAGTATTTTTAGGGATGAGAATAAACCGATGGCGGTCATATTTAGTTATACATAAAATCTGTGGATAACTTTCTTAATAAGTTTTGGGTAGCTTGCTGCAAGTAGCATAGGCGCGGAGTTTGCGTTAGTTGTTGTAAAATTATTCACTATTTAAAATGCTTATTTTTCAATCGGTTAATTTCCACTTGATTCTCCAGCAAAAAGAGCTAGCAGATTCTGTCCACATCGTTTTTACGTAGATTTTCATTGTGTGTAATCATTGTTTTAATTTATGTAGAAAGGGAAAATAAAGCTTAGGTATTATTGGATCTATAGTGTATGTAGGTACTTACATTGGTGCTTCCTATAGCCGTCTTGTGTTTGAATGCTTTTCTGGTTTTAAGAAACTCATGGGGAAAATATACTGCTTAGGTTATGTGTTTAGAGTGAGAGTGAATTTTTGAAGGATAAAGAGAGCAATTGGTATGTGTATATTCTGAGTTGTGCGGATGAAACCCTATACACAGGTATCACGACAGATCTTGAACGTCGCATTCGCCAGCATAATGGCGAGCTGGTGGGCGGGGCTAAATACACAAGGGTACGCAGGCCAGTATCACTTTATTGGCAAGAGGAACATATTGATCGTTCCAGTGCATCTAAGCGCGAGTACGAAATCAAACGTCTGTCACGTCAGAAAAAAGAACGTTTAGCTGAAGGGTAGTTTGAACAAAATAAAAAAATTGCCGGCAGTGATTACCGGCAATTGGGGAAAATCATAATCAGGCCCTCTCGAACTGTAGATCCTACCAACCGCTGTGGGGTAGGGTTGGTAGGCACCCTAAAATTCACCTAATTATGATCGAAGAGGTTGTCCTACATTAGGGAGTAAGGAAAGTACTCGCTTTATAGGTATAGAAAGTCTCGTTTCTAAAATTAAACTGGATCTGCGTGCTTTTATCTAAGTTGCTCGGTACCGCACAGACTTGATAAATCTTGATCGCATTTTGTTTGTTTAATTCAATCTTTGCAGGACCTTTAAGTTTGAACTGCTGATCGCTATCCACACCTTGAACGCTAACAGAGAGCTGTTTCAAATCAGGCAAGAAGGATTCCAACTCGATTTGGTAACTATTGCAGACCTCATTACCTACCACTTGGTAAAGCTGACCACGTTCCCTAGCTACTTCAATTAACAACTCTGTGCGGTTATGCATACCGTAAACAACACCCCATACGGTAATAATCAGAATGGTCATATAAGCAATCAATCTTGGGCGCAGGATTGGTTGTTTCGGCGGTGCTTCTTTCGGTGTATTCGTCTCAATAGCTTGTAGCTGTTTTTCAGAATAAAACTCAATGAGTCCAGTTGGTCGACCTAACTTAGTCATGACGTTATCACAGGCATCAATACAGGCACCGCAATCGATACATGCGGCTTGTAACCCATCTCGAATGTCTATTCCAGTAGGACAAACCTGAACGCAGATACCGCAGTCGATACAATCGCCAGGATTTTCCTCTTTACCGCGTAGGTGAGTACGAGGCTCTCCGCGTAGAGGGTTATAAGCGACGGTACGTGTATCCTCGTCAAACATCACTCCTTGGAAGCGGGAGTATGGGCACATATGCAAACATACTTTTTCGCGGACAAGCCCCGCATTGAAGTAAGTGAGCAGTGCCATGGAGATAATCCACGTAAATACAAAGAGCGAAGCTTCCAAGCTGAAGATCGATTGCAGTAGCTGTTCTATAGGTACGAAATAGCCGCTAAACGTAATCGCTGTAGCGACTGAAACGAGGAGCCAAAGGCCATGTTTCAGAACGCGTCGAACCAGTCGAACGCCTGTTAGGGATTTATCTTCAGATTTTGATCGTAGCGCGGCGCGCCCTTCGGTCCAATCTTCGATGCGGATAAAGATCCAAGTCCAGATTGATTGAGGGCAGGCAAAGCCACACCAGATACGCCCCCAGCCGACGGCCATAAAAAACAACAGGCTGGCCCCAGCAATCAATAAACCCGCTAATACCGGTAGGTCGTACCAAGAAAATTCTGCACCAAAAAGGAAAATACGGTGGCTTTCAAAGTCAAATAAAACCAGTGGATCACCATTAATACGAACCCATACAAGTCCAAAGAAGAGTGCCAGCATTGGCCAGCTGGTGAAGCGCCTAAGGTTTTGATAGAAGCCTTCGACTAGACGAACATGAAATTTTCCGTTGCCGGGAAGAGGGGGAGCTTCCTGAATCATAGTGATAGGAATCTCACTGTTACCTTGTTGTTGCATGTTGTGCTCACTTTGCTCATCGGTGATTGTGAACAACTGTACAGGAATGCAAATTATAGGGGCAGGTTTAAAAAAAATAATTATAATAGGTACAGATTGTGGAGGGATTATGGATTTTCTGTACCAAAATTTAGAGCAGGCATTAGCCGATTCGATAAAAAATGGCGATCTACCCGCGGGGAGTAAACTACCTTCGATCCGCGTTCAGTGTGAACAACAGGGCTTATCTAAAGCCACGGTAATTCATGCTTACCAACGCTTGGAAGCGGCGGGTTTGATCGAGTCTCGTTTTAAATCAGGCTTTTATGTCTGTAGTTTGCCTAAAGCCCATCCTACACCCTCCCGCCCAGAACTATCCGTTGCGCCTCAACTCGTCGATATGAGTGATCTTATTCGCGACATTATGGAGCGTAATGCTGCATTCGATATCTTTCCACAAGAGCAAGGCTATATGGATATGCCGGTGGGTATTACTGAGCTGAATCGAAGCATTGGCAGAGCGTTACGCCGACAGAAATGTAATGACCACCAATATTATGATGAACCATCCGGCTTATTGGAGCTGAGAGAGCACCTCTCGGAGCGTTATCGTCGAACAGGATGTCACTTTAGTGCCGCAGACGTCACTATTACCGCTGGCTGTCAGCATGCGCTTTCGTTGGCTTTGCAATTAAGCTGTGAACCTGGAGACATTGTTGCGGTTGAATCACCAGGCTTTTATGGCGTGTTACAACTTATCGAAAGCATGGGGTTAAAAGTGCTGGAAATCCCCGTCTCTTCCCATACTGGCATGTCGACAGAGGCGCTGGAACAGGCGTTAGAAGAGTGGGAGATTAAAGCCTGCATAGTGACGCCGTCATTTGCGACGCCGAGTGGCGCTTTGATGTCGGTCTCTGCGCGTGAGCATCTTTTATCTTTGGCGAGTAAACACGATTTTGTTGTGGTTGAGGATGATATTTACGGCGACTTAGCCTTTGGTCAGCGCGTCCCACCATTAAAAAGTATGGACCGTGAAAACCGTGTGATTCTATGTGGTTCTTACTCTAAGTCCGTTTCAAGAGAGCTTCGTTTGGGTTGGATTATTGCAGCTGAACAGAAGCAGTTGATGCGCCTTAAAATGGTGAACCTTCTCGCCCTAAATAAATTTACTCAACAAGGTTTGGTCGATTTCCTCAAAGAGGGTGCTTATGAGAAACATCTGAAAAAGCAAAAGATGCTTTTGCAGCAGCAGAGAGATCAGCTTATTCAGTTACTCTCTCAGGAGTGGGGCGAATTAGGTGTGATTAGAGTGAGCCAACCGCAAGGTGGTTTGACCTTATGGGTAGAATTGGAAGACAGCTACGATCTGACTTCGGTGTATTTAAAAGCCCGAAGTGAAGGCATATTAATCACTCCAGGTAATTTGTTTACAGCACAAAATCAGTATCGTAATTGTTTACGTTTAAGTTTTGCACATGCTTGGAACGAGGCTCGTCGCGGCGCTTTGATTCGTTTAGCTTGCTTAATTAAACAGACTCAAACGGATGAGAATACCGAGTAAACGGTCATGGATTTAAGTTGAGTAACTATAGCATATTGTTATGTTATAACAACTTTAACTGTGCCGATGGTTTAGAGATGATTTTAAATAAAGCTTTTCGTTTAGCGGCGGTATCTACAGCCGTGTTAGCAAGTTCTGTTATGGCTGAAAGCCATCAACATGAAGCTCATGTTCATGGTATTGCCGAGCTAAATTTTGTTATTGAAGGTAACGTTGCGGAGATGGAACTACGTTCCCCTCTAATGAACATTGCCGGTTTTGAGCACGAAGCGGTCAGTGCTGAAGACAAACAAAAAATTAAGAGTGCCACTAAGCAGCTAAAAGATGCTTATGCTCGCGTTAAATTTCCAGACGATGCGCTATGTATTATTGATGACACTAAAGTAACGATCGGTGAAGAGGAAGATGAGCACGCACATCATAACCATGCAGCTCATCATGATAAGCACCATGGTCATAAAGATGACCATCACAAGCATGATGGTCACCATGATCATTCTGATCACCACGATCACAAGCATGATGGTCACCATGATCATTCTGATCACCACGATCATAAACATGAAGACCATCATGACCATGAAAAGCATCATGATCACGGTGAAGAAACGCATCGCAACATTACAGCGCATTATCACTTCCAATGTGTTAACCCTGCGAAAATAAATGCAGTAACATTAAATTTCTTTAGCCATTTCCCTCATATGGAAACTGTGAAAGTAAACGTGCTAAATGGTGCCGATATCCGCTCTGTTGAACTCACGCCTAAGCAGAGGGTCTTAGAGCTTTAATCAAGGAATCAAAATGCCAAGTGCTGTTGAAATTGATGCCTTAACTTTTAGATGGAACCGTCATACACACGGGATCACGGTTCCTTATTTTGAGTTAAAGCAGGCCGAAAGTGTCTTTATTAAAGGCCCTTCAGGAAGTGGTAAGAGTACATTGCTCAATCTGTTGGGTGGTATGATTGCTCCATCTTCTGGTTCTATCAAAATACTAGAGCAAGATGTGAGCACTTTTACTTCTCGGAAGATGGACCGTTTTCGTGCCGACCACATAGGTTTTATATTTCAACAGTTTAATCTGTTACCTCATCTTGATCTGATCGACAATGTCACGTTGCCCTGCCATTTCTCAGCTTCTCGTAAAACGAGAGCCGAAGAAAAGTACGGCAGCGTTAGCGAAGGTGCTAACTATCTTCTGCAGGAATTGGGGTTGGGCGATAGCCTTACCAAAGGACGCAAGGTGCTAGCGCTTTCAACAGGTCAACAGCAACGTGTGGCTGTGGCTAGGGCGATGCTTGGCTCGCCTGAGCTGATTATTGCGGATGAACCAACCTCTGCTTTAGATACTGAACATAGAGATATGTTTATGCAGCTTTTATGTAAGCAGTGTGAATCGGTTGGAGCTGCCTTGATGATGGTAAGTCACGATCCAAACTTAGAGCAGTACTTCTCGAGGGTTGAACGATTAGTTCCTAGTACTGATGGGGGCTTCACGTTGTGATCTTATTTCGTTTAACTTGGCAGAGCTTACTTAATCGTAAGAGTACTATCCTACTCACTGTCTTGTCGCTCAGCGTAAGTATCATGCTGGTTATGGCGGTAGACACGCTGAGGACTCAAACTAAAAGCAGTTTCTCCTCCACTGTATCTGGTACCGACCTGATTGTTGGGGCGAAAGGTGGTTCCATCAACTTATTGCTCTATTCGGTGTTCCGCTTAGGCGATGCTACCAATAATCTCTCGTGGAGTAGCTATCAGGCGATTAGTCGTCATTCAAAGGTTGCTTGGAGCATTCCTTTTTCATTGGGTGATTCCCATCGTGGGTACCCAGTATTAGGAACTTCATCTGATTACTTTAAGTACTTTCGTTACGGCAAAAAACAACCTTTAGCTTTGGAGCAAGGCAAAGAGTTTGAAGGCGTGTTTGATGTTGTCATTGGCTCTGATGTCGCCGAGAAACTGCAATACAAGTTAGGTGATTCTGTTGTGATCGCTCATGGTCGCGGTAACGCCTCTCTTGTTGAGCATGATGATAAGCCTTTTAAAGTCGTTGGTATTCTTGAGCCTACAGGGACCCCTGTAGATCAAACACTGCACGTGAGTCTAGCGGCTATTGAAGCGATTCATATCGATTGGAAAGCAGGGGTGCAAATACCCGGATCTGGCGGGGCTTACAGGGAAGAGCAACTCAGCAAGCTACAGCCAAAGCAGATCACGGCGTTTATGCTCGGGCTAACATCCCGCTTTTCTACTTTCCACCTGCAAAGATCTATCAATCAATACCCAAAAGAACCATTACAAGCGATTATTCCCGGGTTGGCATTACAGTCTTTATGGCAGATGTTCTCTTTGGCAGAACAAGCTTTGCTGGTGGTGTCTGGCCTTGTGATCATATCCAGCATGCTAGGTTTGATGACCTTGCTGTTAGCCAGCCTTAATGAGAGACGCAGGGAGATAGCTATTCTTCGTTCGGTGGGTGCGCGTCTCTGGCAGATATTATCTTTACTAATTTTGGAATCTTTTCTCGTTACAGCGATCAGTATTATATTGGGAATGCTCTTGTTGTACTTAAACTTGCTATTATTAGCACCTTGGCTCCAGACAGAATTTGGTGTTTGGTTAAGTATTACTGGGCCTACCTTATGGCAATGGCAGCTCATTGCTGTGCTATTGGTATCTGGCACAGTGGTTGGTGCTGTACCTGGATATCGAGCGTACAAACAATCCTTAGCGGATGGTGTAGCAGTTAAAATTTAGTGGAGAGTGTAATGCTCATTGGGCGATTCCCCGTTTGGCTATTTAGCCTGATTTTGTTGGCGTTAAGTAATGTTGTTGCGGCAAATATGCTAAATGGTGAAAAAGTAGAAGAGGTTGAGTGGGAGCAGTTAATGCCTGCAGACTTCTCGTTAGATGAGCTTTTGGGTATCACTGATGAGATGGCCATGATCGATGATTTTGATCCCAAAGCGCAGGAGTTGTTGGATCAGATGATGGCTGCGATGCAGTCTGCTCCAATCGTTCCTGAGGTCGATGGAAAAATGATCAGGATTCCTGGTTATGTTGTACCTTTAGAATCTGAAGGCCAAACCGTAACGACCTTCTTTTTGGTGCCTTATTTTGGAGCTTGTATTCATGTTCCACCACCACCGTCGAACCAAATCATCCACGTCAATTTTGAGCCGGGCACTCATGTTGAAAATCTCTATGATGCCGTTTGGGTAACTGGGCGTATTAATACTGAGACCGTCAGCAATGATATGGCTACTTCGGGTTATATCATGGAAGCTTTCCAGATCGAACCTTACGATCTTTGATATTGGTCTTACCAATTGACAAAAAATATTAGGAATAGCTGGTTTAAGGGGTAAGGGCTAGGTAAAATTCCCGGCCTAACCACTTTTCAGAGACCTTGCCCCTGTGGATCAAATTGTTGAGCTAATTCTTGAATCTGGCCGTTCTGGTTTAGATATGGGGCTGTATATCCTACTGCCTATCATGGTTGTGATGCTGTCACTCATGAAGCTATTAGAGGCGAAAGGTGTACTTTGCTGGATCTCTAATGTGTTGGCCCCGGTTTCTCGCATCTTTGGTATTCCAGGTCTAGGTGTATTGGCGATGTTGAAGCTACTGTTTGTAAGCTTTATCGCGCCTTTAGCAACCTTAACCTTAATGGATAAAAATGGTACTTCCCGCCGTTATATCGCAGCAACATTAGCGATGGTGTTAGCGATGTCGCAAGCCAATGCGACTTTCCCGCTGAGCGCAGTTGGTTTGGATTTAGGTGTGACCTTGCTTACCTCTGTTGTGGGGGGCTTAGCCGCTGCAGCTTTTACTTATTACCTTTTAACGCGAAACCTGACCGATCCAGATACTCAAGAAACTGAGATAGCAGCGGATGCTGGCAGTAAAAAGTCGGTTATGCAACTGCTGGGTGAAGGCGGTAAAGAGGGGATGAAGCTTGTTCTCGATATGCTGCCGATGCTGATTTTAGCGATCTGCTTCGTCAATATCTTAAAGGTAACTGGAGCGATTGGTTTGTTAAGCTCGGCACTGGCGCCTGCGCTGGGTTTGATAGGTTTACCTGAGGCCACAGTACTTCCATTGGTGACTAAGTTTATTGCTGGTGGCACGGCCTTTATGGGCGTGACGATCGATTTGGTCAATCAGGGCTTAATCACCATCAATGAGCTAAACCGTATGGCTGGTTTTGCAACTAACCCACTTGATGTTCTCGGTGTCGCTATCTTTGCAGCTGCCGGCAAACGTATTGGGCAAGTCATTAGATATGCCGTATACGGTGGTTTGTTTGGTATGACAGTTAGGGGAATCATGCACCTGATTATTTTCTAAATCAGGTCCACTTTTTTAGCGGTTCAGGACAAGTTGCGGACCTTTCTTGCCTGCTGGAATGGTGTGTTTTGCAAATACGCCGTAGATATGTCCACAGCTGTCACAATAAGCGACTTGGAACCAAGCATGGCTGTCTTTGGCTTGTTCGGTACTGTCTTTAGAGACAATGTGTTCAATACCTTCTACCATACATTCTGGACATTTTGGTTCAGCCATTTCGCTTATCCTTATTAGTTTTGAGCGTTTGTACTTAGTAATCCAGAAACGCTAAAGGTTCCATAAAATTCAGGCAGATACGAATATCTGCCTGAATTAGGAAAGTTTGAACTATTAAAGCTCAACATTCATCGCGGTAGAACCACGAATCGCTTTCTCTTTAGCTTCTGTCACGCTGTTGTCTCGCGCTAATACCACACCCATGCGGCGCTGGCCTGTTACTTCAGGCTTGCCGAATAAACGTAGTTGAGTGTTAGGTTCTGCAAGTACCTGTTGAAGGTTACCAAAACGTGCTTGTTTGGATTCACCTTCAACCAAAATAACACTGGATGCAGAAGGGCCGTGGAAATGAATATTCGGGATTGGCAAACCTAGAATTGCACGTGCATGTAGCGCAAATTCGGATAGATCTTGAGAGATCATCGTTACCATGCCTGTGTCATGTGGGCGAGGTGATACTTCGCTGAAGTAAACGTGATCGCCCTTGATGAATAGCTCAACACCAAAGATGCCGTGACCGCCAAGTGCTGCTGTGACTTTCTCTGCGATATCTTTAGAGACTTCTAGCGCTTTGTCGCTCATCTCTTGAGGTTGCCAAGACTGGCGGTAATCACCACCCACTTGAACGTGACCAATGGGTTCACAGAAGCTTGTTTGGCTATCGTGGCGAACAGTCAAAAGCGTGATCTCATAATCGAAATCGACAAAGCCTTCGACAATCACTTTACCTTTACCAGCGCGACCGCCTTCTTGAGCATATTGCCAAGCTGCTTCTACTTCGTCTTCTGATTTAATCGTGCTTTGACCTTTACCAGAAGAGCTCATGATAGGTTTGACAACACATGGGATCCCTACGTTTGTAATCGCGTCTTTGTATTCTTCGTAGGTTTCTGCAAACTGGTATGGAGATGTTGGAATATCCAACTCCTCAGCAGCTAGGCGACGGATGCCTTCACGGTTCATCGTCAGTTGAGCAGCGCGAGCCGTAGGTACTACTTTGAAGCCTTCGTTTTCTAGCTCAACCAGTGTATCTGTAGCGATCGCTTCGATCTCTGGAACGATAAGATCTGGCTTCTCTTCTTCGATCACTTTACGAAGTGCTTCGCCATCTAGCATGGAGATAACGTGGCTACGATGAGCTACCTGCATTCCTGGCGCATTTGGGTAGCGATCTACAACGATAACCTCCGCTCCCAAACGTTGTAATTCGATGACAACTTCTTTACCTAGTTCGCCACCACCACACATTAATACACGGGTAGCTGAAGTTGATAAAGGGGTCCCTATGTGCAGCATTGTCCAATCCTCTGCGTGAAAAAATTTCAAGCATTATACGGTGCAAATCGCGCTAATCACCAGCAGAAAAAAGGGTATAAACTATACTCTAAAAGTGTTGTTTCTAGGGTTAAGGGTTATGAGAAGGCTAGTGTTTCTCGCCCCTACGGTGTCACAAGTAAATTCTGTTGTGGCTGACTTTCTGGCGGTTGGGATCGAAGACGAATCTATTCACTTTATTGCTGAAGACGCATCTCTAATCGAGAAAATATCAGCGCGCGCCGCGACCGACATAGAAACAACTGAACGTGAAAATGATCTAGATTGGGGCATGGTTGCAGGAGGCAGTTTTGGCCTCGCAGCTGGCCTTGTGGCAACCACAGTGCTAGGTCCGGTTGGCTCAGTAGTCAGCGGTGGCACAGTGGTCATAAGTAGCATCCTTGGAATAGGTTTAGGAGGATGGCTCGGAAAGCTGGTTGGTGAAGACACTCCGGTACATTTGTTGGCAAAGTATAAGCATGCTTTACAGCAAGGGGGTGTGCTAGTCATGGTGGATATTCCCGCAGAGCGAATGACGGAAACTCATAAGTTGATACGGCAGCATTGCCCTAAAGCGTTAGTCGAGATTATTCACCTGCACTGGGATCATCAACAGGCTGCATGATATAGATAGACCTTTTGCCTGAGAAGGCCGATTAGTCGGAGTATCCATCCGGCAGAAAGGGGCGATACCGTTCATGGTATCGCCCCTTGTTATTTAAGGCTCAGAGACTCTCGCCATTATTTCTTTAGATTTCTTTCATATAGCAGCGTTTATGCTATTTCTTAAATAGGGAAGGAGAAGGAGATGTATTATGTCCAGAGGTCACGCACGATATCAGGAGAGACATCACGGTTTATCGTTATTTGGCAAAGATCTGGTGCGCCGTTGCAGTTCTCATTGTGAATTATGTAATGCCCAAGGCGTTAAATTAGGCATATTTGAGGTGCCTCCTATTTTGACGGAGCCAAACTTTGAACATTGCATCATGATTTGTGATGTTTGCACGCAACAGATTGAGCGTCCTAAAATACGTGATAATAATCACTGGCGCTGCCTTAATAGTTCTATTTGGAGCCCTGTACCTGCTGTAAAAGTGATGGCGATTGCTATGTTGCAAAACATTGCTCAGCAGGAACGTTGGGCGGTTGAACTGCTTGAGCAGGTATATTTAGAGCCTGATGAACAAGCATGGTTAGAGGAAATTGATATCCCCTAATTGCTAATCAGTATCTATTTCACCACACAGACTGTTAGGGAACTGTTTCCGAATATCTTCCGCAGATAACTTGTTTGCTAACAGATAATGAAGCTTGCAGAAGGCTGCTTCTAAGGTCATCTCTCCCCCAGAAATAACACCGATCTCATTTAAAGCTTCGCTGCAGGCATATTGTCCTTGGAGAATATCCGCTTGTAAGCATTGGCTGATATTAACGATAACAATCCCATTTTCGTGAGCTTTACGTAAAGCACTCAATAACGCTTTGTTGCTATCGGGCAGATTACCAACGCCATAGCTTCTAAGGATAATTGCTTTTAATCCTTCACTTTCGAGAATGCTAGATGCTAGTTGTCCACAGATGCCAGGATAGATCGGCAAGATAGACACCGCTTTAGGATCAAAAGTTGGTGAGACAAAATTCTCTTTATCTGCAGGAATAAAAAGCCGGCTGTGTAACTCAATATGTAAACCGATCTGACCAAGCCAAGGGAAATTAGGGCTATCGAAGGCATCTAGTCCAGTTGCTTTCACTTTACTCGCGCGGTTTCCGCGTAAAAGTCTTCCGCTAAAGTAGATGCAAACTTCATTTACAGGATGAAATGCCGCCAAAATCATCGATGTGATTAGATTATCTAGCGCATCATTACGTAACTCAGACAGAGGGATTTGCGAACCTGTAAATATCACAGGTTTGTTTAACCCTTGAAGCATAAATGACAGCATAGAGGCACTGTAAGCCATGGTGTCAGTGCCATGCAGGACGATAAAACCATCATACTTATCATAGTGTTGGATAACTAAATCAGCGATCTTGTTCCAGTGTGATGGTTCAAGGTTAGCACTATCGATGAGCGGATTGAGTTCAATCATCTCAAAATCAGGCAGGGCTGAATGGTGAGAATGTGCCAGTCTGCTGCGAATGACATCCTCAAATCCACCCATAGGTACATAGCCTTTATCAGAGGCTTGCATGCCGATTGTGCCGCCAGTGTAGATGAGTAGAACGTTTTGGCTCATTTTAAATCTCCAGAATTAACCCGTTATATATACGTTGAACGGTAGAAGATTAAAAGCGGTTCAATCGGATTTTTGGCTTCTATCATCAGGGGTGAGGTAGCGAGATTGGTTGATGAGTTTGGATATTTCGTGAGAAGGAAGTGGTTTACTAAAGTAAAAACCTTGTAGCTCATCACAGGTTTGGGTTAGCAGGAAACCTCGTTGTTGCTGAGTTTCTACACCCTCCGCAATGATCTGAAGTTTGAGACTTCGTGCCATAGTGATAATTGCTTGGGTTATCTCTGCGCTTTCAGCGCTTTCATCTAAATCGCGGACAAAACTTTGGTCGATTTTGATGCGATCTAACGGGAACTGTTTCAGATAGCTTAAGGAGGAGTAGCCCGTACCGAAATCATCGATTGCGATTTGTATGCCCATAGCTTTGAGGCGAGTTAGAGTCGTGATGGTTTCTTGATGATCATCCATCAAGGCTGACTCTGTTAGCTCTACTTCTAGCAAATCTGGGGATAACTGAGTCTGTTGCAGTATACGTTCAATTTTTTCGATAAGTTGTTCGTCACGGAACTGCACAGCCGATAAGTTGACGGCGATGCGTATCGGCTTGTCATTTTGCCAATTCCATGTGGCTGCTTGGCGACAGGCGGTCTCCATAACCCATTCACCAATGTTGATGATCAAACCGCTTTTCTCGGCGATTGGTATAAATACTGCTGGGGAAATAGGTCCGCGCGTTGGGTGTTTCCAGCGTAATAGGGCTTCTAGGCCGATAACTTGCCCGGTCAAGCTCAACACTTGAGGTTGGTAATAAACTTCAAATTGATCTTGGCTCAAGGCTTGATGGAGATCGGCAACTAACGAAGATTCGTCGATGATTTGTTGTTTCAGGCTTGTAGAATAAAAGCAGAGTTCCCGTTTAGGGTTTGATTTGGCTTTCTGCATGGCCGTGTAGGCATTATTGATTAACGGTTCGCATTCGCTGCCGTCTTGGGAATACAAACTAATGCCGATTGAAGGTTTAAAGAAGAAATGCTGGTCTTCTAGTTGGCAAGGAAGACGGAGCAACTGTAGTAAACGGCGGCCTATTTGCTCTGCATTACTGTGATCAGTCTGCTTAGGTAACATCACAGCAAACTCAATCCCACCTAAACGTGCAACAGGATAATGGAAACCCACGGCGGTTTTTATTTGCTGGGCCGCTATATTCAGTGCGCTATCACCTGCCGAGATGCTGAGGCGGTTATTAACCTCTTTAATCCCGCTCAGTTGGATCACCAGAAAGGCGATGATTTCACCCACTTGGGCTTCACCGATAGCAGTATCAAGCTGGCTTTTTATCATCTCTCGATTCGGTAGGTGAGTAATCGGATCAAAATTCAGTTGCTGATAAACTTCTTTATTGAGCTTAGTGATCTGTCGCTGCGAGGCGTTATAGCGTTTCCAGCTCAAGAACATAAAAAAGAGAGCTTGTAGCGCTAGTGCATCTGTTGGTGAGAACCAGAGTTTTAGTTCATTAAATAAAGTGATTGTCAGCGTAACGGTTACTGCAATGGCAAAAAGGATGCTTAACGGATAATAGCGACGCGGTAACAGATACATAAAAGGTAAAACGGTCAGGGCCAGCCCTAAGGTGATGATTAGATGAACGGTCGGCGTAAGCTCAAATAAAAAGCGTTTATCCATTAATGCCGCAGCAATATTGGCATTTAATTCAACACCAGGCATACGCTGATGTTGGCCGGATACAGGTGTGCTTATCGCATCTCCCATACCGGATGCGGTGGCGCCCACTAACACGGTTTTTCCTGATAATTTATCTAGTTCCACCGTGCCATTAAGTACATCGATGTATGAATAGCGCTGGATGGTTCCAGGGGGGCCATAAAATGGAATTAAAAAGGGGATCTGGCGAAGCCAGCCTGAACCTGACGGAGACGCAGATTTCTTAAAGGGGAGATCGGTTTGTGCCTCTTGGGAGCTTTGATAGAGCGCTAGACCCAACGTTGGCCAATGAGGATCACCTAAACCCGCGTAAAGGTAAACTCTTCGACTAATTCCATCCAAATCTATTTCGGTGTCTACATGACCAATGCCATCACTGGGCGCAGCTAAAGTTGGGATAGGTAGTAGCTCTTTGATGCCTTCTGGGTTGTCTGTCTTTTCGGGCGCCATAGCCAAGATTACGCGGCCATGTTGGGCTATTGCTCGGGCAAAGTCCTGATCGGCTTCTGGACTGTCTGTTTCAGAAAAGAGAATATCAAAGGCAACGGCTGAGGTATTAGCTTCTGTAAGTTGTGAAAGCATATCCGCGTGGATACTGCGACTCCAAGGCCAGCGTCCTAATTGCGATAAGCTCGCGTCATCTATTGCAATGATTGCGATATTTTCAGGAGGATTATCTAATTCCTGAGAGATCAGGGTGTCGTAAGCAATAAGGTCAACACGTTGGAGTAGGGAGCTATTATAGCCGATCACAATACTGAGAAAGAGTAATCCCAGAATGATTAATTGTTGTAATCGGCGTTTAATCATAACAACAAGATGGTCAATACAAATGATCCAAATACATAAACCCAACTATCACTCGGAGGAGGGGTAAGCTCCTGAGTTACACCCCAGGCACCTGCATAGCCATCATCGGCCAATGCCCTTACTCGGATGTAGCGATAACCTTCGGGCCGAGGAATAGCTATTTCTGGTTCTGCCACGGTTGTATCTGTAAGGATAGTTGCAAATTTACGATCGCGGGCAATTTGCACCTGATATGTTTGTTCGTATTTGCTGGATGCCCATGACAGTTTTACTTCTTGTTCATCTTGTTCTAGCTCTGGCTGGGGTGTAGCCGGTATAGGCTTAACATCAAATACCCGGGTATCGCTGTACGGGCCTTGTTCACCTTTACTATCAACGCTTGCCAAACGCCAAAAATAGGTTTGTGATTCGGCCAAGCCTGTTAGGTTTAGGTTGGGTGTGGTTAGGCCTGAATCAGATGTAACAATATTTTGGAAGTTAGCGTCAGTTGCTATCTCTACTATATAGTTTTCGGCATCACTGGAACGGGTCCACTCTAATAAAGGCGTTTGGCCTCTAAGCGTTGCTTTATTCGCTGGCGCCATAGGGAATGGCGGTTGTGGACGTGCATTCAGAATGATTGCTTGATTGGTAGCGAAGCCTTCAATGCCATCATGATCGATGGCTCTAACTTGCAGGTAATAAGTATTGTCTGCGAGGTCTGGCAGATTGATCCGGTTACGAGGGCTATGACTATCCCATAAAATCGTTGTCATCTGGTCTGATTTTGAAAGCTGCGCGCGGTAGTTGGCTGCTTTTGAATTTTCGTTCCAGCGAACTTCGTAACCAATTTGCTGAATTTCCTCGGGGAGCTCTAGTAGCGTTGGTGCCGGTTGTAGCTTCTTGGGTACTTTGGGCGCTTGGTTTTTTTCAACGGTTGTACCAAAGCCAGACCTTACTATACGTGTTCTTTTAGCGCCTTTTACCGCAACTCCGCCCTCAAGCACTTCGATACGTGCCGTATCGCTATCAGCTGAATAGGCTGTACGGAATTCAGTACCTCTGACGGCCGAAATAGCTGCAGGGGTATGGATCTCTAGACGTGCACCATCACCTTTTTGTGGTTGTGCCACGGTTTCTATTTCCCCCGAGATCAGTTGAACTCGAGAATCGACCATACCTGTTGTACCGTATTGGCGTAGGTGATTAAAACTAACTCGTGAGTTTTGTAACACAAGCATCTCACTACCATCTGCGAAACGGACAATGACGCTCGCTTGCTTACCCGTTTGAAGCTGATCGCCCAAGTTAAACTTTGATTTCAGTGTCAATACCTCTTGGCTATTGTCAGTATGCTTGATTATTTGGGCATCCCCTTCAATTGCTACCGCAACGGCAGAGGTAGGATCAGACTTTATCCACGCTAGAGGCACCCTAAGTTTAGTGTTTTCAGGGATACGTTTAGGGTCAGCAATATTGTTAATTTTTTGGAGCTGCTTCCAATAGGAGGTTTTGTAGAGATGTTTTTGGCTAAACTCTGACAGAGTATCCCCTTCTACGACTGAATAGACCCATTCTTGAGCCAAAGCGGTAGGTGCTACTAATAGAAGGCATGACATAGCTAAGGTGCGAAATAATTGGATAGGGGAATCAGTAGCCATAATCAGTTTCCTTTGATTATTTTGATCGCAAACTCTGATCTAGATTAGAACAGAATTTAATTTAGTCAGGGATTAAGTTTGGGTTACATCCTTTTAGCTTATTGAAAAGTATAAGTGATAAAGCGATTTTAGAGTGCTTTTACTGTCATAATGATTACTCATGCTAGCTTTTAAACTTGGTTGGGATAACCGAATGTCTGAAATACTTGAAACTTTATCGACTTCAGCCTTAGCTAAGGCACTCAAGAAAACAACGAAGCAGATGTTTGCTGAGTTAGAAACCTTAGGATGGATTGAGCGTCAAAATGAGGCGTGGAAACTAACGACTAAGGGTGAGTTTGAAGGTGGTAAGTATCGTGAAAGTCAGAAATTTGGTCGATACATTATATGGCCAAGGGAGGTTGCGGAGCATAAAGCGTTATCCAGTCCCGATGCTGGTTTACTCAGCCTCTCCCAATTAAGTAAGCACTTTTCACTGAGTCGTATTGCCATGGAGCAGGTTCTTCAAGAGATGGCTTGGATTCGCGCTAATAAAAAAGGTTGGCAAGTAACTTCGTTAGGTGAAAAAAATGGTGCTCATCAACGGGAAAACAGATCCACGGGTGTACCTTATGTTTTATGGTCTGATTCAACTCTAGATCATGAAGTGTTGATCGATTGGGTCGAAGAAGTTCAGACGGGTTTAAATGATATAGAGCTTCGCTGTTGTGATGGTCATCAAGTTGCAAATGAAGCTGAGCGTTTAATTGATAATTGGCTATATTTCTCTGGATTAGCACATGCTTATAAGCGCCGTCTGCCGTTTCCTGAAACGCTTTATGCTGATTTCTATCTGCCTCAGCATCATCTTTATGTCGAATATTGGGGAGATCAGGTAACAGCTACTGAGCTATCTGCTAAGATGCGTAAAAAAGAGCTTCTAAAAGCAAATAATTGTGCTTGTATTGAAATCCAGGATGAAGATTTATTACAGTTAGATGAAGCATTAACTAGGAAGTTACTAAATCACAACATTGAAATTTGAAGTCTGTTCCTAAGTCTTACGCATCCATGGATGTTTGAGCGCGATCCGAGTCTTATACAGTCTTGTTTAGAAGTGCGTCAAAAACATAAAAAAAGACGTTAAAGCAGTATATCTATTCTATGCTGAAGTGAGGGCTCTTAAGCTGATAATGGCTAATTAAGGGAGTTTGTTCACTGGCAAGAGTTAAGACAGTGGAATCTGGATGACAGAAGTTTTCAAAGTTAAACAAAGATTAGCTTTTAGGCTGGCCAAATATTCAGTCATTATGGCGTTTGTCATTGGCTTAGTTTTGACGACTGCGCAAGTGTTGGAAGATTTCCATCTGCAAGATAGCCAGTTTGACCAAACTATCCATAAAATCCTCAATGCCAGCAAACCTCCTGCTACCCGTGCTGTTCATACTCTAGACCATACACTCGCTAAAGAAGTTGTTTTTGGTTTGATGCAATATTCGTTTATTGCTGAGGTCAAAATTTCGGATGAATTAGGCGAAGTACTGGCATCACAGGTGGTCCCTGATCCTGTAAAGAAATCATCTACGCTGTGGCTCACGGAAAAAATCTCCAGTGCCCATAAAACCTATACACTTGATCTTCAAGCCCCTGGCTTTGTCGATATTGCACCTGGCAAGCTACAGGTCGTCGTCAATAAAGACCAAGCGTTTCAACCTTTCTTTGAGCGCGCTTTAACCATTTTTATTGCTGGTCTAGTGCGTAATGTACTGCTTGCCATCTGCCTGATTGCGATTTTCCATGCTGTATTAACTAAACCTTTGGCCAGGTTGGCGAGTCAGTTCGCGAGTGTCGACTTAAATGACGACAGGAAGGGGATAAAACTACATGTCCCTGAGGTTCATAAAGATACTGAGTTAGGCTTATTGAATCATGCCGGTAATGAGTTTATCTCTACCGTTCACAACTTAGTGCATGAACTTAAGGAGAGTCATCAAGCTTTATCTAAGAGTGAAGCTCGTCTCGCTCAACTAATCAACCAGGTGCCGCAGTTGATCATGGCGATCAATAAAAGTGGTGATATTCTGTTTGCAAATCGCCAGTTTGCCGAATTCTATGAGATGCCTGTAGAGGAAATCGCTGGCAATGCTTTATTAAAACTCCACCCCTATATCGAAGAGGTTGCCGAGCTAGAATCGATTCGTAGATGTGTTGAAGTACATCAAACTGAAGCAGAAATTAGTGACTTTACTTGGACTCATAAAAGTGGAAAAACCATGCACTTTACTGTGCAGGCCGCTCCGTTTGAGTATTTTTCCGAACCTGTCGTGTTGTTTGCTGCGACAGATATTTCTGAACAGAAGATGGTTCAGGACCATATAAGCCATATGGCAAACCATGACAGTCTGACAGGGCTTCCTAATCGTACTCTGCTCAATGACCGTTTAGAGCTCTCTTTGGCGAATAGTCAGCGTAATGGTAAATGTAATGGTTTGTTATTTATCGATTTGGATCACTTTAAAACGATTAATGACTCTTTAGGGCACAGTGTCGGGGATCAGCTACTGAAAAAGGTAGCGGATATTTTGACTAAACAAGTACGAGCCAGTGATACGGTCGCGCGATTAGGCGGAGATGAGTTTGTCATCCTGCTGCAGTCTTTTGATGGCAACGAAGATGAAGTGACTAAAGACATCGAGCATGTCTGTGAAAAACTGTTAGAGCTGCTGGCTGAGCCTATAGAGGTTAAACAACATCAGCTTCGTATCGGCGCGAGTATAGGTATTGTGCTTTATCCACTTGCTGACAAAGGAATTGATGACCTTATGCGCTTTGCAGATACCGCTATGTATCATGCAAAAGAGAGTGGTCGAAATGGTTATGCTTTTTACCATCACACCATGACGGCAGCTGTGGAAAAGCAGCAAAATATGGAAAATCAGCTGCATTGTGCGTTAGAGAGAGAGGAGTTCCGTGTTCACTTTCAACCTTTGGTGGATGTGAGTGGTGAAGTATTTGGCTTTGAAGCATTGATCCGTTGGCAGCATCCTGAGCGTGGGTTAGTGCCACCAATAGAGTTTATTCCGAGTCTAGAAGTCAGTGGCATGATTGTTCCTGTCAGTAATTGGCTGATAGGGGAATGCTCTAGGCAGATAGTGGAATGGAAAAAGAGTGGTTTTTGGCGAGAAGGTTGGTACTTGTCGATCAATATAAGTCCGTTGCAATTCTATCAAGCTGACATGATTCCAGCGTTGAAAGAGGCGATTACCCAAGCTGGAGCTGATGTTAAAAATATTTGTTTGGAAATAACTGAGACAGTTGCAGTAGAAAATATTGAGTTTGCTGTTAGCCGCTTACAAAAGATTCGAGATTTAGGTATTAAAATCGCCCTAGATGATTTTGGCACGGGTTACTCGTCATTGAGCTATCTAAAGGATCTGCCTATAGATATAGTGAAAATTGATCGCTCCTTTGTTCAGGAGTTGGGTGAAAACAGCAAAAGCCAATGTATTGTCGAAGCTGTGATCAATATCGCTAAGGCTTATAACCTTCGCGTGATTGCAGAAGGCGTAGAAACTAAAGAGCAGCTAATCATGGCGAATAAAGTCGGTTGTCATGTTTTTCAAGGTTTCTATATTGAAAGGCCTCAGCCACCGAAAAGTCTGCGTAGCTCTTATCTGAAAGACTCCATTGAGAGTAAGTATTTTGGTTAGGAACTTTTTAGTTAAATTGCTCTCTATAGAATGATCCTCCTGTTTAGGTTAAAGTGACCCCAAATTGAGATTGGAATATTAAATGCAAACGGCTTACCCCATTAGCAAAAAGAGCAGATTGATAGCAGCGTTTAGCTTGCTGTTTTTTGTGCTGTATTGCTCCGTTGGCGTTTGTACCAATCTATTTGCTAGTTCCTCATCGGATAGCACACCCTCTGTCAGCTTATCGACGAATGCAGCTTTAGTCGGATCTAATCATTCAGATCACAGTATGCATACGGGTATGTCGTCTGATCAGCCTGCTAAAAATGCATCTTTAGCCCATTGTGATGGTCAGCCGAAAAGTTGTGACTGGAGTATCAATCCAGTTGTCGATCCGGTTGCTGATGCCATTCCTGATATGACCTTTTTCTTGCAATACCTGTTATCAGGTGTTGTTGTGCTGTTCAGTATCTTGCTGGTAACAGCATATAAGCTTTCTTACGGCTATTCCTTTGTTAGGGAACGATGTCGTTTCTCCGGTGTGCCGAGGCTGCACCTACAACAGGCTGTTTTCTTAAATTAATTTCCTGACCCTTTTTATATCGGTTACCGCCTATTTCGGTGGTGTTTTGATGTATCAACGGGACAGGATCTATGCGTTTATCCCCATTATTTATCATTAGTCTGCTGACTTTCAGCAGCATTACTCAAGCAGAACTGAGTTTGGATTCTGCTATTCAGAATGCTCTTAGTTCTGATCATTGGAATCAAAGCAGTGTGCATCAGGAGCAGGCACTACGTGCTAAAGCGATCGCGAGTGCTCAATTGCCTGATCCGAAATTAAGGCTTGGGTTGGCAAATTTGCCAACAGATAGTTTTGATTTCCAACAAGAGAACATGACTCAGTTACAGCTAGGTGTCTCACAACAATTTCCTAGGGGTAACAGCTTGGCGTTGTCACAACAGCAGTGGCAGCAAAAAGCGGCAAAAAGCCCGCTACAACGTCAACTGCGTGCTGCTAGTGTGAAACTTAATGTCTCTCAGGCGTGGCTAAAACTGCATCAATCAAAAGCGCAGTTGACACATTTCAAAGCTAAACAGCATATTTTTAATGAACTGGTAGCAGTGAGTCGGGCTAATTACCGCTCGGGTAAAGCCTTACGTCATGAGGTTTTGGATGCTGAAGTAAAACTTACGCAACTGAAAGACCGCATGCTGCAGTTAGAGCAGATGATTCAAGTCCAAAAAGGTTCATTACAGCAGTGGTTGACGGTTGAATCTTTTGATCAATCTATCGCTACGGGGTTTGATCTAGACTTACTTTTTTCAGGCAAGATTACACAGGCAGAGCAAGATCGATCGATCTTACAACATCCTCAGATTCAGATTCTGAAAAAGAACATTGCGATTGAGGATAAAGCGGTTGAGATAGCGGACCAGGCTTATAAACCTGCATTCAAACTCGATGCAAATTATGGTTATCGCGCTGATCATGAAAATGGTCGTGACCGAGCGGATCTGTTTAGTGTCGCTGTGACCATGGATCTGCCGCTGTTCCCTGAAAAGCGTCAAGATCAGCATCATCGTGCTGCAGTACAGCAGCGGGAAGCCAGTAAAGCGATTTACCTACTTAAAGCGCGTGAGTTAAGAGCCGAATTAGCCATAGCTAAAGCTAATCTACAAGGCTATGAACAGCGCTTAGCCATCTACAACCAAGCCTACTTAAAGCAGTTATCAGCCAAACGAAAATCGGCATTGCGTGCATACGCATCAGCGGAGTCTGGTTTTAAAGTTGTATCTATTGCAGCTATGGAAGAACTCGAAGCTCAACAGCAACAGATCCTTCTGCAACATCAGGTAGCAATGGCGACAGCGAAGGTGAATTTCTACTTTGCAGGTGAAGACCCAATAGTGATTAACAACGCTCATCCAGCTCAAGGAGGTATGAACAATGAATAAGGCTGTGCTAACAATAGGAGCTTTATTAATTGGGACTTCGGCCGGCTACTTTCTGTCTCAGAAAAAAGCCGATAACGCTGGCTCCTCAACCGCCGCAAATGATCAGCCTCTGTATTGGGTTGCACCGATGGATCCAAACTATAAACGCGATAAACCAGGTCTCTCTCCTATGGGGATGGATTTAGTACCTGTTTATGAAGAGGATCTAGCGGGTGGTGATTCTCCGGGGACAATCTCAATCTCCCCGGAGGTTGAAAACAATCTTTCTGTACGCACAGAAGCGGTTTTGTTTAGTCCGTTGCAAGCGCAATTAAAAACCGTGGGTTATGTCGGGGTTGATCAGGAGAGAGTGACCGATATCCATTCACGTATTTCTGGTTGGGTTGAGCAAGTTAAGGTCAGCGTCAAAGGTGAATATGTTGAAAAAGGATCGCTATTGTATGAGGTGTATTCCCCTGAATTGGTGAATGCTCAGGAAGAGTATTTAGCAGCCTTACGCAGCGGTAATCGTTTTTTACGTAATGCCAGTGAAAGTAAATTGGTCGCGCTGGGCGTATCTAAGACTGTGCTCTCAACTTTAAATAAACAGCGGCAGCCTCTCCAAAAGTTACCTGTTTATGCGCCCGTATCAGGGTATATCGATCAGATCTCGTTGCGTAGAGGTACCTATATTAAGCCCAATAGCCGTTTATTGACGATCGCGCCTTTAGATCAGGTTTGGGTGACCGCAGAACTATATGAACGTCAAGGCAGCGCCGTACAGAAGGGCGATGTGGCCGAAATGACCTTAGCGTTTATGCCAGGGAAAATCTGGCGCGGCCAGGTTGACTATGTTTACCCGACGGTTAATCAAAAAACACGAACGTTGAATGTCCGTTTACGTTTCGATAACTCTGACCTGCTACTTAAACCGGATATGTTTGCTCAGATCACTATTCAGTCGGCACCGACCAAACCTATGCTGAATGTGTCAGATACAGCCGTCATCAAAACCGGCGATCAAGATCGTATTGTTCTGGCTTTGGGAGAGGGTAAATATAAATCGGTTGAAGTTAAAACCGGTCCAAGTATGGCTGGACGCACCGCAATTATTCAGGGTTTATTTCCAGAGGATAAAGTCGTTACATCGGCTCAGTTTATGCTCGATTCCGAGTCCAGTATCAGTTCTGATTTCTTACGCCTGACACCACCGGCCATGGGGCTGATTGATGAAGTGTGGGTTGGCGCAACAGTTGAAGAGATCAATCTTGAATCACGCCTCTTAACGATCAGACATGAAGCGATTCGAGAGTGGAAGCAGGATGCTATGTTGATGCAGGTTAAAGCTGATGAATCCTTAGATTTAGAAGCTTTACGTAATGCTGGCTCGTTACAAATCCGTTTACGCGGTGCCAATATGAGCGACTTGCAGCTAACGGATTTTATATTGCCGCGTCCTAAAGCCCCAGAAAGTATCCCAGGGGGGAAACTATGATCAAAGGGATAATTTATTGGTCGATACATAACCGTTTTTTTGTTCTGCTGACGACGGTTATTTTAATTGGTTGGGGGGCTTATGCAGTCAAAAATACGCCGATCGATGCGATTCCTGACCTCTCCGATGTTCAGGTCATTATTAAAACGAGTTATTCCGGTCAAGCACCACAAGTGGTGGAAGATCAGGTCACTTATCCACTGACGACGGCGATGTTGTCGGTACCGGGCGCAAAAACAGTTCGTGGCTTCTCTTTCTTTGGGGATTCATACGTTTATGTGATTTTTGACGAAGGCACCGATCTCTATTGGGCGCGTAGCCGAGTATTAGAGTATCTCAGCCAAGTTAGCTCATCTTTACCTGATAGTGCCAAACCGCAGCTTGGACCTGATGCTACAGGGGTGGGCTGGGTCTACCTCTATGCATTGGTCGATCGCACGGGACAGCATGATTTAGCTCAGCTGCGCAGTATTCAGGATTGGTTTTTAAAGTATGAGTTGCAGACTGTGTCCGGGGTCTCAGAAGTCGCTCCTATCGGTGGCATGGTCAAGCAATATCAAGTCAAAGTAGATCCGGAAAAACTACGCGCTTTCGATGTACCGCTATCGCATATCAATCTGGCGATTAAACTCGCAAACCAAGAGAGCGGTGCTTCGGTCATCGAAATGGCCGAAGCCGAATATATGGTCAGAGCGAGTGGCTATTTAGATGGTTTAGACGCGATTAAGAATATTCCGCTGGGTGCGACACCTCAAGGCACGCCGCTATTACTGCAAGACCTCGCTGATGTGACAATCGGGCCTCAGATGCGTCGTGGCATTGCTGAACTTGATGGTGAAGGCGAAGTTGTAGGTGGTGTGGTTGTTATGCGCTTTGGCGAAAACGCGCAGGCAACGATTGAGGGAGTCAAAGCTAAGTTAGAAGAGCTCAAACGTAGCCTACCTGAAGGTGTAGAAGTCGTCACAGTGTATGACCGCTCAGGCCTGATTGATCGAGCAGTGGATAACTTATTTGAGAAACTCGTAGAAGAGTTTGTCGTAGTTATTATTGTTTGTGCACTGTTTCTATTCCATTTCCGCTCCTCGTTGGTGGTGATTATCAGTCTGCCTATTGGGATTTTGGCGGCGTTTATCGTCATGTATTACCAAGGGATCAATGCCAACATTATGTCTTTGGGTGGGATCGCCATAGCCATCGGGGCCATGGTGGATGGTGCCATTGTGCTCATCGAGAATGTGCATAAACACATTGAGCGTCGACCGCTAACAGATGAAAATCGCTGGCAGGTTATCGCAGAGGCGTCTGCAGAGGTTGGGCCTGCACTCTTTTTCAGTCTGTTGATCATTACCATGAGCTTTATCCCTGTGTTTGCTTTGGAAGCACAAGAGGGGCGAATGTTCTCGCCTTTGGCTTATACCAAAACTTACGCAATGGCCGCCGCAGCGGGGTTTGCAATTACCTTAGTACCAGTGCTGATGGGGTACTGTATCCGCGGTAATGTACTTCCAGAAAGTAAGAACCCAGTGAATCGTATTCTCCAAGCGATCTACGTGCCGGTGATTCGTTTAGTCCTAAATTGGCCTAAGTTCACCGTTGTACTGGCGTTAACGGTTACAGTGATTGGTTTTTGGCCTGTGAATAAAATAGGTAGCGAATTTATACCTCCTCTTGATGAAGGCGATCTGATGTATATGCCTACCACTTACCCAGGAATATCAATTGGTAAGGCGCGAGAGCTGCTGCAGCAAACGGATAAGCTGATCCGCACTGTGCCTGAAGTTGAGCGTGTATTTGGCAAAATTGGACGTGCGGAAACTGCGACAGACCCAGCGCCGCTTACCATGATCGAAACTTTTATCACATTGAAACCACGAGATCAGTGGCGTGAGGGGATGACCACCGAAAAGCTTACCAAAGAGTTGGATAAGATCGTCAAATTGCCGGGACTGACCAATGCTTGGGTAATGCCGATTAAAACGCGTATCGATATGCTGGCGACAGGGATTAAAACTCCAGTCGGTTTAAAGGTCGCCGGGCCTGACCTTAAAGTAATTGAAGATATAGGTAAGCAACTAGAACAGGTGCTGGTGGATGTTGAGGGCACCTCATCGGTGTATTCCGAGCGTGTTGCGGGTGGTCGTTACGTTAAGGTCGATATCCAACGTCAAAAAGCAGCGCGATATGGTCTTAATATTGCCGATATTCAGTTAGTGATTACCAGCGCTATTGGCGGCAAAAATGTTGGCGAGACCGTTGAGGGCTTAGAGCGTTATCCGATCAATGTGCGTTATCCACAAGCTTACCGAGATTCGGTGGAACAACTGCGTTTGTTACCACTGGTCACACCGACAGGCGCACGTATCGCTTTGGCGGATGTTGCTGATATTTCGATAGAGGCAGGGCCTCCAGGGATTAAAAGTGAAAATGCTCGGCCTAATGGTTGGACTTATGTCGATATTGAAGGACGAGACTTAGGCTCTTATGTCGCTGATGCGCAAAAGATCGTGGCTGAGCAAGTCCAGTTGCCATCTGGTTATTCGATTAACTGGTCGGGGCAGTATGAATATCTACTCCGTGCGAAAGAGCGTCTGACTTATGTGATCCCTCTGACCTTAGCCATCATTGTGGTTCTCCTTTACCTTAGCTTTCGCCGATTTGCGGAAGTGGCAATGATTTTAGGGACACTACCATTGGCGCTGATAGGCGGGGTTTGGATGCTTTATCTAAACCAGTTCAACTTCTCTGTTGCCGTTGGCGTAGGCTTTATCGCTTTGGCGGGTGTAGCGGTCGAGATAGGTGTGATATTGCTGGTCTATCTCAACCAAGCCTATGAAGAAAAGTGTCGAGAGATGCCAGAAGGCCTCACTCTTCAAGCTTTGCAGGAAGCTATCATTGAAGGCGCTGGTAAGCGAGTCAGACCTATTTTGATGACGGTTGCTACGGTGATCGCAGGCTTGTTACCGATTATGTATGGAGAAGGAACTGGTGCTGAAATTATGCAAAGAATCGCGGCGCCGATGGTTGGCGGAATGGCCAGCGCTTTAGTGTTAACGCTGATTCTGTTACCGGCTGTTTATTATCTGTGGCGAAAGCACGGGTTAAAACACTAGAAAAGGCAGTTAAGGAATCTTGAGAAAATCGTTCACACATCCATATTGTGTGTTCGATTTTTTTGGGTGGGTAAAGATTGGTCTATCAAATCTGTTTAGACAACTTTGAATAACTGATCGAAGTTTGCCAGTTTTAATATCCGCAGTGCGGTCTCAGAAGGACGAACTAACGTCACTTTTCCGTTGATGTTTTCCACATGCTCTTTGGCAATTAGGAGCATACCTAAAGCTGAGCTATCGATAAATTTGGTGGATGACAAATTGATAGCGATATTGGTTCTAGGTGTTTTGATATCTCTGTATGCATCTCTAAACGCTTTGTGAATGGAGTAATCGAATCGTTCACCAATGGAGATAGTGAGTTCTTGGTTATCCTGATTTAAATGGGTCTGGATCATCTGCTCGCTCCGACTTCAGCTTTTACAGAAAGCGATTTATTGAATGGTTGTACAATATTTAATCATGTTGAAAAATTTCTGCTCCGACTCAAGTCAATAAACTCAACATAAATCGATCAGGATGTAGTCATTCGGGTGGGTTTACCGTCTTGAGATGAGAATAAGGTGATTGTCAAAGAGCTTAAGCTCGTTATTCCAAAACTTCTTCCAGCTTCGGAGTTTCTAAGATAAATAGAAGAGTGGAATTAACCAGAGAGTTTGCTTCCTGCTTGGTGAAGAGTCTCTCGATTATGATTCTGGAGGTTATCTAGTTCACCAATACAGAAGCATGACTTGCCTTTAGCTTTGGCCTCCAGCATTAACATATCCGCTGCTTTTAGCAGATCATCCCGGCTTTCACTATTGTGGCGCGATACCGCAATACCAATACTCACACCTAGTTGGCATTGTGTGCCTTTTAACGATAATGGGTGTTTTAGGTTATCGATAATCCGGTTGGCAATCTCTTCCAGTTGATTCTGGTTTTGCGGGTTATGGATCATCAAGACAAACTCATCCCCGCCAATTCTTGCTAAGGTGTCATTTTGGCGTAGCATTTGACTAAGACGGTGACTCACAAGCATCAATGCCTCATCGCCGGCTTCATGGCCTAAGTCATCATTGATCGGTTTAAAGTTATCCAAATCGAGATAGAAGAGTGCCAGTGAGGTTTTCTCTTTACGCGCTTGAAGAAGAGATCGCTCCAATTCTTGAATAAAGTGACGGCGATTATATAAACCGGTGAGAGGGTCATGCTCCGCCATGTGCCTGATTTTGTTTTCAGCGTTAGTACGTTTTAACTGCGAGCGAGTATAAAGGTAGGTACCTACGCCTGTGACCAGCGCCAACAGAGCACTGATGATGATCATCAAGTTAAGTCGTTCTAAACTCTTTTGCGCAACAAGTTGTTTGTCTATAAAAGTGATCAGTAACCATTGCGGCCAATCGCCTGCATTCTGCTCGAACTGTTCAATACGTTGATCTTGGCTTAGTAAGACTCGGTGGAAAACATAGTAACCGTTCTTCTGTTCTAACGAGCCAATATGCTTATCTGAGAGTGCTTGCCAAAGTTCAGGATTTAGAACTGGCAAAGGGGAGGGCTGATTATCTTCGTACATAAATGCCCACAGCTTTTCTTTTGATTCCCCATGTAACCAGTAGCCATCCTGGTTGAGCATCATGATCTTTCCTTGACTCAAGCTTTGAGCATCATCGAGATGCTGGATTAGATGGCTGGCATTGAGGTTAATAACGATTAACCCCATGAGATTTTGCAGCGGGTCTTTGACTGGTGTCGCGATACGCGTAATAGGTTTGTGTGGTATCTCGATTTCACCGTGTTCAATATTTAGATCTAATGGTGAAATATAAACTTTACCGTGATCGAGTTTGCCTGTTTCTGGGACGTAATAGCGGTTTATCTTATTTTGCAGATCTTGTTCAGGAACAATCTCAGTACGCTGTTGGCCTTTGTTTATCCGAACTTGTTCACGACCTTTTTCATCAATAAAACGAATCTGGTCGTAGCTATGTTTGATATCAACAATGTTTCTAAACTCTAACTGGACTTCAGTAACTGCGTTTTCATTCCCAGATAGATGTCTCACAAAGTCTGGTTGTGAAGCTAGGGTGCGCGTGTCTAACACAGCTTCTGCGATACGATAGCTGAGGGCTTTATCGATGAGAATGAGCTGTTCGGCTTCGTTTTTAATGATCTTATCTTTTAGGTCTTCTGACTGTGTTTGAAATACATTGATTAGAAATAGCAGTAGCAGAGAAACCCCAAACAGGTAGGAAGTTGTATAGCGAATCTCGATTCTATTTAAGAAGCTAGTAAAGGCAGTTGCGTGTGGATAGAACACGTAGATATAGACCGCTATTGAACTAATCGATGCGAAAGCTAGGGATTTAAAATCAAACAGCAGAATGTTGTTTAAATGTTCTAGACTGATAATGGATTGCAGTAGGGTCAGAGATAGCTCGATTCCAAAAACGCTGAGGCCTACTTGAAGAAACAACCACTCTCGAACTTTTTCAGAAGGTTGAATCTGACGGTAATAAGCGAAGATAAATCTAAGAATGATTAACGAAACAAGCGCAAGAATAGATGCATTGGCGGCTGCTTCGAACCAGTAATATTCGGTATTTAGGTTTAATGACGAGATAAGTTTAGATGTAATGCTCTCGGTTATTAGCAATGCAAAAAATAAAATGATAACCGGCATCATCGTATTGGTTTCTCGGAAATTTGGGATAAGTTGTACAAAAAAGAACGGCAGATATTATCAAAAGGTCTGATTAAAAACTACACAGTTAAATGAGTAGTTTTGAATCCTCTTTTGACCCCTATCATGCTCGTCTTTTGGGGTTGTTGTTAGACTTTATATGGGCACTGTCAAACAGTGTGGTTTTGTTTCATTTTGAGAGAGAAAATGTCCGTTGATTAAACTGGAAAGCAGTCGTTTAATTTGGATCTCCATCTGTATTATCTTCCTGTGCCCTGCGGCGGTCGCTGTGGTTGCGTTGTCTTATGAAGGGGCAATTCCTAAGATTACCGAAGTAGAAATTCTGGATGTTGCTGGGGAGCTTTTACTATTAGTCCTTGTTCAATTTTGGATTGTCACGATCGCCTATGCGGGCCTGAGATTTAGGACTTATATCTATTTACTGTGTGGTTTCGGCATCATCACTATGGCTAATACTGCTGACTTACTCGATGAGTTTATTTTCGATCATGTTGGTACGTTAAAGTTAATTGAGAATGCGGCTTACCCTATAGGTATGATGCTAGCGACAATTGGCTTGTTTAAATTGAGTCAGGACTACAGGGACTTACTCCAACAGGTTCATAAAGATCGCGATGACTGGCGTAGTAAGGCCAATCATGATCAATTAACGGGTCTTCTAAACAGGCGTTACTTTTTTGAAATGATGCCTAAGGTTATGGATACTTCTTGGGATAATGACTGTGATCCAGTTCCTGCGTTGCTGATGTTAGATATCGACTTCTTTAAATCAGTAAATGATAAGTTTGGTCATGATAAAGGTGACCTGTTGCTGGCAGCAGTTGGTAAATCTATCAGCCAATTTTGTCGGCATGATGATGCGGGCTTTCGCTTAGGCGGAGAAGAGTTTGGTGTACTGCTAACAGGCGCAGATGAGGATCGAGTATTAGAAGCGGCTCAACGTTTAAGACAACGTTTAAACAGTATCCATATCAAAACAGAGCAGGGCGAACTGGTTTCGCGTACTGTGAGTATTGGTGTGAGTTTTTTGCACACTACAGATTCACTCGATAGCTGGATGAAGAAGGCTGATAGTGCCTTATATCAAGCAAAAGAGCAGGGACGAAATCGAGTGGTGATCGCCTAACTCTTTGATGGTTATCTTTGACGATAAGCGCTTACAAACGTTGTAAGCGCTTTTGTAATAACTCTCCAAATAACTTCGTTGCTGGCCCTGCATAATCTCCTTCCGCGTAGATCATATTTAGCTGAACACTTTTCTTAGCACCGGCATTCAGAGGAAGCGGTTTGAGTAGCCCTTGTTCTAGTTCCTTTTCGATTTTAAGGCTTGGGTACCAAGCATAGCCTAAGCCACGGCAGGCAGCGGCGATTGAGGTGGTAAAGTTGCTTAGGGTGAGGCGCTGTTCAGCGCCAAGCCAACCTGAATCTACATCTCGGCTACCCGAATCTCTAATCACTAACTGACGATGCAGACGTAAGTCTTTGTGATCTAAAGAGCGGTTAAGTTGATGAAGAGGATGCTCTGGGGTCGCTACAGCTATAAAGCTGATATCTAAAATAGGGTCGCCCATAAACCCTGGAGGTATACGTGATCCAATTACTATATCAGCTTCTTTTCTGAGTAAGGCTTCATCGGTGCCACTTAATACCGTTTCGATAAACTCGATTCGGGTTAGGGGACTCTGTTGTGTAAATTCAGCAATCACATCTAGCATGAGCCATTCTGGAAACAGGGCATCCATCGCGATACGAATATCCGGCTCCCAGCCTTCTGAAAACTGTTTAGCTAAGTTTTCCATCTGCTGCGCTTCTTCTACTAAAACCCGAGCTCTGCGATAGAGGGTTTTTCCAGCGGCAGTCAAAACCGCTTTACGACCTTCGACTTTAAAGGCTTGTACGCTCAGGGTGCTCTCTAGCTTTTGAATCGCGTAGCTGATGGAGGATTGGCTTTTGTTCATCGCTTCAGCTGCGGTTGCGTAGCCGCCATTTTCGACCACCGCGATGAGGCTTTGCCATTGTTCCAGAGTAACTTGAGGCATTATTTATCTAATTTTTCGATTAAATTGAGCGAATTATAGCTATTTTTAATCACTTAATTAAATAAGAGAATGTTTCCATCAGTTACAGAGACAGATCTGTAAGAACGAAAGAACAGATTTTTAAGGTGAATTCGATGGCTAAATTACTACATATTAAATCCAGCATTTTTGGTAACGGCGGTAAATCAAGTCAGTTGGCTGATAACTTTATTGAGCAGTGGTTAGAGAAGCATCCACAAGGCCAAGTGATTGTTCGTGATCTGGTTGCCGAAGATGTTCCGCATCTTGATGCGGCTGTTATGACGGCATTATCGACACCGGCTGATGAGCGCAGTGCGGAACAGCAAGCGATTGTTGCTCGCTCAGATCTCTTTATTACAGAGTTAAAAGCTGCAGATGAGATTGTGATGGGCGTACCAATGTATAACTTTGGCGTACCGACTCAGATGAAAGCTTATTTCGATTTGATTGCCCGTGCAGGAGTGACATTTAAATATACCGAGCAGGGACCGGTTGGTTTGATTGCAAGTAAACCCGTTTACCTATTGGCTACACGTGGTGGTCTATATCGTGATCAGGGCCATGACTTTCAGATCCCTTTTGTGCAGCAGTTCCTTAACTTTATCGGCCTAAGTGAGAGTGAGGTTATTTATGCTGAAGGGCTAAGCATGGGTGATTTGGCCGAAAGTTCTTTAGCCAAAGCTAACCAGCAGATTGCTGCTATCCATTAATTAAGGAGATACACAATGGGCTTGTTGATTGATGGACAGTGGCATGACCAGTGGTATGACACTAAGAGCAATAAAGGTGAATTTGTTCGTAACGAATCACAGTTTCGTAACTGGGTAACTAAAGACGGTAGCGCTGGGCCTAGTGGTAAAGCAGGCTTTAAAGCTGAAGCAGGTCGTTATCATCTTTATGTCTCTCTGGCTTGTCCATGGGCGCATCGCACACTAATTATGCGTGAGTTAAAGGGGCTGACGGATTATATCTCGGTTGATGTTGTACACCCGCTCATGTTTGAACATGGTTGGACGTTTGCGAGTGATTTTGCGGCGAGCGCGGGTGATAGCTTATTCGGTCATGATTATTTACATCAGGTGTATACCCAAGCGGAGCCAAACTATAGCGGGCGAGTCACTGTTCCAGTTTTATGGGATAAGCAGACCAATACCATTGTGAATAACGAGTCGTCCGAAATTATTCGTATGCTTAACAGTGCTTTTGATGATATTGGCGCAAAGGAAGGTGATTTTTATCCTGAAGTCCTTAGCGGTCAGATTGATGAGGCCAATAAGTGGGTCTACGACAAAGTCAATAATGGCGTTTACCGAGCAGGTTTTGCTACCTCGCAAACGGCTTATGATGCTGCCGTAGTGGAGTTATTCACAGCCTTGGATCAGTTGGATGAGCGTCTATCACAACAGCGCTTTTTAGTGGGTAACCAATTTACTGAAGCTGATCTGCGTTTATTCACAACCTTGGTCCGTTTTGATCCTGTGTATGTGACGCACTTTAAATGTGATCTACGTCGAATTGTCGATTATCCAGCGTTATCAGGCTATCTACGTGAGATTTACCAGATGGCTAATATCGCGGAAACGGTAGATATGGATCACATCAGGCACCACTACTACCGCAGCCATCGTACTATTAATCCGACGGGTGTGATTTCAGTGGGTCCAGAATTTGATTTAAATGCACCACATGGTCGGGAGGCATTATGAGTAAGTTAGACAATCTGCGCAGTATTAAACGCATAATCCCAGCAAAAGACAGTATGGATGGTGCTGGGGTTAAACTGAAGCGCAGCATAGGTAGAAGTGAAGCTACTCGTATTGATCCTTTTCTGATGTTGGATGCGTTTTCATCTGATAATCCAGATGATTATCTGGCTGGGTTTCCAGCTCACCCCCACCGTGGTTTTGAAACTGTGACCTATATGTTGGATGGGCACATGATCCATCGTGATCATATGGGCAATGAAGGGGATCTAAGAGCGGGTGGTGTGCAATGGATGAAAGCAGGCAGAGGGGTGATCCATGAGGAACGGCCTCAGCGGGTAGACGGTGTGATGCGTGGTTTTCAGTTGTGGATAAACCTTCCCGCTGCAGAAAAGATGCAACCGGCCTCTTATCAAAATATTGAACCTGAAGAGGTGCCACAATTAATCGGTGAAGGTTATGAATTGAAAGTTGTGGCAGGTGAAATAAATTTGGAAGGCCAAGCATTAAAAGGGCCTGTTCAAAATAGTGCTACAGAACCAATGTATTGTGACCTGCTGCTTAAAGCTGGAAAGGAGATCGAGTTGGCTCTGCCAGAGTTCCATAACGCTGCGATCTACCTTTTTGAAGGCGAAGCTGAGGTCGCTGGGGAGCTAATTGATCAACACCAAGTAGCTGAGCTTTCTGAAGGTAAAGGCGTTGTTATCAAAGCACAAAGTGATAGCCGTATGTTGATCTTGGCAGGCAAGCCTATTCGCGAACCTGTGGTCCAGTATGGTCCTTTTGTAATGAATACAATGGCTGAGATTGAGCAAGCGTTGACGGATTACCGCGAAAACCGTTTGGTTTGACTATGGTTTTTTTTACTGGGAAGCACAGGTTTTGTTTAGATTATTCGAGGGGATATAGGGCCGCATTAACGGCGGATTATCGGTGAATATTCCATCAACTCCCCAGTCAAAAAGCACCGCAGCTTGAGTGGGGTCGTTACAGGTATAGCAATAGAGCTCGTACCCTGCTTGTTTGATCACTTGCACATCACTTTGTGTGATTAGGTTAGCATCACAATGTAGGCTAACTGCATCTAGCATCTCGGCTTTCAGCTGCCATAGTTCTGGTAGGTGGTCATAAAGCAGGCCTATCTGAGCTTGAGGGTCTAGCGCCTTATAAGCGCTCAACAGGTCAAAGTTGTAACAACTGATAATCAACTTCTCGGGGGCCTGCCAATAGACGCTGATCTGCTCAAAGACTCTTTCTGCAACGATATCTGGCTCTAAATCGAAAGGTTTTATCTCCAGATTCAGGCCCAGTTGCAGTTCTTGGCAAAGCCTTAATGCATCCGAAAGGTGTGGCATAGGTTCATCTACCCATTCTGGGTGGAACCAACTGCCAGCATCCAGTAGAGGAAGGGCATCTAAGCTTATAGCACTTAATGGTCCTTGCTGATTGGTACAGCGATCTAGATGCTCATCATGAAATAAAACAGGCGTAGAATCACCGAGCAGAGTGGTGTCGAGTTCAACCCAAGTAACACCGCATTCAGCAGCCATCTGAATACCTGCTAAAGTATTCTCGGGAGCTAAATGCGCAGCCCCCCTATGGCCAATGATACGGCTGGCGATCATGGAATCTGCATTCCTCTCTGGACGAATTCAATATGGCCCATCCGTTCCATCCAAGCTTTCACAAACGGAAATTTGTCAGGATCTACATGTTGCCACTCATAACGCATAGCCCATGGGTAGATGGCGAAATCTGCAATTGAAAGCTCTTCCCCAATCACAAACTGTTTATTTGATAACTGCGTATCGAGAGTTTGCCATAAGCGCTGGGCTTCGTTGTTGTAGCGTTGTTTGGCATAGTCTGAAGCATCAGGTGCAAAGCGATTAAAATGATGTGCTTGCCCTAAGAACGGACCAAAACCACCCATCTGCCACATTAACCATTGTAGGCACTCTAGGCGGGCTTGTGGGTCTGAGGGGATAAATTCACCGGCTTTTTCAGCCAAGTAAATTAAAATTGCGCCGCTTTCAAATAGTTGGACGGTTTCGCCGTTTGGACCTTCATCGTCGACTAGAGCAGGAATTTTGCTATTTGGACTAATCGCTTTAAACGCAGGTTCAAATTGTTCTTTCTCGAAAATATTAACTGGATGGACTCGATAGGGAAGACGAAGAGCTTCCAACATGATGGATATCTTTCGCCCGTTTGGTGTTCCCCAAGTGTATAAATCGATCATCGCAGTGCCTTACAGGTTGATAAAGTGGTGGTAAATACCGATCAGCTCTTGCTCTGTAAATGTAACAATAACTAACTGCTGACCTGGTTTAATTAAATTGGGGTTCTCACCTAAGATTCCTTTTTGATAGTTGTAGATATAGGTTTGATCTACTTTGGCTTTTAATACTTGGCCTAAAAAGGAACTACGTTTATCACCTAAAGCTTCATCTGCGTCTTTAGGAATCTCTACTGATACTTTCTCCCCCAGTCCCGGTAAAGAAAGTCCTTCAGTAAAGGTCCGCATGAGGCCGTGTTGGATGATCCCCCATAAGCCTTCATCATCCCCCTCATTAACGGCATGAATAAAGTAGACTTTCTGTGCAGAGTTATCTGGATCATCTAATAACTCCAGCAGCTTGATCTGTTGAGTTGCGACCAAGGCTGTATCTGCGATAGTGGCGTTAGTTTTTTTATCGCTTTTACCGGTTTTAATTACGCTCAGATGACTGCTCACGGCAAAGGTTTCACCTTGGGCTTCTGCTTCACTGCCTTGAGAACTACCGGTTTCTGCCAGAATCTCTGCCTGCGTTGAAGTTTTTACAGGGGGAAGTTTAAGAAGTTGCTCTGCCGTTACAAAATTACTCGCTTGCTCTATTTTAATCGGGCTTTCCTGCCCCGAAGTTAGACGATCAATATGTTGGCGGGCTTCCTGTTGTGTCGAGGCAGAAGCTTGAATATCGGTCGTTTCAACTTGATCTGTCGTAGGTTCTTTCTGTGTAAACAGATATCCAGCTACGCCAATACAAACAATCACTAATACTAAAATGATACGCTGCATAATTTGATCCTAATTAGCTTTGGGTCTCCCACTAATGTAGCGGTTCGCTCGTGATAAGAAAATAGGGTAATCCCTTTGTTTGTATTCTATATATCCATCAACTTTACCAAGGTGCACGTTGTTGTTGGCGGCTATTTATTGTCAGTGAAGCTAGAGAAATTATTGAATATTTGTTATCTTTGTTAATCGAATTGATACTGATTATTGTTTAGATTTCTGGAATATATGCTTTGCTAAATTGTAGTTTGAATGTTGTCAGCGGTAGTAGCTTAGAGTTGTTGGATTTAGTTGAGCAGCAAAGATTTGGTGTGGAATATCAGCCCTTAATAGATGCACATACGGGGGATATTCTGGGGTATGAGGCGTTAGCGCGCTTTTATCATGCAGATGGACGAGCAATTCCGCCTTTAGATGTTTTTCAGGTTTTACACGACAGTCCTCTTATGTTGGCGCAAGTTGAGTTGCAATTAAAGCGTCTACAGATGCGTTATCGTCCCGAGGGTGTGGCGCTATTCTTGAATCTTGATCCACATGCCTTTTCTGTATGCACTGATGGAGATGGTTCGGGCCAAAATGCGATGGTGAATTTGCTTAAAGGTAATACTGATCTGGTTATAGAGTTGATCGAAAATACCGACGTAAATGATGCCAAAATCAGTAATGATGTGTCTGAATTGATGCGCAAGCAAGGGATTGCTATTGCACTAGATGATGTAGGTGCACCAGGCAGTATGATTGCGATGAACATCCTGAGTGAAGTGGATTATATCAAGTTTGACCGAAGTTGGTTGCGTGATGATCTGACTGAAAATATGCAGTTGTTGATTAAAAGTGTCATCGGTTTTGCACGTGTCAGTGGTAAAAAAACTGTATTGGAAGGGGTTGAGTCAGCTGAAGATTTAGCAACAGCAATCAAGCTGGGTATTGATTATGTACAAGGTTTTTTCTATCAAGAGCTCTTTATTCAAAAGCGATGTTTTGACTGATTTTTCCAAAAATAGGCTACCCTTAAAACTGTAATTTTAACTTATTGATTTTTATATGATTGAAAAGATTGATGAAGTTTTAGGTTTCTGGTTCGGTCAAATAGAAGATGGCTTTACTGTATGTGATCGTTCGGAACTATGGTGGGCAGGATCACCAGAAAATGATCGTTTGATCACTGAGTTGTTTGGGCATCAGGTTCGTCAGGCTTTACGAGGTGAACTGGATGCTTGGGCGGAAACACCACGTGGGCGATTAGCACTGATTCTATTGTTAGATCAATTTACCCGTACAATCTATCGAGGCTCTGCAGACGCTTTTGCCGGCGACAGTCAGGCTTTGCAGCTTTGCCTAAGTGGACGTACTCAAGGGCATGATCAAGCATTAGAGTTTGTCGAACGCACCTTTTTCTATATGCCATTAGAGCATGCTGAAAACCTTCAAATGCAACAGTTGTGTGTCAGTAGTTTTGAGCAGATGTTGTTAGAAGTGGCAGGTGAAAAGAAACTACAAGTAGAAAACTGGTTGGATTTTGCTTGCCAGCATCATGCGCAAATAGAGCGATTTGGCCGCTTTCCACACCGTAATGAAGTACTTGGGCGTAGCTCCACGCCAGAAGAGTTGGCTTACTTATTACAAAGCCATAGTCGCTGGGGACAATAAGGTTTAAGTAAACAAAGAACTAACGCCTTAATTACAAAGATAAATAGAAGAGTCTTTTTAGAACAGTGTGTCTTGTTGGCGATTCTGTTCTTGCCATGGTGTGAATAAACAACAGCCGGGAAGGGCTGCTTCAAGCTTCTCCACAAAGAAAGCGGCAAGTTGCGGCGCTTCGGCATTATCTGGTGTGTGGAAAAAGAAATATGGTGTTTTGCCTTGTTTCATCCAAGTGATCGCTTTACTAATCCATGGATCAAGGTAAGGGGTTCCCCATTGCCAATCTAAAGGTGTGATAAAGCGAATCATAGGGGATTGCCCAGTTGAAATAGCATGCACAGGGAGTTGAGGTTTGTGCTCTTTAGCTTTGAGGCTAACCGTATCCTCTGCAGGATGTGCAAACAGGGAACGGGTATCAAAACTAATGCGATTACAGTTTTGAGAAACCAACAGCTGGTTGAGCTGTTGCTCGGCATCTCCTTTTTGGAAAAACTCGGGATGACGAATTTCTACCGAATACTGCCAATCGGTGGGTAGTGATTTTAGGTAGTTTTCCAGATTGTTTAGAGAATCAGGCCCAAAGGCTGCAGGTAGCTGGATACAGAGTAAGCCCAGTTTCTCTTGTAGAGGAGTGAGCCGCTCGAAAAACTGCAGTGTTTCTTTTTGGCAGTGGGTGAGTTGTCTATGATGGCTTATCTCTTGAGGGAACTTAAAGCAAAAACGAAAATGCTCTGAGGACTCTTTATACCATTGTTCGACGGTACTTTGTTTAGGTAAACCGTAAAACGTTGAGTTTCCTTCTACACTACTAAAATGGCGTGCATAAGCCTGTAGTACATGAACATGGCTGCTTCGTTCTAAGCAGTTATCTTGCCATGCAGCATGTTGCCATTGGGTTAAGCCTATATAGCAACGAGGCGAAGAAATTAATGAGGTTGAAGGTATCTGCACGTTTTTTATGGGTATGTAATGTACTTTGTTTCAAGAGAGTGTAGATTGTACTCTCAGATCATTAGTAATGCGTAGTTTAAAGAGAGAGATCTAATGGATTTTGCATCACTGTTGGGAATCATTTCGGGCCTAGCGTTAATTATCTCTGCCATCGTCATGGGGGGAAGTGCAGATGTATTTGTGAATGTCCCAGGCATGATGATTGTTGCTGGCGGTACTATCGCTGCTACTTTGCTGACGGTGCAATTTAAGGATGTGCTTAACTCTTTTAAAGGTGCATTTATCGTTTTTACTCAGGATAAAACAAATCCACAGGAGATGATTGATACGATGCTAGAGTTAAGTCGTATTAGCCACCGCCATGGTTTGTTAAAGCTGGGTGATGTCGAGAGCTCGTCTCCTGTTTTGAAACGAGCATGTATGCTCTTGGCCGAGGCTGCTTCAGAACAAGTTATTCGAAATACAATTCAAAACGAAATCGACTCCCTAGTATCTCGTCATCATGCTACACAAGATGTATTTAAAAAAATGGCAGCGTACTCGCCTGCTTTTGGTATGTTGGGAACTCTTATTGGTTTAATCCAAATGCTGAGCGTTTTGGATAATCCTGAAGCGATTGGCCCTTCTATGGCTGTAGCACTATTAACAACTTTTTACGGCTCTTTATTAGCAACCATGGTGTTCCTTCCTATTGCTGGGAAGCTTAAGTCCAGAACCTTACTCGAGGTGACTAACCTAGAAATTATTCGAGAAGGGTGCATTAGCATACTAACTAATGATCATTATATGCACGTATACGAACAGCTCTCGTCCTATATTCCTGCTGCTAAGCGAAAAAAAGTAGCGATTGGAAAGAAAAAGTAGTCGGGAGATCTAAATGAACTCTAAGAAAACACTGGTAGAGGAAGAAGAGGGCGCAAGCTGGATCTACACATTTGCTGATCTGATGACATTGCTCTTGGTGTTTTTTGTGTTGTTATTTTCTCTATCGAGTGTCGAAGCTGAGCGTTTTGAAAAAACAATTAGATCGCTGAATGATGCCTTTCAGGGGGATGATGGTGCTAATAGCATTATCGATCTGCCTCATAATGCTCCAGTTAAAACTGAGATACCTGAGGAGATTGAAGAATCCCTCCCTGCGACAGACATTGCCGAGAAAGAAGCTGAAAAGCCAAATGAGAATGAAGCTGAATCCCAAAACGTCGCGATTGATTCGGAGTTGACCAAATTAACTCACGAAATTAATCAGCAATTTCAAATAGCTGCGGCTACTGATGCGGTTGAAGTCGGAACGCCTAAAGATGGCAAAGTGACCATTAAAATTAAAGGGGATGTACTATTTCCGTCAGGCTCTGCTGAATTTAATACAGAGATGATGACGGTTTTGGATTCAGTGGTTCTTACATTAAAGAAAAACCCTGATCTGAAGCTGAGCATTAATGGTCATACCGATAATATTCCTATCCAAACCCCGCGATTCCCTTCAAACTGGGATCTGTCTGCTATACGTGCAACCAATGTGCTCCGATATATGGTGCGGGGTGGTTTAGAGGTGGATCGAGTTACGGCAACGGGATATGGTGACTCGGTGCCTGTGTCGTCTAATTCTACTTTACGAGGGCGAGCAGAAAACCGCCGTTTAGAATTTGTGCTTGAGAAAAGGGCAGCACAGTGAAGATCGATATAGAAATAGAACTTTCTGAAGACGAAAATCGCCGCCAAGCTTTTCGAGCTGCTTCAAGTGGTCAGGTTAAAATGACGATTGGCGAGACGACGGTTGAGCTTTTAGATATTTCTTCAACAGGCGTTGCTTTTAAGACAGATCAAACCTTTTCGGGTTATTTAGAAGATGTCGCTATTCTTTTCAAAACGCATAAAAAATACCGCTTAAAACCGCGCTTAAAGGTTTCATTCTGCGGGAAAGGGCGTTGTGGAGCTGAATTTGAAGGTTTGTCAGATAAAGCTCATATGGCTCTATCTGAGTTAGTTGTAAGCTTGCAAAAAGAGCTTATACGCCGAGAACGGGCTTTGAGAGAAGCGGCTGAAGATGGCGCTTAAGTGCGGCTTTCTATCTATTTGAAAATAATCTGAAAAAAGGCTTGTGGTTTAGGGTAAGCATCTATAATATACGCGCCACGTTGATGCGGGGTGGAGCAGCTTGGTAGCTCGTCGGGCTCATAACCCGAAGGTCGTTGGTTCAAATCCAGCCCCCGCTACCAAATTCAGATTAAACCGATTTAGCTAATCCTAAGTCGGTTTTTTCGTTTCTGGGGTATGGTAATTTGAGTGGATCTGCTTGTTAGCTCGTCGGGCTCAGCTCTTGTAACCTCGGGCGAAGGTCGTTAGTCCCAATCCAGCCCCCGCTACCAAATTCAGATTAAGCCGATTTAGTTAATTCTAAGTCGGTTTTTTCGTTTCTGGCGTATGGTAATTTGAGTGGATCTGCTTGTTAGCTCGTCTGGCTCAGCTCTTGTAACCCCGGGCGAAGGTCGTTGATCGCAATCCAGCCCCCCGCTACCAAATTTAGATTAAGCCGATTTAGTTAATTCTAAGTTGGCTTTTTCGTTTCTGGGGTATGGTAATTGTGTGGAGCAGCTTGTTAGCTCGTCGGGCTCAGCTCTTGTAACTCTAGGCGAAGGTTGTTGGTCGCAATCCAGCCCGCTACCAAATTCAGATTAGGCCGATTTAGTTAATTCTATGTCGGTTTTTTCGTTTCTGGGGTATGGTAATTTGAGTGGAGCCGCTTGTTAGCTCGTGGGCTCAGCTCTTGTAACCCCGGGCGAAGTTCGTTGGTACCAATCCAGCCCCCGCTACCAAATTCAGATTAAACCGATTTAGTTAATTCTAAGTCGGTTTTTTCGTTTCTGGGGTATAGTAATTGTGTGGAGCGGCTTGGTAGCTAGTCGGGCTCAGCTCTTGTAACCCCGGGCGAAGGTCGTTGGTCCCAATCCAGCTCCCGCTACCAAATTCAGGTTAAGCCGATTTAGTTAATTCTAAGTCGGCTTTTTCGTTTCTAGGCTCCCTTATTTTCAGTCGACCCAGAAAGTTTCAGTTCTCACGGCCCCTCTTGTCGTAGAGCGATACAAATATCAGATGTGGTCTTTACCCCGGTTGCATAATCCGTATGCTTATTTTGTTCGTATGCATTTGGAAAGGAATCCGGAGGAAAGCTATGAATTGGGCTGTATCTTCAATCATCATGTTTCTGTTTTGCTCGCTGCTTTTTATCAGGCCAGCCTCAGCAGAAGTTGTTGAAGCTGAACAAGGTCAGGCATGTCCCGATCTGCTTAACTACCGCTTTAAACGACTAGGTCAAGATCAATACGAAAACCTATGCGAAGCATATTCTGGAAAGCTCATACTCGTCGTTAATACCGCCAGTAAATGTGCTTTTACGCCTCAGTATGATGGTCTTGAGAAGCTCTATCGAAAATATAATTCCTCGGGTTTTGTCGTACTTGGTTTTCCGTCTAATGATTTTGCCGGTCAAGAGCCTGGTACTGAAAAACAGATCCTTAATTTTTGCCGCTTAACCTACAGCGTTGAGTTTCCTATGTTTGAGAAAGTTCACGCTATTAAGGGTAAGGCTCACCCTTTTTATCAGCACTTAGCAAGTTTGGCAGATGGGCAGTACCCCGGATGGAATTTCCATAAATACCTTATCTCCCCAGAAGGCGAATTAATCGCTAATTTCAAAAGCTTCACTAGGCCTTCAGATAAAGGCTTGGTTAATCTCATTGAGGCGAATTTACCTAATGGATGAGTTGTTTGATCAAAATACAAAAGCGGTTCCTACCTCAAGGATCTCACGACTAAGTAAGTTAGGGGTTCTAGCAAGCAAAGTTGCCGGAAATATGCTGGTGGATGGTGGTAAAGAGCTTATGCAAGGCAAATCACCAGCAATAAGAGATCTCCTTATCTCCGAGAAAAACTTAAAACAGCTAGCAGATAAGCTGGCCACTATGCGTGGTGCTGCTATGAAGGCTGGGCAATTGCTTTCGATGGATGCAGGAAGTTTAGTTCCGCCTGATATGGCTGTATTGCTAGAGCGATTAAGAGCCGATGCGGTCACTATGCCAGCTGTTCAGTTATTAGATGTACTGGAAAAAAATTGGGGGGATGAGTGGCAGGATCAATTCCAGCGTTTTAGTTTTAAGCCTATTGCAGCCGCTTCGATCGGACAAGTCCATAAAGGCTTAACGCTCGATAACAGGGAGCTCGCGATAAAAATCCAATATCCTGGTGTCAGAGAGAGTATCGATAGTGATTTAGATAATGTTTTCGGACTATTACGTTTCAGCGGCTTGATTCCCAAGGACTTAGATCTAACCCCACTGGTTGATGAAGCTCGGAGACAATTAAAGCTTGAAGCGGATTATCGCCATGAAGGCCAGCAACTACGAAATTACGCTGCGAACATGGCTACTTTCTCTCGGCGAGAAGAGTTGATGTTCCCTGTATATCATGAGGATCTTTCGACCGATCAAATCCTATGTATGAGTTATATGCAGGGACAGTCCATAGATAAATTAGCTTACGCTTCTCAAGAAGAGCGGAATCGCGTGATGTCTTTGATGATGGAGTTGTTTTTTGCTGAATTTCTAGACTATCGCTGTGTGCAAACAGATCCTAATTTAGCTAATTTTCTCTATAACCTAGAGAGCAAGCAGTTAGTGCTTTTAGACTTTGGGGCCACGCGTGAGTTTGAACCTTTTTTTGTTGATAACTATCAAAAAGCATTGCACGCAGCTACTGTCGAAGATCGAACAGCATTGGCCTCAGCATTAGATAAGCTAGGTTTTTTTGCTCAGGGTAAGGAAGTAAAAAATCTCGATGTCGTTTTGGATGTCTTTATTCTTGCGACTGAGCCTTTGAGGTTTAAAGGAAACTATGATTTTTCAGGTTCGCAATTGGCGGAAAAAATTAGAGATAAAGGTCTTTCGATTAGTAGCGATCCTGATGCATGGCACTCACCACCACCGGATATACTTTTCCTTCATCGAAAAATAGCTGGGTTGTATCTCATGGCGACGCGTTTTAATGCTTCAATTGATATGAATCGATTAGTTTCTCGATATTGGTGAGCATTGATCATTGCAGCGTTTTTTAAAACGCCATGCTGCGAAGCGTGTGTATATAAACTCTAATAAGGGCTCTAATTTTAGGGCCCTTATTAAACTAGCAATTCTTTTATAACGCGTAAGGTTTTCCCAAATTAAGAGGAAGCTTGCGACACCTGTGATGGTTGTACCATCTCTATTGATACTATGAAGCCTCTCCATCGCTGCGTTTAGTTCTATATTGTGATCAGATAAGCGCTCTGGATTTAAATTGATATCCACCCATTCAATAGAACTATCAGTATCTACTCGTTGGTAATGATGAATCTCTTTTTTACATAGAGGGCAACCACCGTCGAAAAATACGATCGGTTTAGCTTTTGATTCTTGCAACATAGTGTTTATTCACAACTGGTTTATTAATCTGTTACGACAGAATCCTTTGATCGGTTCAGGTGTTTACGCCGTATTAGTTTATATGAACAGTGTAAACAAAAGACTGAAAAATGTAGTGTTAATAGGCGCTACAGGTGGGATAGGATCAGCACTGATTAAGCGGCTTCTTCAAGATCCGGAAGTTGGGCATATATTTGCTTTTTCACGCTTGTCAGCAGAGAAGCCAATAGAGTTACACAACGACAAGATAACTTATGGTTATGTCGATCTCTATTCGGAAAAGAGCATTTCTCAATTGGGCGTGCTCCTAGAAAGCATAGAGCTTGATTTGGTCTTGGTTTGTTCTGGACTTCTCCATGATGAGCAAACTCAGCCTGAAAAACGCCTCAGCCAGATTAATATGGAAAATTTCCAGAAGCTTTTCCATATTAATGCCACAGCGCCTATGTTAATTGCGCAGCAGCTTGTTCCTTTGCTTAATAAAAAGGGCAAGGCTGTATTTGCTGTGATTTCTGCACGGGTGGGAAGTATAAGCGATAACCGCTTGGGTGGTTGGTATGGTTACAGAGCCAGTAAAAGTGCTCTGAATATGCTTCTAAAAACTTTATCGATAGAAACGCAGAGAAAACTTCCTCAATCTATCACCGTTGGTTTGCATCCGGGTACAGTAAACACAGTGTTGTCCCAGCCATTTCAGAGTAAGGTTCCAGCAGAAAAGTTATTTACTCCTGAGCAATCTGCTAGCTATTTGCTAAGAGTCATAGAGACGCTACGGCCTGAACAAAGCGGGAGAGTATTTGCATGGGATGGTGCAGAGATACTCCCCTAATGCGGAATTACCTAACGGATATGCCTACCACCATCTAAAGACAGTGTTCTGCCAGTCATGTACTTGCTGTCCAGCAGATAATCTACCGCTTTAATTATCTCTTCAGTACCAGGCGCAATTTTTAAAAGAGATTTGTCCAACGCTTTGGCTTTATAGGCACTGTCGTCTTCAGGGTTAAACATAATCAAGGAAGGCGCAATAGCATTCACTTTGACCTTTGGTGCGAGCAGAGATGAAAAGGATAAGGTCATATTGCTGAGTGCCGCTTTGCTCGCAGCATAAGCGATATGTTTATCGCTACCTTTGTCGACAACATAGTCAGTAATATTAATGATGTCGGTTGTAGATTCGCAATTTTCTAGCAGGGGTTTTAGTGCCAAATTAAGTTGGTAAGGAACGCCGGCATGGATCATCATCATTTTGTTAAAGATGTCTTCAGGGGAATGCTTGCTGGTTTCAGGTAGCCAGTCTGAAGCATTGTGAATAATGCCCCTAAGGCTGGTGTAGTTACTTTTTACATGGTCGATAAGATGATTGAGGTCTTCTTGTTTATAAAAGTCACACTCAATCAGGTCGGCATCAGAGATCTCCTCTAAATTATCGTAATAGGTCCTATACGTTCCAATAACAGGGATGCCGTGCTGTATAAAATGTTTGCACAATGCAAACCCGATACGTTTGCCTACGCCAGTGATAAGGATTGGTTTTGAGTTGTTGACCATCTTTTCTGGTATCCGTATTAGTGACGCGTGTCAGCAAGTTGTTTCCAAGGTAGAGAGGTTTCAAAGCTATCTGGGAAAACGCTTGGAGGCTGTCCGACCATTTCGTCATAAGCGCTGTTGGGTCTGCGAAGTGTGTAGTGCTCAACATCGACAAATTGAAAGATCTCTTGTATCTCAAGAAGACTGCGACTTTTAAAGGGATCGTTGCCTTGATATAGGAGACGTTCTTGTCCTTCCGCTTCTACTGTGACTTGATAAAGCATCCAATCCAGTGAGTGAATAACAACTTTATCTATCGGCTCTAGGTCGTGTATATCTTCTATTTGCAGCTTCATAGCTAGCTCCTACCTAAGTTAGAAACTCTGCTCTTGTGCGTTCATTGGTCTTAAATATGCCGCCAAGAGCAGTGGTTTCAGTAGCTGAATTCACGTCCATTACACCTCGTGATTTAACGCAATAATGTGTAGCGGAGATCGAAACAGCTACATTGTCTGTTTCCAATAAAGTTTGGAGTGCAATTAGAATTTGCTTCGTTAGGCGCTCTTGAACTTGGGGACGTTGGCTGAAAAACCGAACCAATCGATTGATTTTAGATAAACCAATAATCTTTTTGTTGGGGATATAAGCAACTTTTGCGGTGCCATCAATCGTAACGAAATGATGCTCGCAAGAACTTACCAGATTGATATCGCGGACTTTGACCATCTCGTCCACATCCATTTTGTTTTCGATCATAGCTATCGCTGGAAAATTCTCATAATCCAGACCAGAGAAAATCTCATACACATACATCTTCGCTACGCGATGAGGGGTTTCTCTCAAACTATCGTCTTCTAGGTTAAGACCTAAGGTGCTTGCAACTTCAGTCATAAGCCCTTTTATTCGTTCGTACTTTTCGTCTTGGGTTAGAGGAGATTCGACGGTCGGAGTCTCTAATCCTTTTTCTATAAGTTGGTCTCGGACGGCAGTGGCTTCTGCTGAAATCATGATGTTACCCCTAACTGTATTTGTCCATAGTACGAGATAAATATTGATCTAGATCAATAAAATTGTAGCGCTTTATGAGGAGGAAGGGGGAGTTGACCCTGATTCTTAAAAGGGAGTGTGAAACAAAAAAGAGGGGTGTGAAAAAAGCTGACATCGCTAAATGCCAGCTTCTGTGTGTGGCTTGATGGTTAGAGTTATCTCAAACGTTCAACAGCAAGTTCATCTGCAATTTCACCCGTAGGGCGATTTTCCTTTGTCGAACGATTAAAGATTTCGTTGAGCGTATCTCCGATGCCTTCAATATGTGCTTTGGCTTTTTCCGCATCATACCCACTGCGCTCATAGGATATATCAATGATTCCGCCTGCATTGATGGCGTAATCTGGCGCATAGAGAATGCCACGCTTATGTAATTCATGATCGTGATGGGGCCGTGCTAATTGGTTATTAGCTGCGCCGGCAATAACTTTTGCTTTGATCTGTGGGATGGTTTCATCATTCAAGCTTGCACCTAAGGCGCAAGGTGCGACTACATCAACCTCCTGCAGCAGTATTTGTTCTAGTGGGACAGCCTTAGCTCCTAGCTCGTTAACTGCTTTTTTTACCTGCTCTGGATTGATATCACTTACAAATAGCTCGACGCCTTCTTTATGGAGGTATTCAGCTAGACGGTACCCCACGTTCCCAACACCTTGTATCGCGACTTTAAGTCCTTTGAGATCAGTGATGTTTAGTCGATGCTTTACGGCTGCTTTTAAACCTATAAATGTTCCATATGCCGTTGCTGGTGATGGGTCGCCGTTAGAGGGATGACCATCGATTCCTGGACGTTCTGTCACCCCTGCAACATTGGCGGTATATTGCCCCATTATTTTCAGGTCTGGCACGGATGTTCCTGAATCTTCTGCGGCTATATATTGGTGGCCGGTTTGCTCTAAAAAACGCCCCATTGCGGCCAAGAGTTCTTCATTTTTGTGTTTATGCGGATCGCCAATGATAACGGATTTTCCGCCACCTAAAGCAAGGTTGGCCAAAGCGGATTTGTAAGTCATTCCTTTGGATAAACGCAGTACATCAGTTAGAGCTTCTTCGTCATTAGCGTAGTTCCACATTCGGCATCCACCTAAAGCAGGGCCGCGATGGGTGTTGTGAATTGCGATTATGGCTTTTAAGCCTGTTTCTGAGTCGTTACAGAAGACGATCTGTTGGTGTTGATCGAATTCAGGGTGGTTGAAAATAGTCATTACAATTCCTGAAGCTTCTCTATCGTCCAATGAATGGAGTTCGAAAGAGTATTGGTGTTACTGGTAAAAGATATTAAGCAGATTCGGTGGTGTTCGGCTGAGAAAAGCTGAAAGGGTTAGGTTACCAACGACTGCTTTAAGGTTTAGCAATCCAACAATTGAAGCGTTTCGGCTTGGCTGGCTATCAAAGAAGAGAGTAGTGACTTTTTAACAAAAACAGTCATAAGGATTTACCTCTAGGTTGGATCGCAACCAGATAATTAAATACACAATGTGTGATATCAGCAGGCCCTTGTGAGGCTGCAATAAGCGGAATACTACCAGTGATCTAATGCCAAGAACACAGTGTGTTTAATCTATCATGCTGGAAAATAAGCGAAATCATAGCCACTGGTTATACTTATAACGGAATTAACCTAACCCTGAGGTTTATTTAACAGATGGAAGTTAACGCGATAGTTTTTGTCGGAGGTGATTTGGACAGCGAAGGGCGCTCTGCTGCGATGCGCTACGATATGGATTTGCTCTATATTGAGTATGTGTTAGAACAGTTGCCCCAAGAAATCACCTCGGTTATTTTGCTGGCTGATAGGCATCAGCCTAAAATCGAAGATTTTTCCTTGCCGATTATTTATGTAGGCTCCTCTCCGAAAGGATTTTTGTCAGACCTACATAAGGTTCTATTGGAGCAGTCAGATAGACGTTTCTTAGTGTTATCTGGGGCCGACGATCGGTTTACTAACGAACATTGTTCGCAACTTTTGGACCATTCTGCAAGATTGCCCCATATGATGGTTATCTCAACTCATCAGGGGGAAATACTTCCTTTTCCTATGATTCTCCCTGCCGGTATTGCTGAAGATATAGGGGAGTTTTTATCTGATTCAGCGGGCTCAGTCGCAGATTGGTTAGAGCAAAGTGTCTTCATTGAATGTGAACTTACAGATCTACCTTATCTGTTGTAAGCCATAATCTGAGTTTTGCTACCTCTACTGTAATAGGTCTTTTGTTTTTGCAGTAGAAAAGAGGGTGCTGATTCAGTGGCGGTTTTAAAACCATGTTTTTTGTAGAAGGGAATTGCGCTCTCATAGGCAAAGCAATAAAGAGTTACCTCTGGCGTTATCTGCTGAGTAAGGATCTTATTTAATAATAAGCTGCCTAGTCCTAGCCCTCTATGTTTTTTTCCTACCCATAAGCCTCTCAGAATTATTAATTCACTTAGTTCTGTAATGTTCTGCTCTTCTATAGTTGAAAGCCTAGTTGCTGCGACTATCTCCTTTTCTAGGGTTAACCAAATACAATGATCATAGGGTTGAATGCGCCCCTTATGGCCATTTCGTTTATAGAAACGCCCAAGATCTGGTGATTGAAGTTCTTTACCGACAGCGGAATGAAAACTGATGTTAGATTTCATTGTTACTTAATTCTCACTTTAGAAAGTCTTTCTAATAGTTATCTTTATTTGTTCTCGGATTCTACAGAGTAGATTGCTCTTGCATAATGCGATCATTTTTTGGAGATCGTTTGATTATATCGAAAGCATACATATTGGGATGTGCTTATGTTTGGTGCATGTGCACAAAAATAGAGTTCGAATTTGGTGCATAGGTTTGATTGTGGTTGCTCAATACTCAGCGGTTTTTTTCTAAATGCTTGTTTTTAAAGTGTTATTTTGAGTTGGCACGTGCTGTGCTTTATAGGTGGTAATTATGTAATATTATTTTGAGGGGACAACATCATGGTTAAATCTACCACTAAATCTTTGATTGCTGCGGGTTTATTATCTGCTTCTGTTATGGCTGAAGCAGGTCTGTCTGCGAATATTGGCGCGATGAGCGAATATTACTTCCGTGGTGTGGATTACTCTGATGGCCCAACTATGATGGGCGGTATCGACTACGAAGCAGATAATGGTCTATATGCTGGTATCTGGGCTGTAGGTGAAACTAACTTGGCTGACGAAGATATTGAGTACGATATCTACGGCGGTTACGCGGGCGAAGCTGGGGATTTCGCGTACAGCATTGGATATACAGGTTATTTTTACACTGAAGCTGAAACTGATTATCACGAGCTTAACCTAAATGTTGGTTACAGCTTTTTGAATCTTGAGGTTACGCTAGGTACAGAAGATCAGCCTTCTGGCACTGCTGAAGCTGACTACTCATTTGTTGCACTAACAGGTGAATATGAAGGCGCTTACCTAACTTACGGTTCTTTCGGTAAAGATTACGAAGGTGATTACGTAGAGCTAGGTTATGGCTTAACTTACGAAGGTCTAGATATGAACGTTGCTTACATCAATCCAGACGATGATCTAGGTGGTTCTAACACAGTTGCTTTCTCAATCAGCAAAACGTTCGATTTCTAATTTGAGCGCCTTTGATTGATGTACACATGCTAGGAATTTTTGCCCATCTTCGGATGGGCTTTTTTTTGGCTGAGGTGCAAATAAAAATGCCGTGCTAAGCACGGCATTTTTTAGTTTTGCTAGATTCTTTGCTTAAGAGCAAAGTGCATCTAGTTTTTGCTTTAGAACACCTTGAACTTGGCCAGGGTTGGCTTTGCCTTGAGAGGCTTTCATTACTTGGCCCATAAAGAAGCCAATCATCTTGCCGCGTTTCTCTGGCTCAGCATTTACATACTGTTCTACCTGAGGGCCGCTGTTAGCAATCACATCATCAACGATCTTCTCGATAGCGCCGCTGTCTGTTACTTGCTTAAGGCCTTTAGCTTCGATGACTTCGTCTGCGCTGCCGCCTTCGTTCCACATAACTTCAAACACTTGCTTGGCAATTTTGCCAGAGATCGTGTTGTCTTTAATGCGTGCAAGCAGGCCGCCGAGTTGATCTGCTGATACAGGACTGTCAGCGATAACCGTATCATTTTGGTTAAGCATTTTAGATAGCTCACCCATAACCCAGTTTGCAGATAGTTTTGCGTCCTTAGATGCTTTGGCTACAGTTTCAAAGTACTCAGCCATAGTGCGATCGCCTGAAAGTACCATCGCATCGTAATCGCTCAGTTTGTACTCTTCGATAAAGCGAGCTTTGCGCGCATCCGGTAATTCAGGTAGAGAATCGCGTACCGCTTCGATGTAGCTATCATCGATCTCGATTGGCAGCAGATCTGGACAAGGGAAGTAACGGTAGTCGTTCGCTTCCTCTTTAGAACGCATTGAGCGTGTTTCATCTTTGTCTGCATCGTACAAGCGAGTTTCTTGGACTACACGGCCGCCATCTTCCAGTAGGTCAATTTGGCGTTCGATCTCACCTGTGATCGCTTTTTCGATAAAGCGGAAAGAGTTGATGTTTTTAGTCTCTGTGCGAGTACCAAACTCTTCTTCGCCTTTGATGCGAACCGATACGTTACAGTCACAGCGGAAAGAACCTTCTGCCATGTTGCCATCACAGATGCCTAGGCTGGTTACAATCGAGTGGATCTTACGTACATAAGCCACAGCTTCTTCTGGGCTGCGCATATCTGGCTCTGATACGATCTCAAGTAACGGTGTGCCGGCACGGTTAAGATCGATACCTGTCATGCCTGGGAATTCATCGTGAATCGACTTGCCTGCATCTTCCTCTAGGTGAGCACGTGTTACGCCGATGCGCTTCTCCGTACCATCTTCTAGAGTTATGTCAATGTGTCCTACGCCTACGATAGGGTGGAACAATTGACTGGTCTGATAGCCTTTTGGTAGATCAGGATAGAAGTAGTTTTTACGGTCAAAAACAGATCTACGGCCGATCTCTGCATCTACAGCTAGGCCGAATTTTACGGCCATGCGCAGTGCTTCTTCGTTAAATACAGGCAGTGTGCCCGGTAGTGCTAGGTCTACCGCGCACGCTTGTGTATTGGGTTCGGCACCAAACGCTGTGCTGGCACCGGAAAAGATTTTGGAGTTTGTCGCTAGCTGGGCGTGAATCTCAAGCCCGATTACCGCTTCCCATTCCATAGTAAATAAACCTCTTAGATGCCTTGTGGTGTCTGTTTATGCCAATCAGTCGCCAACTGGAACTGATGTGCAACATTTAGCAGTTTCTGTTCAGCAAAATAGTCGCCAATGATCTGAAGACCTGTTGGTAGACCATTAACACTGCCGCAAGGAACAGACATGCCTGGAAGGCCTGCAAGGTTTAGGGAGATGGTGAAGATATCTTCCATGTACATCGTTACTGGATCAGATGTTTTTTCACCCAGTTTAAAAGCAGGGTGAGGTGTTGTTGGGCCCATGATGACATCAACTTCGGTAAGTACTTTAGCGAAGTCGTCACGGATCAAACGGCGGATCTGCTGAGCTTTGTTGTAGTAAGCATCGTAGAAACCTTCAGACAGAGCATAAGCACCAACCATAATGCGGCGCTTAACTTCAGGTCCGAAACCTTCACCACGGCTGCGTTTGTATAGATCTTCTAGATCAACCGGATCTTCACAGCGATAGCCGTAACGTACGCCATCGAAACGAGATAGGTTAGAAGAAGCTTCAGCGGGCGCGATAATGTAATAAGCAGGGATCGAGAGCGCTGTATTTGGCAGGCTGACCTCTTTCACTGTTGCGCCAAGCTTTTCAAACTCTTTAATCGCTGCTTGCGTATGTGCAGCAATATCGGAATCCATATCATCCATGAAAAACTCTTTTGGTAGGCCGATGCGTAGGCCGTCTAGAGGTTTTTCAAGGTCAGCTGTGTAATCTGGCACTTCACGATCTACAGAAGTGGAATCGTGCTTATCGAAACCAGCCATTACGTTTAGCATCATCGCTGCATCTTCAGCGGTTTTAGTCATTGGACCACCCTGATCAAGGGAGGACGCAAATGCGATCATGCCGAAGCGAGAAACACGGCCATAAGTTGGTTTAAGGCCGGTAATACCGCAAAGCGCAGCAGGCTGACGGATAGAGCCACCTGTATCTGTGCCTGTTGCAGCAGGAGCTAGTTGCGCTGATACCGCAGCTGCCGAACCGCCAGATGAGCCACCTGGGACACAGTCAGTGTTCCAAGGGTTTTTAGCTGCACCGTAGAAGCTGCTCTCGTTGGAGGAGCCCATGGCAAATTCGTCCATGTTGGTTTTACCCAACATGACCGCACCAGCCTGATTGAATTTGTTAATAACAGTCGCGTTGTAAGGCGCAACAAAGTTATCAAGCATCTTTGATGCACAACTCGTGCGAACGCCTTGTGTACAGAAGATGTCTTTGTGCGCAATCGGCAAGCCGGTAAATGTGCCTGCTGTACCTGCGGCAATGGCTTCGTCTGCTGCTTTAGCTTGAGCTAAAGCTTGCTCTTCAGTCACTGTAATGTAGCTGTTGTATTTACCGTCTTCAGCCTTGATGCGTTCTAGGTAGGCTTGGGTTAATTCAACACTACTAAAATCACCCGTCTTCAGCCCTTGAGCTAATTCGGCAAGTGTTTTTTCAAACATGGAATACTTATCCTTAATCAATATTCTGGCTGAATGGGTATCACTCAATAACTTTAGGTACTAAGAACAAGCCGTTCTCTACAGCAGGTGCTACAGATTGCAGCTGCTCTCGGTTGTTTTCTTCAGTAACGTCATCGCTGCGTAAGCGTTGTACAGCATCTAGGGGGTGTGCCATTGGTGATACATCAGTTGTATCTACAGCCTGCATCTGATCTACCAGATCCAGAATATTTGTCAGATTTTGCGCGTATTCAGGAGTGTCCTGTTCTTCAATTTGAAGGCGCGCCAGATGGGCGATTTTGTCCACATCAGAGCGATCCAGAGACATAATTTACTCTCGCTTATAGGGGTGGCTTTATGAGAATGCATAAAGGGAAAAAACTTAAAGATGTACGTTACCATATCGTCAAAGCTTCATGAAGATAATTTAGCCAGTGTTTTTAAGTAGTTTTACTGATTTTCGCCTTGCTCAAAGCGCCTGCCGTTGTTAGAGTTACGTGTTTTCAGGATATAGCGGCTATACCTGCAGAATTTCTTAGGACTCCCTGTACATGCTCAAGAAAATTCGTGGTCTTTTTTCCAGCGATCTGTCCATTGACCTGGGCACTGCAAATACACTGATTTATGTCCGCGATAAGGATATTGTTCTTGATGAACCGTCTGTTGTCGCGATTCGCCAGACTGGTAATCAAAAATCTGTCGCTGCAGTAGGTGCTGACGCAAAACGTATGCTGGGTCGTACACCCGGTTCCATCACAGCTATTCGTCCAATGAAAGACGGCGTTATTGCCGACTTCCACGTGACAGAAAAAATGCTGCAGTACTTTATCAGTAAAGTTCATGACACTAATTTCCTAACACCAAGCCCTCGTGTATTGGTGTGTGTGCCTTGCAAATCTACCCAAGTAGAACGTCGTGCGATCAAAGAATCGGCGATGGGTGCAGGAGCACGTGAAGTTTATCTAATCGATGAGCCAATGGCTGCTGCAATCGGTGCAGGCTTGCCTGTTGATGAAGCAAGCGGCTCAATGGTTGTTGATATCGGTGGTGGTACGACCGAAATCGCTGTTATCTCTTTGAATGGTATCGTTTATGCGGACTCCGTTCGCCTAGGTGGTGACCGTTTTGATGAGTACATCGTGACTTACGTTCGTCGTAACTACGGTAGCTTGATTGGTGATTCGACTGCTGAGCGTATCAAGCAAGAGATCGGCACGGCTTACCCATCTTCCGAAATGCACGAAATTGATGTGCGTGGGCGTAACCTAGCTGAAGGTATTCCGCGTAGCTTTACGCTTAACAGCAACGAGATCTTAGAAGCGCTTCAAGAGCCGCTTTCTGCGATCGTTCAAGCTGTTAAAAGTGCATTGGAACAATGCCCACCAGAATTGGCTTCTGATATCGCTGAGCGTGGTATTGTATTGACCGGTGGTGGCGCACTATTGCGTAATATCGATCGTTTGATTAGCGAAGAAACAGGTCTACCTGTAATCGTTGCTGAAGACCCGCTTACATGCGTAGCGCGTGGTGGTGGTCGTGCTCTGGAGCTATTGGATAAGCATGGCTTCGAGCTAGTTAGCCATGATTAACCCATGTGTGATATTGATTCCAGCCTGATCTTTGATACTTGCCTCCGACATATCCACATATGTCAGGGGGTGAGTTATTAAGACTATATTCCTCGGCCGATCTTCTGGCCGTTTTTTCTTTTTCCTGGTTATTTTTGCCTTTGCGCTGATGGCTGCTGATCTCTATTCAGCTAAAGTCAGAGAAGGTCGCGCCTATCTATCCCTACTTTTAACGCCGTTGCAGTGGATTGTTGATATTCCAAGCCGTGTTGCGGGTGAGGTCTCGGATGTTGTGGTTGACCGTAGCCTTCTTATAAAAGAAAACGCCAAGTTAAAGTCCGAGGCGTTACAGTTGGAGCGTAAAGTCCAGCAAAACGCCGCACTTCGTCAAGAAAATAACCGCTTGCGAGCACTGCTTCGTGGTAGTAAACGGGTTGATGAAGAAGTTGAATTGGTTGAGTTGATCGGAGTTAACCCCGATCCTTTCCAGCATCAGGTGATTATTAACCAAGGCAGTGAAAATGCGGTCACTGTTGGTCAGCCTATCTTGGATGCTGGTGGTGTTATGGGACAAGTGACAGAGATCTCTCATTACACGAGCCGCGTTATGCTGATTACTGATGCTCGACACGCCTTGCCTGTAGAAATTAATCGCAATGGTTTTCGTTCTATAGCGCTTGGTAAGGGGCAGTTAGATGAGTTAGAGCTCAATCATGTACCAGATACGGCCGATATTGAAAAAGGCGACTTGGTTATCACTTCAGGTTTGGCTCAGAGATTTCCGCGTGGCTACCCTGTGGCAATTGTATCTGAAGTGATTCGAGACCCTGGTCAGCAGTTCACCAAAGTGACCATTAAACCGACGGCGTTATTGGATAAATCCCGTCATCTGTTGTTAGTGAAAATGCCAGAACCTAAAGTTGAGCCTGACATTGAAACTAAACTTCTACCCCAACCGCAAGAGGTGAGTGAGTGACGCCTGGGTCGCCTGCTGCTTCGGGTGGTGGACTAATTATCCTTGCCACTTTTCTGATCGGCCTAATGCTGAGCCAGATGCCTCTGCCTTACTACCTTGAGTGGGCGCGCCCCGAGTGGGTAGCGATGATCCTTATCTATTGGGTCATGGCGTTACCCCATCGTGTTGGCATGGGGATGGCTTTTTTCTTGGGTTTGTTTCTAGATGTTATTAAGGGCAGTGTCTTAGGTCTAAATGCACTATCACTGACGATTATTGCCTTTTTAACATTACTTTTACATCAAAGACTTAGAATGTTTCCCGTCATACAGCAGGCCATGATGGTGATGGTGCTGGTGGGTATCAATCAGTTATTGTTTCATTGGATGCAGGCGTTCACAGGTTATACGGGTGAGAGCTTGATATTCCTTCTGCCTTGCTTAATCAGTGGGCTGCTATGGCCTTGGTTGTTTGTTTTTTTACGCGGTATTCGCCGTTTGTTCCGAATACGCTAAAGGAAGGCCTTTAAATGGAATTGATTCTTGCCTCAGCTTCCCCAAGACGAAAAGCATTACTCGATCAGATTGGAGTGCAATGTTCTGTAAAGCCTGTTGATATCTGTGAAGATGTTAGAGATGCTGAACTAGCAATGGATTATGTTGAGCGATTAGCGATTGAAAAAGCGCAAGTTTGCTTTGATTTAACTGATGGCTCTAAAGCAGTGTTAGGTTCTGATACTACCGTTGTGCTTGATGGTAGGATTATGGGCAAACCAACTGATCAAAATGAAGCAATAGAAACGCTTCAAAGGCTATCGGGTAATACTCACCAAGTACTCACGGCGGTTGCGGTGGTGACATCGGAACAAACGCGATCTGTTGTAGTCACAACCAACGTTCGTTTTCGGGAAATTTCACTAGCCGAATGTGAAGCTTATTGGCGTTCCGGAGAACCGCAAGATAAAGCTGGATCTTATGGTATTCAAGGATTTGGCGCTGTGTTTGTTGAAGAGATTAAGGGTAGCTATTCTGCAGTAGTGGGTTTACCTCTGACAGAAACGGCTGAAATGTTAGTGCAGGCGGGTATTCGCATCTGGCATTCGCAAAAGAATTAAGGATAGGGCATGGGCGAAGAGATACTGATCAACTTTACACCGATGGAAACTCGGGTTGCGGTTATCGAAAATGGGATGCCGCAAGAAGTATATGTAGAGCGTGTTCATCGTAGAGGTATTGTCGGCAATATTTACCAAGGTAAAGTTGTACGCGTTTTACCAGGGATGCAGGCTGCATTCGTTGATATTGGTTTAGAGCGTGCAGCATTTATCCATGTTGAAGAGGTGCTTTCTCAAAGTGCCACGCATGAAGAAAAGGCTAATACCTCCATTGCACAAGTGCTTCGTCAAGGCCAATCGTTGCTTGTTCAGGTAACCAAAGATCCTATTGGTACTAAAGGTGCTCGCCTAACTACTCACCTTTCTCTTCCTTCTCGTTATCTGGTGTGTATGCCCGGTAACAGTCATGTTGGTGTTTCTCAACGAATAGAAGATATGGAAGAGCGTGATCGATTACGTGCGATCATGAAAAAACTTGTATCCACCGACGATGGCGAGCCTGCTGGGTTTATCTTGCGTACGGTGGCTGAGGGTGCTGCGGAAGCAGAGTTGGAAGCTGATACTCAGTTTTTAAGACGTTTATGGGCTTCTATTAAGGAGAAAATCGCAACAGCTAAAGCGCCAAGTGTTATCTATGAAGACCTACCGCTGAATATGCGGGCGCTACGAGATATGGCTCACTCAGGCTTAGAGAAGATCAGAATTGATTCCAAAGAGACATTCCAAAAAGCGGAAGACTTTGTCAAAACGCTGGTGCCTGAAGTTGCTGATACGCTTGAGTATTATCCAGGTGAACGGCCTATTTTTGACCTCTTTAATGTTGAAGAGGAAATTCAAAGAGCTTTAGGGCGCAAAGTAGAGCTAAAGTCCGGTGGTTACCTTATTTTTGACCAAACAGAAGCGATGACGACGGTTGATGTGAATACCGGTGCATTTGTTGGTCATCGAAATCTTGAAGAAACGATTTTTAAAACGAACCTTGAGGCTGCAACAGCGATCGGTCGTCAACTTCGTTTACGTAACCTTGGCGGTATTATCATCATCGACTTTATCGATATGGAAGATGCTGATCACCAACGCCAGGTACTTAGAACGCTAGAACGTGTGCTAGAACGCGACCATGCGAAATGTAAAGTTACAGGTGTATCCGATCTTGGTTTGGTTGAGATGACCCGTAAGCGTACTCGTGAGAGTTTGGAGCAGGTGCTCTGTGATGTTTGTAGCGAATGTCAGGGGCGAGGGTCAATCAAAACGCCTGAAACGGTTTGTTATGAAATCTTCCGTGAGATCCTTCGCCAGCATAGGGCCTATGATACGGATAGTTATTTAGTACTAGCAGCGCAGCCTGTAGTTGATTATCTGCTTGATGATGCTTCCAACCATGTAGCGGAGTTAGAAGCTTTCATAGGCAAGACGATTCGTTTTCAGGTGGAGCCTATGTATAACGCTGAAAACTTCGATGTTGTTTTGCGCTAAAGCTAAAAAGGATTGCTAGTGAAACGCCACGCTCATTCTGTCTTTTGGTTCCTGTATTGGGGACTTGCTGCGCTTGCAGCAATTGTGGCGCTCTTGCTGTTCTGCATCAAAATTTTGGTAGAAGATGTTGATCAGTATCGATTAGATATCCAGCAAAATTTATCTGAACAACTTTCTGCGCAAGTTCATATTTCAAGCATCGCAGGTGAGTGGCGAGGCTGGCAGCCCGTCATTTCTCTTCGTGGTGTATCGGTAGATCAAATAGAAGCAGAAGCAGGTGCTTCCTTTGGTTTACTGGAGGGTGTTGTTGCCCTAGATACAGGGGCCTCGTTAAAGGCACTCACACCTGTGTTTTCTCAGTTTGATCTTCAAGGCTTGACGTTGAAGTATGATCAAACACTTGTTTCTAAAGATATTACTGCATCAACTCAAGATCTTCCGTCGTTAGAAGCAAAAACAGAGCGGGGGGCTAAATCCCATAAAAGCTCCGACCTTTTATCTTTTCTATTAATGCAGCGTGCGATCAATATTGAGAATACGCGTATTGTTATGATCCCTAAAAGCGGTGATGAAATAATTGTTGAGCCGATACAGCTACATCTTCAACATGATGGTGTACTGCATCAGCTTAAAGTTGATGCGGACCTAGTGACGGCATCGGGCAAAGCAGATCTGAAGTTCGTAGCTGAAGTTGAAGGTGATCCTACAGAAAAGGCAGCGAATTTTTATCTAAAGCTATCTGGGCTTGATCAGCAGTTGCTCAATCCTTGGTTAAAACTAATAGATGTTCAGTTAGATGGTTTGCAGGCTGAACAGGAAATTTGGGGACAAAGCTATAAAGGAAAATTAGCGTACCTAACGGGTAAAACTTCCATAGAGAACTTTGCTTATCAGGACTACGTATTTGAGCAATTTGCCGTTCAAAGTGCGCTGGTGCGAAGGGATCATAGCTTTCAGTTGCAGATTACCGATCTGATAATAGGCGCTGCTGAAGAACAATTTACCTTGCCCCGAATGAGCTTGGATCTTGTTCGAAATGGGATTGCGATCAAACCACAAAAGTTGATGATCGACCGTATTGATCTGCAGCGCTTATCGGATCTGATCATCAAACAACCTTTCTTACAGAAATCTGCTATTCAGGTAGTAGATACGCTATCGGCGGAAGGGATTTTGGAAAACTTATTGGTATCTTGGGGCAAAGATGCTGAATTATCAGATTTTAAGTTACTTGCGGACCTTAACAATGTAGGTATTGATGCTTGGGGGGATGTGCCTGAGCTAAAAGGAATTAACGGATTATTAAAAGCCGATATTGCTGGAGGAGAAATTCATCTACAAAGCGATGATTTCATCATGCAATACCCTACGTTGTTTGATTACCGCTGGCAGTATCAACATGCTGAAGGTGTAATAGGTTGGCGTTTTGAAGACAAAGGCGTGGTGGTTGCTTCCCAATTACTTCGTTTGAAAAACGAAGGTGTTTCTGCGTCTGGGCGCTTTAGTATTTATCTGCCTTTTTCACGTGACGAACAGCCTCTTTTAAACCTACAAATCGGTATGCAAAACAGCGATGGTTTGCATGCTAAATATTACATTCCTCCAAAGGAAGTGGGTATAAAGACTTACGATTGGCTAGTAGCAGCTATTAAGCAAGGGCGTATCAATCAGGCGGGGTTTGTACTAAATGGTGTTACTCGCTCACGATTGGATGATTACCAATTGCCTAGTGTGCAGATGTTCTTTGATCTGAGTGAGGCGTCTTTTGAATATCAGCCGGGTTGGCCTGAAATTAACAAGGCGGATAGTTTCGTTTTCTTTCGAAATGGAGAGTTAACTGCTGAGGCCAAAGGCGGGAAAATCTACAGTTCTGATATTGATTTCGCTTGGGTTCATCTACCAGTTTCTACTGATAAACTACTTATTGCAGGTAGTGTTAATGGCTCAACAAAAGATATAGAACGCTTATTAACTCAAAGTCCGCTACGAAAAGAGGTCGGTGATGAGTTAGCGGCTTGGGCAATGGAAGGTGATACCGCGACCCGTATTGAGATTGATTTACCTCTCAAGGGCAATAAAACGCCAAAAGTTGATGTGAATTCCTCAATTGCAAAGGGGCGTTTCCATTCCAAACAAGAGGGAATTGATTTTTCTAACATCACTGGATCTGTGAGATACAGTTCCTCCAATGGCCTTTCCTCTAAGAAGCTTGATGCGAGATTGTTTGAACAACCTATCACTGCTGCTATTAGTACTCAGAAACGTAAAACTGCCATTGATATTCGTGGTGCGGTGAAAGCTGACTATTTACAAAAATGGTTAGACTTAGATCTTTTAAGGGTTGCTCAAGGGAAGCTCTCTTATAGTGCTCGATTGGATATGTGTCCGGGTAAAAGCTGTAATCAATTAGTTATCAAGAGTGATTTGAAAGGTATCGCCTTATCAGCACCGTCGCCACTTGCGAAAACAGCTGCTCAGTCCAGTCAGTTAACCATTATCAGTGATTTAGGCCGCCAATTTAAAGATGATCGAAGTGTTGTACGTTTTAACTTAGGCAATCAACTACGTGGCGTAATGCTGAATAGCAATAAGAAGGTCTCAAGAGGGCGCTTCACTTTAGGTGGTGATAGACCTGCTTTGCCAACGGCGCAGGGAATTTGGGTAAACGGTCGAGTTTCGATGCTCGATTATGATCAGCTGGAGCAGTTTTTCCAAACAGCTGGTTTTACCGGGAATACGGCTGCTAAATCTGAGCCAGCGCAATCAGATAATTTATTAAAAGAAGTCGATTTACAGATTGGCCAGTTTAGTTTTGAAGATATTGTGCTGGATCAGCTTAAAGTAATTCTTACACCTGATGTTGGTGGTTGGATGCTAACAGCTAATAGCCCTCAAGTAGGTGGTAAGCTCTGGATGCCAGAGGATTCTGACAAGCCTTATAAGGTTAAACTAGGCCATCTCCGGATTGAGAAAGATGAAAGTGATAGTGAGCAGAGTGTTGCTGCGATCACGCCGCCTGTAGATCCTACAGTTTTACCTAAGCTCGATTTTAGCGTCGACAACTTCGAACTTAATAATCTTCCTTTGGGAAGTTGGCGATTTATATTAAGGCCAACCCCTTCAGGGGCTGTAGTGAAAGATATTTCAGGCAATATGCACGGTTCTTCGGTTAGGGGCGAATTGCGTTGGGATAAAAATGGTAAAGAACTCTCCGACCTTACAGTAAAACTAGATAGTCAGGATTTTGGTAAAGTTCTCGACGCATGGGGTATCTCGGATACCCTAGAAACCAAAAGCCTAAATGCCTACTTACAGCTTTCATGGAGCGGAGCTCCTTGGAAGTTTGAAGTAGGTAGGTCGAATGGTGAAATGCAGTTTACGGCCAAGAATGGGCGTCTGCTTGATGTGGGTAATTCAGGTAATATTCTTCGCATCTTCGGTATTTTAAATCTGCAATCATTAGGGCGTAGGCTTAGGTTAGACTTTACCGATCTTGTTAAGACCGGTGTCGCTTTTGATGAGATGAAAGCAGATTACTCTATTAAAGATGGTATAGCGCATACATCCACACCTTTCATGATGACCGGGCCTTCCGCCAATATGGCCATGAGTGGTAGCTTGAATCTAATCAATGAAACAGTTGATAAAGAGATTGAGGTCGCTTTGCCTGTTACTGATAATATTCCTCTGGTAAGTGTGTTGCTCGGCGCACCGCAGGTAGCAGGTGCGGTTTTTCTGTTTGATAAGTTGATTGGTGATCCTTTGGCTAAGTTCTCTACGGTGAAATATCGTATGAGCGGTGATTGGGGTAATCCGGAAATTGATATAGATTTAAATCAAAAGAAAGAGCAGCCTAAGGCAGATTCGGAGCTTCAAGATGGCTAAGTTAGCAGTTGCGCAAATGGTTTCAGGAGAAAGTGTTGATACTAATATAGAGACTGTTGAGTGCTTAGTAGAAGAAGCTGCTAACTCGGGGGCGCAATTATTACTTTTGCCTGAGAATTTTGCGTTGCTAGATTCTCGTGCTCTGATTGATTTGGCTAGGGATGAAGTCAAAACTCGAAGAATACATAATCTATTATCTTTGCTAGCAAAGAAATATAGCCTTTGGATTGTGGCTGGCAGTGTACCTGTATTGGTCCAAGGAAGTGATGAAACAAAGGATAAAGTTTGGGCTAGCTGCTTAGTCTTTGATAGCCAAGGAGCGCTGAAAGCCTCTTATAATAAGATTCACCTCTTTGACGTTGATGTAGCTGATGCGCATGCGGCTTATAGGGAATCAGATTTTATTCAAGCGGGAAGTGATCTCGTTACTGTTGATACTCCGTTTGGCTGTATTGGCCTAGCAATCTGTTACGATCTCAGGTTTCCAGAGCAGTTTCAGAGATTGCGCCAAATGGGTGCTGAGATAATTACGGTTCCTTCAGCTTTTACCTATGTTACTGGGGAAGCGCATTGGGAGGTCTTATTGCGTGCAAGGGCAATAGAGAACCAATGCTATGTCTTAGCTGCTAATCAGGGAGGACAGCACAGTCCAAGCCGCAAAAGTTGGGGACACTCGATGATTGTTGACCCTTGGGGGGAAATACTTGCGGTTAAAGAGGTTGCAGGTGAGGGCTTAGTGTTGGCCGATATTGATTTGAAAGGCGTGCAAGACAGGCGAGATGCCATGCCTGTCATGCAGCATAGAGCTAAGGCGGGCTTTTAAACACCGTCTACTTCACGTAAATATTTAAACAGTTTTCTGGCTGCAGCAGGAGGCTTTTCCAGCTTCTGTTCTTTTTGAGCATTACGAATTAATTGACGTAAATGCTGAATATCGGCATTTTCATGTTCGGCAACATAGGCTTGAAGTGCATTGTTGCCTTCACCTATCAGTCGGTCTCGCCAGCGTTCTAATTTATGGAACGCTTGGGTATGCGCCTGATGACCTGCTTCGAATAGTCCGATAGCTTGTTCAATCTCTTCGCTATCTTCAGTGCGTAGCAGTTTGCCGATAAACTGCAGATGCCTTTTTTGAGCGCCATTAGATTTAATGCGGTGAAACTCATCGATTGCACTACGTAAGCGGTCATCTAATGAAAGCTTATCAAGTTGCTCTTTATTGAGCTTCGTTAGCTTTGCACCCAAATCCTGTAGCGCATGCATCTGCTTTTTAACATCAGTTTTACTTAGCCATTCCTCTTCAGATTCTGGCTGTAGGTGATCAAAATTGTCGTTTTCGCTCATGTGATTTCTCAGGCGTAGAAAACTGTGGCTAGACCTAAAAAGGCAAAGAACCCAACCACATCAGTAATAGTTGTTAAGAGTACACTGCCTGCTAGCGCAGGATCTATACCCAATGATTTTAGACATATAGGCAGTAGGGTGCCTGCTATAGCGCCGGCTATGAGGTTAATCACTATGGCCAAGGCGATAACTATGCCTATATTTATATCTTGGAACCAGAGCGTGGCGACTACTGCAATAACCAGAGCCCATAAAATACCATTGAGGGCACCTACGATAATCTCTCTGTTTAATAGCCAGCCTGCGTTTGATCGCTCTACATGACCTAATGCTTGTCCACGTATCACAAGTGTTAGGGTCTGTGAGCCGGCTATACCACCCATGGAGGCTACAATCGGCATTAAGACCGCTAAAGCTACAACTTTTTCAATCGTATCTTCAAAAATACCGATTACGGCTGAGGCAATAAAAGCGGTAAGTAGATTGATGCCTAACCAAACCGCTCGGCGTCTGGTTGTTTTCAGTACTGGCGCAAAGGTATCTTCATCTTCATCCAGACCAGCCATGCTCATTAGAGAATGGTCTGCATCCTCTCGGATGACATCGACAACGTCATCGATTGTGATACGGCCTAGAAGTTTACCATCATCGTCAACAACAGGTGCTGATACTAAGTCATGCTCTTCGAATAGAGAGGCTACTTGATCATCTGGCATGCCAGCATTGATCGGTTCTATATCCGTATTCATTATTTCACGGATTGTGATGGATGGATCTGACACCAATAATTTAGTTAAGGGTAGCAACCCAATGTATGAATCCTTTCGGCTGACAACGATCAAACTATCTGTCATCTCAGGGATTTCATCGTGACGACGGATATAACGTAAAGTGGTTTCCACACTTATGTCAGGACGGATCGTAGTAGTATCCGTATTCATCAGGCCGCCAGCTGTATCTTCTGGGTAAGATAGAAGTTGCTCAACCCTGCGGCGGTTTTGCTTATCCATGATCTGAAGGGTTTCCTTCATCACACGGTTTGGAAGCTGCTGAAGGACGTCGACCATATCGTCTGAATCTAATGATTCAGTAAGCGCTAAAACCTCTTCAGAATTCATTCGGCTTAAGATATCAGCCTGAATGTCATCTCCAAGGTGCTGTAAAACTTCGGCTTCTAAATCTTGAGAGATCAAGTTCCATAGAATTTGACGTTCTTTTGGTGGGGATTTCTCAATAAGGCGAGCTACTTCGGTCGGGCGAAGCGCACGGTTTAGCGTAAATCGAATCTGGCGAAATTCACCGCAATCGAGTGCTTCATTGAGCTTGTCCAGATTAGACTTGGTTTCTGTCTGCGCCATAGGATGCCGTCGCTAATGATTTGTCACGATGCTGTGAAAAATAGGAAGTCTACTAACGCGTTGATTATAGCGGATTGTAAAGGCAGGGATAACCCAATGATATGTATAAAATTATTACTCGTCTTCGTCGAAGCGATTATTGATTAGTTCTTCGATGGCAATGAGAGCGCTTTCTTCATCTGCTCCCTGAGTTTTTACGCATAGAGTAGTGCCCTGGCTAGCAGCTAGCATCATAACGGACATTATGCTTTTTCCATCAACTTCTCGACCATCTTTTACTAAAGTGATATCAGCAGAGAAGCGAGAAGTAACACCGATTAGCTTTGCAGCGGCGCGTGCATGGAGACCTAGTTTATTTATGATTTCTAGTTCTTTTTCTTGCATCAGTGTTAACTCAATTCTCTATGGCGAACATGAACATTATCCATGCGCTGTGAAAAATGGGAAGCTAGACGTTCGCTTATATATACAGAGCGATGTTGACCACCAGTACATCCAATTCCAATTGTTATATAGCTGCGATTGTTTTCGGCAAAGCGAGGCAGCCAGCGAGACAGAAATTCAGTAATATCGCTGATCATCTCGTTTACTTCAGGGGAGTTGTTCAGAAACTCTTGGACTGGTTGCTCTTGTCCTGTAAATCTTCTTAGTTCAGGTATCCAATGGGGATTAGGTAGCGCACGGACGTCGTATACAAAATCGACATCTAGAGGTACCCCATGTTTAAAGCCGAAGGACTCAAATTGAACTGAAAGCGTCTGCTCTTTTCGTTTAGCTACGCGGAGTTTAACTGTATCCCTTAGGTCATAAAGGGAGAGGCGTGTCGTGTCTATCCTGATATCCGCAAGGCTAGCAATGGGTTCAAGTAGCTCTGATTCGGATTGGATCGACTGCTGTAGATTCTTATGTTCATCTGAAAGCGGGTGTTTTCTTCGGGTCGAACTGTATCTTTTTAATAGCGTAGCTTCAGATGAATCGAGAAAAATTACTTCATATTCTGCCCATCGTTCTTGGCGAAGGTTAAGCAAAATTTGAGGGAATTTGGAAAGGTTGCTGAGTAGATTGCGTGCATCAATGCTGACCGCTATGCGATCCGGGTGACTAGGTTCACTACTCATTTGCTGGACTAAATCAGGTAGCAATAATGCTGGAAGGTTGTCTATGCAATAGAAGCCTATATCTTCTAGAGCTTGTAGAGCCGTACTTTTGCCGGAACCGGATCGACCGCTGATCACTACAAGCTTCATTTCACATCCTATGAACTAAGTTGGCAAATTGCCTGATAGAGCGCTTCGTTATCTGCAACACTTCTCAGCTGTTCTCGCACGCTTTCTTGGCTGAATAGCTCAGCAATCGCGGCAAGAGTTTGTAAGTGTTCAGATGTAGCATCTTCTGGTACCAAAAGAACAAACAAAAGATCTACCGGTTTGCTATCTATAGCATCGAAATCAATTGGTTGGGCTAATTTGATTAAGTAGCCTTTGGCATCGCTGCAGTCAGCTAGTCTGCAATGGGGTATAGCTATGCCATCGCCTATGCCAGTACTACCTAATTTCTCGCGGCCGTGTAAGCCGTTGAAGATACAAGATGCTTCTAGGTTAGGGTTTTGCTCTGAAATAATTTCAGATGCTTTTTCCAGAATTCGTTTTTTACTGCTCCCCTCAAGACCACATAGGGTGCTTGAGGGGGTTAATAGTTCATGGACCAGCATAATACGTTGTAGCGGAGGCCTATTTGTGGTTTTTGAGTTTTTCTTTATGTTTTATAACTTGGCGGTCTAGCTTGTCAGTCAGGCCGTCAATTGCAGCATACATATCATCGTGTTCGTGAGTTGCGAACAGTTGGGCGCCGGAGACATGCATCTCCGCATCTGCTTTCTGGCGCTGTTTTTCGATGCTTAGTGTTACTTGAACATTGGTGATGTTATCGAAGTGACGCTCAATTTTCTGCATTTTTTCTAGGACGTAGTTTTGCATTGAATCAGTCAGTTCAACATGATGTCCAGTAATATTAATCTGCATAGGTCTCTCCTACTTGAGTGGAGGCGTTTTGCCGCCGTCCTTATTTATTATCTCTTTATTAAACCAGACGCTTTCTCTCATTAGAAGGTGGAATTCCCATTGCTTCACGATATTTTGCAATGGTGCGCCTAGCAACTTTGAATCCTTGTTCATCGAGGAACTGCGCGATTTTGTTATCGCTCAAAGGTTTTGCTGTGTTCTCTGCTGCAACCATCTTTTTAATTAGGGCGCGGATTGCTGTTGAAGATGCTGCTCCGCCTGTAGCTGTACTGACATGGCTGGAGAAGAAGTATTTCAATTCAAAAATACCGCGTGGTGTGTGCATAAACTTTTGCGTTGTTACACGTGAGATAGTTGATTCATGCATCTCTACTGCTTCAGCAATATCGTGTAATACCATGGGTTTCATGCCTTCTTCGCCATGATCTAGAAAACCTGATTGTCGTTTAACGATCTCATTCGACACTTTTAATAGTGTTTCATTACGGCTTTGTAGGCTTTTAATAAACCAACGTGCTTCTTGAAGATGGTTTTTCAGATAGGTGTTATCCGAACTATTATCTGCGCGCTTTACTAAACCTGCATAACCGGAGTTTATTCTAAGTTTAGGCGAAACTTCTGGATTTAGGTTAACAGTCCAAATACCGCGTTGTTTTGTTACGATGACATCTGGGATGACATATTCTGCAGCAGTCTGGCTAATGCTAGCGCCAGGCTTAGGATTGAGGCTTTGAATGAGTTGAATAACTTGTTGTAGCTGCGGCTCTTTTAGGCGCGTCTTGCGCATTAATTGACGATAGTCGTGGGTGCCTAGAAGCTTGATGTATTGGTTGACCACTTTAATGGCTTCATTACGCCACGGTGTATCAGATGGAAGTTGGCGAAGCTGTATAGCTAAGCATTCACTAAGGTCGCGACAAGCGATACCGGCGGGATCAAATTGTTGAATACGATGCAGTACGGCTTCTATTTCATCAAGTTCAACTTCGTCACTCTCATCGGAATTTTGTTCCAAAAAGTGCTCATGAATCTCTTCAAGAGGAACAGTTAAATAACCATCCGGATTAATGCCATCAATAATGTTGGTCGCAATGAGACGATCTAGATCGCTCATAGGCGTCAAGTTTAGTTGCCAGTGAAGGTGATCTTGTAAGGTTTCTTCTGCCGTGTCATTGGATTCAAACGAATCAAGATCTTCTTTACTTAACGTTGGTGTGGAAGATTGATAGGTGTCTTCCCAGTTACTGTCAGTAGATAGCTCTTCCGGAATGCTCTCATTCCAATTATCTTCAGCCGCAGGTGTGTCGTCGAAATCCTGTTCTGCTGAAGTGTTATTCTCTAATTCTTCGGCAGCAGCGCTTTGATGTGTTTCTAGATTGTTATCCTGTTCATTAGATGGCGCATCAGGAGTGTTATCATCCTCTGATACATCCAGCATAGGATTGCTTTCAAGTGCCTCCTGAATCTCTTGTTGAAGATCCAGTGTAGATAATTGCAGCAGGCGAATCGCTTGCTGCAATTGTGGTGTCATTGTGAGCTGTTGCCCAATTTTTAAATGAAGCGCTTGTTTCATAATACGGCGGCACTAACTCCAGAGGCTACAATCATCTAGTTATTATCTATGGGTTTATAAGGTGAATTGATCACCGAGATACGCATCGCGCACTGCTTCATTCTTCATAATGTCATCAGGCTTACCATTGGCAAGTATAGTGCCTTCACTGACAATATAGGCACTTTCGCAGATATCTAGTGTTTCTCTGACATTGTGATCAGTAATCAAAATGCCGATACCTTTGGACTGAAGGTGACGAATCGTTTGTTTGATGTCATTGACTGAAATAGGGTCAACACCAGCAAAAGGTTCATCTAAAAGCACAAATTCAGGTTCGGTTGCTAAGGCTCTGGCAATTTCAACCCTGCGTCGTTCACCGCCAGATAGGCTCATGCCAAGGCTAGCGCGAATATGAGTGATGTGAAATTCTTCAAGAAGCTCATTCATTTTGGACTTGATCGCTTGTTTATCTAAATCTTTTCGTGTCTCTAGTATCGCGAGCAAGTTGTCTTGTACAGATAGTTTGCGAAAAATTGAGGCTTCTTGAGGCAGGTAGCCAATGCCTTCACGAGCACGCCCGTGCATAGGAAGGGCTGTGATATCTTGATCTTTAATTTTAACTTGGCCTCGGTCTGCTTGTACAAGACCGACTATCATATAAAAACAGGTGGTTTTGCCTGCACCATTGGGGCCGAGAAGCCCAACAATCTCACCGCTATTAATTTTAAGTGAGACGTCTTTTACTACTTCTCTTCCTTTGTAGCGCTTAGCTAAATTTCGCGCTTCCAATAAGCTCATTACAGCAGGCCTTATTTCTTCTTAGTGGGCTGAATGACCATATTTACACGGCCTTTTTCTCTAGCGTCTTTTGATGTTGCACCAAAAGCATCCACAATTGATTTGTCTAGGTCATAAACAATTTTATTGCCAGTAAAGGTGTCTTTGCCTTGTACTACTTTGGCACTTTGCGTAATGGTTAATTTCTTTTTGTTAACCATGTACACCATGTGTTTACCCCAAGCATCACTGAAGTCACCATTCACTTCTTGTTGTTGGCGGAAGTGAGCGGGTGCGCCTTTAGCAACTAATTTATCCACACCTTCGTTGGCGCGGTGCATATCTACATGGGCTGCTTCGATCAGCAGTGAGCCTTGCTTGATAATGACATTGCCCTTATAGGTGGTGATGCCAGTCGTGTCATTAATGCTAGCGGAATCTGCTGTGATGTAGATCGGCTTATCCTGATCATCAGGCAGGGCGAAAGTGGTATTCGACGCAAGCAAACATAGTGCAACAAGCGTTTGTGATAACCTAATCAACATTTTGATGTGTTCCTTCTACCCTTGAATGCAAATTTAAAACACGGGTGTTGAAATTAATATCCATTCCAGTGCCTTGCATTAGAGTGTGTTCAGTTTCTAAATTCACTGGCAGGTCTGTTTCGGCGATATCTTTTTTGGGATAAATCGTCAGCGCTTCGGTGGTTAGCTTTTTGCTCGAGCGCGCACTTGAATTATCAATAACAATGACATTACCTGCAAGATCTATTCGGCTGTTATCGTCTTGTGCTGTACCTGTATCTGAAGAAATGTTGACAGCGGAGCTGTCGGATCGATAAAGATTGCTTTTAGGTTCAATCAGTAAATTTTGTTTGTCTTTCGGACTATGTTCTAGCCGCGGCGTCGTTAATTCTTGCTTTAGATTGCCGTTAATATCCCATTCTTTAACCGCTGCTTGGTCAACAAAATAATCCATCTTTTCAGATAGGGGTGTATTGGTTGTGCCGTGTTCTTGAGGTGAGCCTGAAAATCCCCAATACAGGAGTATTGGGATTAAGATGGCAGCAGCGATAATAATGCGTAATTTACTACTTAGATCAGGCATTTGCAGGAACTTTTAAAGGTACTTAGCATGTAATTGTTCAAGTTTACCTTGAGCTTCAAGGATATGCTCGCAAAATTCTCTTGCAGCCCCTTCACCACCTCTGCGTAAGCTACACCAATCGGCATGTTGCTTAACCAATTCGTGCCCGTTTGGAACGCAGGCGCCGAATGCGCAGTGACGAATAGCGGATAGGTCTGGCAAATCGTCACCTATATAAGCAGTTGTAGCTGCACTATGTGAGGTGTTAGACCAAAGCTCTTCTAAAGCGACAAGCTTATCTTCTCGGCCTTGAAATAGGTAATGGATACCCAGTGATTTACTGCGAAGTTCTACTTGTGGGGAGCTACGTCCAGTAATGATTGCAGTCTCGATTCCTGCTTCCATCAATAGTTTTAGACCAAGGCCGTCCAGTGTATTGAACTGCTTGACCTCTTGACCATTGGGGAGAAAAAGAAGCTGGCCGTTGGTTAAAATGCCATCTACATCAAAAACAGCAAGTGTAATGTTCTTTAGAGAAGTTGTTACTGTCATTAAATTACGCCTGCTTTAAGTAGATCGTGCATGTTTAGAGCGCCAATTGGTCTATTTGATTCATCCGTCACAATAAGTGCGTTTATCTTCTTGGCTTCCATTATTTGTAGGCACTCAGCAGCTAAGGCTTCGCTATTGACTGTGGTGCCTTTGCGAGTCATGACATTATCTATAGCTGTGGTTTTAAGATCTACGTTCTGATCTAGCGCCCGGCGTAAATCTCCATCGGTGAATATGCCGAGTAACTTGCCATCTTTATCTACGATTGTAGTCATACCTAGGCGTTTACGAGTCACTTCTAAAAGTGCTTCTTGTAAAAGGGTTCCTGATTCAACCTCAGGTACGTCCTGATCAGCATGCATAATATCGCTTACTTTTAGGAGTAGCTTTCGTCCTAAACTGCCGCCTGGGTGGGAAAAAGCAAAATCTTCAGCGCTAAACCCGCGTGCTTCTAAAAGAGCTATAGCTAATGCATCTCCTAGCACTAATTGAGTTGTAGTACTTGAGGTTGGGGCTAAACCAAGAGGGCAGGCTTCTTTTTCAACGCCAATATGGAGGTTTGCATCAGAAGCTGTGGATAAGGTTGAATCTGCATTTGCCGTAATACTTATAAGCGGTGCCTTCATTCTTTTTAATAGAGGAATGATGGTAACGACTTCGGCTGTTTCTCCTGAATTAGATAGGGCGATAACCACATCGTTTGAAGTGATCATGCCTAGGTCACCATGACTTGCTTCGCCAGGGTGAACAAAAAAGGAGGGTGAGCCAGTACTTGCTAGAGTTGCAGCAATTTTTTTACCGATGTGACCTGATTTCCCCATGCCTGTAACAATGATTCTGCCGGTACATTGAAACATCAGTTCGCAGGCACGAATAAAATTCTCATCCAGATGGCTAACTAAATCAGAAACTGCTTCCGCTTCGAGTTGAATCGTACGTCTTGCTGAACTGAGAAAATCAGGTTGCGACATCAGAAACCTATTATGTTAATTAAGAGACGGTCATAGTGTATAGCAGGACCAGATAGCCTGCATAGGCAGCAGTTAAAAGGCTGCCTTCAAATCGACTGATAGAAGGGGGCTTTTGCCAAAGGGCGAAAGCCATCAGCGCGAAAGTTAGGCCTAGCATAGCAACATAGTCTCGTTGCAGAACGATTGCATCCATGCCAATTGGAGCAATAAGGCCTGGAACTGCCATCACTGCGACAAGGTTGAAAATGTTAGAGCCCACTACGTTGCCAATAGCGATGTCGTGATGGTTCTTTAATGCGCTTGCTACAGATGCAGCTAACTCGGGTAGGCTTGTGCCTATGGCGACGATTGTAAGGCCCACAACGAGTTTACTAACGCCCATTGCAAATGCGATTTCACTTGCGCCCCAAACAAGTAACCTAGAGCTTGCAGCTAGAACAGCCAATCCTGTGATTAACCAAAAAATTGCCTTTTTAGTTTCCAGTTCGGGTAGCTCTTCTTGATCATTTGCCAATTCATCTTGAGGCGCATTTTTTTGAAAACGATTAAACAGATAAAGGCATACTGCTAGGGCAATTAGCAGAATAACGCCATCCATGCGGCTTAAATTCAGGTCGAAAAGAATTACACCGGCAAGTAGGGTGACGCCTAATAGGAGAGGCAGTTCTTTTCGTAGAACGCCTGATTTTACGGGTAAAGGCGCAATAAGTGCGGTAATACCAAGCACCAGTGCGATGTTAGCAATGTTAGAACCAAGTGCGTTACCAATTGCAAGGTCTCCAGCTCCGGATGTGGAAGCCATGATCGAAACTAGGATTTCGGGTGCTGAAGTACCAAATGAAACAATTGTCAGGCCGATAAGCATCGGTGACATACCAAAATTTTTAGCTGTCGCCGCAGCCCCTTCTACAAACTTATCTGCACTCCAGACTAATAAAACTAAGCCGGCCAATAGTGCCAAAATTGGGTAAAGCATAAAGAAAATATGTTCCAGTATTAGATGAAGGACGCTATTAAAACAGAATGCAGTTATTGTTTAAATCGGCACGAAGTAACTATAGGTAAATATTCCCGTTTTTATATCGAAATGGTATAGTTGCGGCCCCACAAAGTAGGGGTTATTGAATAAAGCCTGAACAGTGGAACGGACTTAAGCTGTTTTGCACGTTTTATAAATGGAATCTTATGAGTCAGTTTGATGATGTAGTCATCGATATTCAGCAGTTGAGCTTCGCTCGAGGTGAAAGGCCGATATATAGTAATGTCGATCTTAAAATACCTCGCGGAAAAATTACTGCAATCATGGGCCCTTCAGGTACCGGTAAAACAACACTGCTAAAATTGATTGGCGGTCAGTTGAAACCCGATACAGGCTCTATCTCGATTGATGGTCAAAATATCCCAGAATTAAGTCGTAGCGAACTGTTTTCGGTTCGTGAACGTATGGGTATGCTTTTTCAGAGCGGCGCTCTTTTTACTGATATGAGCGTATTTGAAAATGTGGCTTTCCCTCTTCGTGTCCACACGAATCTATCTGAAGATATGATTCGCGATATCGTCTTGATGAAACTTCATGCAGTCGGTTTGCGCGGTGCTAATGAACTAATGCCAAGCGAACTATCGGGTGGTATGGCACGACGTGTTGCGCTTGCACGAGCGATTGCATTAGATCCAGACATTTTAATGTATGATGAACCATTCACTGGACAAGACCCTATTGCAATGGGCGTGCTAGTCAATCTCATCAGGCATCTAAATAACTCTTTAGGCCATACCAGCATCATTGTTTCACATGACATTCAGGAAACTTTAGGTATAGCTGATTACGTATTTATTCTTGCTGATGCAAAAGTCGTTGCTCAGGGGACGCCAGAAGAGTTGTTGGAAGTAGAATCTCCACAGGTGAAACAGTTTATGCACGGCTTGCCAGATGGTCCTGTACCGTTTCATTTTCCTGCAGGTGATTATGCTGATGATTTGCTACAAGGTGGTTTGAAATGAACAAGTTAGCCTCCTTAGGGCATGTGACATTAAGTAAGCTGGCGGCGTTCGGGCGAGCAACAATGATTCTATTTCAATCATTGATCGCTAAGCCGCAGCCGCTAATGATGTTTCCTTTACTGGTAAAACAGATCTATTTCGTTGGCGTGTTGTCGATGATAATTATCGTAGTGTCGGGTCTGTTTATCGGGATGGTATTAGGTCTGCAAGGCTACACCATTCTTGTCGATTACGGATCTGAACAGGCTGTGGGGCAGATGGTTGCCTTGAGTTTGGTCAGGGAGTTAGCACCGGTAGTGACTGCATTACTATTTGCGGGTCGAGCAGGATCTGCATTAACAGCGGAAATTGGCTTGATGAAAGCGACAGAGCAGCTTTCTAGCCTAGAAATGATTGGTGTTGACCCATTGCGCCGCATTATTGCGCCACGTTTTTGGGCTGGCTTTATCTGCTTACCTATTTTGGCGGCTATATTCGCAATCGTAGGGATCTACGGTGGCGCTTTGGTGAGTATCGATTGGCTGGGTATCTATGATGGCTCTTTTTGGGCCAATATGCAGAACTCAGTAGACTTTTATGAAGATGTTGTTAACGGCTTAATTAAAGCGGTTGCCTTCGGCTTCGTTGTAACTTGGATTGCTGTATTCCAAGGCTATGACTGTATACCAACCTCGGAAGGTATTAGTCAGGCAACAACGAAAACAGTGGTTTATTCATCCCTAGCGGTGTTAGGCCTAGATTTTATTCTTACAGCAGTAATGTTTGGAGAACTTTGATATGCGTATGCGGGTCTTGGAGATCAGCGTAGGTGCCTTTGTTTTGGCAGGTATTTTAGCGTTGGTAGGATTGGCGTTGAACGTAAGTGGTTTAAGTATGTCTACAAGTGACAATACTTATACTGTTTATGCCCGCTTTGAAAATATTGGTGGCCTGACACCTCGAGCAAAAGTAACAATGTCTGGTGTCACTATTGGTAAAGTTACAAGCATTGAACTAGACACGGAACAGTTGGTCGCTAAAGTTTCTATGGAAATTAATGGCGATGTAGATTTTCTTTCCATCGATAGTTCTGCAGCGATTCTAACTGCAGGTTTGCTGGGTGAGCAGTATATCGGTGTTACCGTTGGAGCCGAAGAGGAATACCTTGGTGATGGTGGATTTATCGAAGATACCCAATCAGCGCTAGTGCTGGAGGAGTTAATCGGTAAATTCCTCTTCAATGAAGCGAGTGAGTAATTATGTTACAGCAGGTTTTTAATCGATTAGGTCATTTGGCTGCGATCGTTGCTTTCATGTTTTCTTTCAATGCTTATGCATCATGGGAAGAAGCGGGTAAAGTGATTGAAGGTGCTACTTCAGACGTTCTTCAGTTATTAGAAAATGAAGAGCTTCTAAAGGAAGAGCAGAAAGATCAATTAGTTGCAGAAATTGACACTATCCTTTCTCCTGTAGTGGATTTCGATTACATCGCAAAAGGTGTAATGGGTAAGTACTATCGTAGAGCTTCAAAGGAACAGCGTGAACAGTTTAGTGGTGTTTTTAAAACAACTTTGTTGAAAACTTACGCTAAAGCGCTTGTCGGGTTCAAGATTGAACGTTACGAGATGGTGCCACCTCGTAAAGAAAGCCCTGATGAGAAAAAGCAGATTGTGACTGTAAACGTTTTTGCTGCAGATGGTACTAAGTTTGCGCTGATCTACTATATGAAAAAGAGTGCAGATGAGTGGAAATTAGTGAACGCTGTTTTGGATGGCAGCGTAAATATCAAACTTAGCTTTAAAAACCAGTTTGCAGATCTGATGCAGCGTAATCGTAATAATGTCGATAAAGTTATTACGAGCTGGAAAGATAAGGTAGACCCAGACAAGGAAAGTGCTTAATGACAAACGCTAGCATTAAGTCAGCGCAGTTAATTGCGATTGAAGGGGAGCTTAAATTCCCTGTGATCATGCAACTACGTAAGCAGGTCGAATCGTTATTGTCTGGACTGAATGGTAAGGCACAAGTAGATTTTGCCGAGGTTACTTCAGTAGATAGTTCTGCGTTGTCTTTTTGGCTGTGTTGTTTACGTTTTGCAAAACGTAATAAATTGGAGCTTGAGCCGATCAACTTACCTGTAGAAATGCAGGGTATTGCAAAATTGGTTGGGCTAGAAGATCTAACAAATTGATTAGTATTCAGTGATATTGGATTTAAGGCGATGCTTAGCATCGCCTTTTTTGTCATGATCCGGTATTATTTCCGCCTTATTTTTATCTAGAAGTATTCTATCGGGAGCTTTGCATGCAGGCTGAACAGGTTAAGCAGATTCTGGAATCTCAACTTGAGAACTGTGTAGTTACAACCGCAGGTGAAGGGTGTGATTTTCAGGTAACCGTTGTAGGTGAACTGTTTGAAGGGCTGCGTCCGGTTAAATGTCAGCAGCTTGTCTATGCTTGCTTGAATGAGCATATCGCAAATGGAACGATTCACGCTCTAACGATTAAGACATACACCCCAGCGCAGTGGGAAGCTTCCCAGAACTAAACGCCTTTTACTGGATTGACCATGGATAAACTTATTATTACAGGTGGCGAGCAGCTCACAGGTGAAGTTCGCATCTCCGGTGCTAAAAACTCGGCGTTACCTATTCTTGCTTCCGCTTTGCTAGCGTCTGAGCCAGTTACAATTTGTAACTTGCCACACTTACATGACATTACGACGATGCTTGAACTTTTGCGTCGTATGGGTGTTGAGCTAGTTATTGATGAAAAATTAAATGTAGAAATTGATGCCAGCACAATCGATAAACTAGTTGCACCTTATGAACTAGTAAAAACGATGCGTGCATCAATCTTGGTACTGGGCCCTATGGTGGCGCACTTTGGCGAAGCTGAAGTATCACTTCCTGGTGGTTGTGCGATCGGTTCACGCCCAGTCGATCTTCATATTCAAGGTCTACGCGCAATGGGCGCAGACGTTGTTGTTGAAGGTGGTTATATCCGTGCTAAAACTAATGGTCGCTTAAAAGGTGCCCGAGTATTCTTTGATACTGTAACGGTTACAGGTACTGAGAATATTCTGATGGCTGCTACGCTGGCCGAAGGCCAAAGTATTCTTGAAAATGCTGCTCGTGAACCCGAAGTGGTAGACCTTGCAGAATGCTTGATCGCCATGGGTGCAGACATTACTGGTCACGGAACAGATACCATTGTTGTGAATGGCGTTGAAAAACTACACGGTTGTAAATTCCCTGTGGTTGCTGACCGAATTGAAACGGGTACGTACCTAGCAGCTGTAGCGGCAACGCGCGGTAAGGTAAAGATCAAAAACACATCGCCAGCCATTCTTGATGCTGTTCTGCAAAAGCTTGAAGAAGCGGGAGCACACATAACTACGGGCGATGACTGGATCGAACTGGATATGAAAGGCCAGCGTCCAAAAGCAGTTAATGTAACTACTGCGCCTTATCCTGCATTCCCAACAGATATGCAAGCGCAATTCTCTGCGATGAATGCGGTATCTGAAGGTGTCAGTATTCTCAAAGAAACAATATTTGAAAACCGCTTTATGCACATGCAAGAGATGATTCGCATGGGCGCTAAAATCAATATTGATGGCAATACAGCAGTTGTAGAAGGGGTCGAACGTTTACAGGCAGCACCTGTTATGGCAACAGATCTGCGTGCTTCTGCAAGTTTGGTTATTGCTGCATTGGTTGCAGACGGTGACACCGTAATTGATCGTATCTACCACATCGATCGTGGTTACGAGTGTATTGAAGAAAAATTACAGTTATTAGGCGCACGTATTAAGCGTGTTCCAGGTTAAACAGGTATATAGAACGCTATGAAGCAGCAACTAACGATTGCACTGTCCAAGGGACGTATCCTCAAAGAAACTCTGCCTTTATTGGCGGAAGCTGACATTGTGCCGGCAGAGGATATTCATAGCAGCCGTAAACTGATTTTTGATACAAACCATGACAACATCAAATTGGTTGTCATTCGTGCTACAGACGTACCGACTTATGTTGAGTACGGTGGCGCGGATATGGGTATCGCAGGTAAAGATGTTCTGCTTGAGCATGGTGCTGCTGGTTTGTATGAGCCTTTGGATCTGAAAATCTCTAAGTGCAAGCTTATGGTTGCAGGTATGAAAGGGGCTAAGCCAGTTGAAGGTCGAATGAAAGTTGCTAGTAAGTTTGTCAATGTGACCCGTGACTACTTTGCCAAACAGGGTTGTCAGGTCGATATCATCAAACTTTATGGCGCTATGGAATTAGCACCCCTAATGGGCTTAGCTGATCGCATCGTTGATATCGTAGATACAGGTAATACTTTGCGAGCTAACGGTCTAGAGCCGATGGAAGAGATTGCGGATATCAGCTCACGTTTGGTTGTTGGTCAGCCTTCAATGAAGATGAAGCACCGTCAGATCCAACCGATCTTAGATAAATTAGCTGATGCAATTGCTCGCCGTGATGGAGAAGCGTAATCATGACTGATTTGAATATTAAACGTCTAGATTCTACTCAGGCTGATTTCCGTCAGCAGATGGATAAACTGCTTGCGTGGGAAGCGGTATCTGATGAAAAAGTAAATCAGATCGTCAATGAGATCCTTCAGCGTGTTGAGCAAGAAGGCGATTCTGCGGTTGTTGAGTACACTAACCGTTTTGATAATACGTCTGTTTCAGAGATGTCTGAGCTTGAGATGAGCAAAGAGCGTCTGCAAGCTGCTTTGGACAATCTTCCTGAAGATCAGCGTAAAGCCCTAGAAATTGCTGCTGAGCGTGTTCGTAGCTACCACGAGCGTCAACTTGTTGATTCGTGGCAGTACACTGAAGCCGACGGCACTATGCTAGGTCAGAAAGTAACGCCAATGGATCGTGTTGGTCTGTATGTACCAGGCGGAAAAGCTGCGTACCCATCTTCAGTATTGATGAACGCAATGCCAGCAAAAGTTGCGGGTGTTGAAGAGATCATTATGGTTGTGCCAACACCAGGTGGTGAAGTTAACGAGCTGGTACTTGCAGCAGCATGTTTATCAGGCGTTGATCGCGTTTTCTGTATTGGTGGTGCACAAGCGGTTGCAGCCTTAGCTTATGGTACAGCAACTGTACCTAAAGTAGATAAGATTGTAGGTCCAGGTAACATCTTTGTGGCAACAGCGAAACGTGCGGTATTTGGCGCTGTTGGTATCGATATGATTGCTGGGCCGTCAGAAATTCTTGTGGTTTGCGACGGCCAGACTGACCCTGATTGGGTTGCGATGGATCTTTTCTCCCAAGCTGAACACGATGAAGATGCGCAGCCAATTCTTGTTACACCTGATGCACACTTCATTGATGCGGTAGAAGCCAGCATCAATAAATTGTTGCCAACTATGGAGCGTAAAGAGATTATCGAAACCTCTCTACGTCTTCGTGCAGCGCTGATTAAGGTTGCAGATATGGATGAAGCGATCGAAGTTTCAAACCGTATCGCTCCAGAGCACTTGGAATTGTCTGTAGAAGATCCTGAAGCGTTATTGCCTAAGATTCGTCATGCAGGTGCGATCTTTATGGGGCGTTATACAGCTGAGGCACTAGGTGATTACTGTGCAGGTCCTAACCACGTTTTACCGACCTCTGGCACTGCTAGGTTCTCTTCTCCTCTAGGTGTATATGACTTCCAGAAACGTTCTTCTTTGATCATGTTCTCTGAAGATGGAGCTTCTGAAATGGGTAAAGTTGCATCAGTACTTGCCCGCGGTGAAAGCCTTACAGCGCATGCTCGTTCGGCGGAATACCGCATTAAGTCTTAACTGAAAAACTTAGACAACTTTTGATAAAGGGCTGCCAGAAATGGCGGCCCTTTTTGTTTGTAGGGTAAAAGTCATTTGCTGAGTAATGCAAAATTAGTTACGGCTTTTAGGGCGTTCGCCAATTTCAGCATCAAATGAGAGTTCTTTACCTTCCCTAAGCACTTTAACGGAGACTACCTGACCTGGGCGCAGTCGAGCTATTTGAGTCATTGATTTACGGCCATCCAAAATAGGATTGTCATTGATGGTCAGCATCACGTCACCGGGTTGCAGGCCCGCTATATGGGCTGGACCGTTGCGGAACACGCCTGCAATGATAAGTCCTTGAAGTTTTTTAAGGCCAAATGATTCAGCTAGGCTAGGCGTAAGCTCTTGTATCTCAATGCCCAACCAACCGCGAACAACGCGACCGTGCTGTATTAAGTCCTGCATCACTTGCTTGGTTAGGTCTGATGGAATCGCAAAGCCTATGCCTTGAGAACCACCTGATTTAGAGAAAATTGCGGTATTAATACCAATCAGATTGCCAAAGGCATCAATCAAAGCCCCGCCAGAGTTACCCGGATTGATGGCCGCATCTGTTTGTATAAAGTCTTCATAGGTATTCAGGCCGACACTGTTTCGGCCCGTGGCACTGATGATGCCCATAGTTACGGTTTGCCCAACACCAAATGGGTTGCCGATGGCTAGGACTACATCCCCAACACGATAATTTTCAGTTTGGCCGAGAGTAATGCTTGGTAAGTTATCCAATGTAACCTTTAAAACGGCTAAGTCTGTTTCTGGGTCTGTACCGATCACTTCTGCGGCAGCTTCTCTCCCATCTTTTAAAGCAACGATAATGCTATCGGCACCCGAAATTACATGATTGTTTGTAACTATATAACCTTGAGAGCTAAGAATTACACCAGAGCCTAGGCTGGACTGAACCCGTTCTCGTTGTGGAATGCTGTCGGAATCAAAGAAGTTGCGGAAAAAAGGATCATTGAAGAGAGGGTGTACATTCTGTCTTACAACGGTTTGGGTGTAGATATTAACAACTGCAGGGGCAGCGACTTCTACAGCATCTGCGTAAGATACAGGACCAATATTTCCTTGCAGAACCGTGTTGTTGTGGGCTTCACGGAACTCAATGGTAGAGTTTGAGCTATCTAATAGATCTGGAAAGACTTGTAAAAGAAGAATGGCGACAAGCACGCCTGAGAGAATAGGCCAGAAAAGAGAGTTAAATTTACGCATGAGTGTATAGTCGAAACGCCATAAACAAGCTTAGAATTATACGATTAATATTCCCTTTGTGAATGGATAACAGAAGAATGTCGGTAAAACTATCAGATCTAATTGCATATATAGATCAGCGCTTAGAACCAAACCAATTTAAAGATTATTGTCCGAATGGATTGCAAGTGGAAGGGCGTAGCGATGTTTGTAAAGTTATATCTGGTGTAACGGCTTCTCAAGCTTTGATCGATAGAGCTGTCGATGAAAAGGCTGATGTATTGTTAGTACATCATGGTTTTTTTTGGAAAGGAGAGAATAGTTGTATTACAGGGATTAAAAAACGTCGCATCAAAGCCTTGCTAGATAATGATATAAGCTTGCTTGCTTATCATCTGCCATTAGATGCGCACCCTGAGATCGGCAACAATGCTCAACTGGCTAAGCTTTTAGGAATCGAGGGTTTTGGGGCTTTAGAACTTGGTAATCCTCGTAGTATTGGAAACACGGGTGAATTAGCTGAGGCTATTTCTGCAGAAGGGTTTGCTGATCATATAGAGGCGGTTTTAAAACGTAAGCCTCTACTTCTTAAAGGCGGAGACCATCCTATTAAAAAGATTGGGTGGTGTACGGGAGGTGCCCAAGGTTATATCGAGAAGGCGATAGAGCAGGGCTTGGATGCTTTTATCTCTGGTGAGGTCTCAGAACCAACCTTCCACAGTGCGATAGAGAATGGTATTCACTACTTTGGTGCAGGCCATCATGCAACGGAGCGCTATGGTGCCAAGGCATTAGGTGAAGAGCTGGCGCTGAAGTTTGGGATTCAGCACCAGTTTATCGATATAGACAATCCCGTTTAAGCTTTTGCTTTAGGCTCTGCTGTTTCTGCGTCTACATTGCTATGCGCATCAGCAGGAACCTGCTCTTCCTCTTTAGTTTCCTGTTCCTCTTTCAAACCAAAAGTTTCAGATAACGTGCCTTCATCTTCAGGTGATTTAGGTGCGTAATCTCTAGGTGGTTCTGAAGAGCTTTCTGCTTGTTCTGTGTCGGTAGCAGGTTTTGCTTCAGCTGAAGGTTCTTCTGCTTCGCTTTCTAGTTTCGGAGTCAAAGAGGGTTCAATGGCTAGATCAACGCTTCCTGGCTGACATAAGCCTTGCGCGCCAGTAGCAAGATGTTCGTGAACATCTTTGTAGCTGTTAGTCAGGTTGTTAACTAGCGCTGCGGTTTTTTCAAAGTGTTCAGTTACTTCAGTCTTGTAGCTGTCTAGTTCTTTTTGGGTGCTTTCAAGTTTTTCAGCGAGTTCTGCTTGACGTTGTGCGCCTCCGCCAGAACGTCCCATCAAAAAACCAATTACGGCGCCAACAACAAGGGCTGCAATACTAATAAGCCAAACGTTTTCCACAAAAACTCCTTATAAACTTGGCATTTTAATTTGAATTAGGTGCTGACAAAGAGAGCCTGAATTATTTTATAAGGTACAGCATCAAGGGATCTTTGCGAGCTTTGTGCAAGGATAAATCAATTATCTATCCCTGCCTATAATAAATAATTTTCGACTTTATCCGCGGATAAATGAACTATAGATTGGTCGAATTTATCCGTATCATCACTTTAAGGCGCTTTGTTCTGCCGCTTTTTGATGAGAGGACTGGGCCTCGCAATGTAACTGATCGAGATACTCAATCTGTTCCTTGATGATAGCTTTAGCTAAATTGATATCTCGATCTTCAATCGCACCTAGTAGTCTACGATGTTGTCCTAAGATAATTTCTCTTTCGCGGAAACGGTAAGCAATCATGTTAGCAACCGGTTGCAGAGCCTCGATCAACGAATACATCACAAAACTTAGCATACGGTTACCACTTGCATCGGCTATAGCGCGATGAAAGCGAACATCAGCGGCACAGAAATCTTCAGGGCTGATATTGGTATTGGATTGATAATTTAATTCAGCTCGCAGTTTTTCTAGGTCTTGTTCGGACCTATTTGCGCAGGCGTGTTGGCAGCATAAGCTTTCTAACTCTAATCGAGTGCTACTCACCTCAGTTAAAGATATCTGATTCATGCTGACAAACAGGGTTGCAGCGGTAGTCATCTGGTCACTGAGCTCTTCAGCACCTAAGTGGTTTACGAACGTGCCGCCAGTAGGCCCTCGGCGTGAACGAATTAAGTTCTTAGCAGCTAAGCGCTTGAGTGCTTCTCGAACCGTAGGGCGCGATACGTGAAAGCGTTCAGCTAGTTCACCTTCTGTAGGAAGGCGATCGTCTGCTTTTAGAGAGCCATCTAAAATCGCTTCCTGTAATTGGTCAGCGACTTGTTTAGACAAGCTGGACTTATTGATCGGGGCTACTTCTAGACTCACGTATTACTCCATAGGATTGCTAATACTACGAATAAGCTATTCTACATAAACTGAAACAATAACATCATAGCTTGTATCATATAAAAATCTATTTTATATTTGTATGACAAATAGATAAATAAGTTGGGAGATCGGCATGTTCAAAGCGCTCGTGTTAAATCAAAACGACGGTAAGACTGTAGCAGAAGTGACGGAATTGAGTTTGGATCAATTACCAGATCAGAATGTTTTGGTTAAAGTCGATTACTCCTCGTTAAACTACAAAGATGGTTTAGCCATTACAGGCAAGGGCAAAATTATTCGCAACTTTCCTATGGTACCGGGCATCGATTTAGTTGGCACAATAGAAGAGAGTGCTGATGATCGTTATCAAAAAGGCGATAAAGTTGTACTGACAGGTTGGGGTGTAGGAGAAAACCATTGGGGTGGATTTTCCGAGTATGCTCGCCTAAATGCAGATTGGTTAGTGCCTCTGCCTGAAGGCATGGATCCTGTTCGTACTATGCAGATTGGTACAGCAGGTTTAACCGCAATGTTATGCGTCATGGCTTTGGAAGAGGGCGGTGTTACACCTGATAAAGGTCCAGTCATTGTTAGTGGGGCCGCTGGTGGTGTAGGTAGTGTTGCAGTAGCAATCTTGGCTGGGCTTGGTTATCAAGTGACAGCGATTACGGGGCGCCCTGAAACAGAGGGCTATCTTAAAGGCTTAGGTGCTTCAGAGATTGTAAGTCGAGAGGAGATGGCAGAGCCAGCAAGGCCTCTAGAGAAACAGCGCTGGGCCGGTGCGGTTGATACTGTGGGTGATAATATCTTAGGTAGAATTCTATCTGAAACCGATTATGGCGGTGTTGTAACAGCATGTGGTCTTGCTGCAAGCTTTAAACTACCAACAACGGTTATGCCTTTTATTCTTCGCAATGTTCGTTTACAAGGGGTTGATTCGGTGATGTGCCCTTATGAGCGTCGTCAAGAAGCTTGGAAAAGGCTACAAGCACAATTACCTGATAATGCTGTGGGTGATATTGCTCAAATCATCGCGCTAAATGAATTACCTGACTATGCTGAACGTATCACCAATGGCCAAGTTAAAGGTCGAGTGGTTGTAGATCTAAATAGCTAAGTAATCTACAGTTTAATTGAAAAAAAACGGTTCTATGTTAGAGCCGTTTTTTTATGGGCTGATTAGATCGAAGGCTGAACTATCCGTATAAGCCATCTAATCGAGGTTTTATCAGAATTGGGGTGTAAATAATTAGGAATAGTACCCAAGAGAGCATCCATAGCGTGCCAGATAAGTGCAGCGTTGTGAGGTAAGAAAGAGGTAATAGCCCCACGCTTAATCGCACAGCTGCGGCTAATAGCATCAATATAAAGGCAGTAATGATGAGCGGTCCGACTTTAAGAGGTCGACCTGTGTGTCCCAAAGAAACACGCGCCATCATTCCCAGTGTTAACCCCCCAATACTTCCAGCAGCAAAGGAGTGGTAAGCAATCGAAGTGCTAATTAGATCCAGTAAACTTAGGCTATAAAGGATAAAACCCAACGCTACAAACAGGTAGCCAAACTGAAGAATCCACACCAAGGGTACCGCAAAAATCCGTTTATCGAACCAGCCAGCAACCCGAATAAGGTTAGCGAATCCCACTAATAGGCTGATGCCAATAATTAGAGGCTTAATCTCTGTCAGGCTTAAAAGAACCCAAATCGCAGTTAGGGGAATAATCGCTTTCTCCAGCCAAGCATGTTTTGTGACTTTTACGCCTTCAACTCCGCGTTCGGTAAAAAATGGAATAACGCGTCCACCTAAGATACTTATGACCATGATGACTAAAAACAGGCCTAGTTGAATACCTTTAGATGCTGTTGTCTCAGTGTAGCCAAGTAGTTGCAGGTGCATGAGTAGATTGGCTACAAAGAAGCCGAGCAGGAGTGGCACAAACATCAAATTACGATAGTTTCTAGACTTAATAACTGGCCAAGCCACGCAAGCGGCCACCATAGGCGCGAAGGCTAAATCAGTGACAGCGATCAACCAAGGTTCGATCACTGGGAATAAGGGCATTAAACGCGCACTAAACCAGAGTAAAAAAAGTGCCGCGAGAGGCCAGCTGTAAAGGGTTTGCACGTTAGTCCATGTCTTAACAGCGGTCATTAAAAAGCCGGCGATGATTGCTAGAGAGAAACCAAATAGCATTTCGTGGGCATGCCAGAATACCCCATAGTTATAGTGGTGAGGCTGAATGCCGCCACTATAGATAACTAGCCATGCAGCCATTAAAAGTATGGCTGAGAGTGCGCCACCTAAGAAAAATGGGCGAAATGCCAAATTAAAAAGTGAAAAGGGAGACGGGGTGCGCCTTTCTTGTAGTTGGATCATGGGATCTCTCCGCCGCTTATATCAGCAGTGTTATAATCTACACTAAGAATTATTAAATGTGTATTAAAGATACATTTTAAAGAAGTGTTAACGTTCATTTTATTGATCTGACAACGAGTTTTTGACGAGGAATTTCAGTGCGACAGTTAATTTTAGGTGGTGCCAGGTCGGGTAAAAGTCAGGTGGCGCAAGAAAGAGCTACCACCACGGGCCAGCCTGTTGTGTATATCGCTACCGCTCAAGCACAAGACTCGGAGATGGAACAGCGTATTGAACTCCATCGTCAGAATCGACCCAGCGAGTGGGAGATACAAGAGATCCCTTATGACTTGCCAGATGCGCTCACTAGTTTGAGTGGTAAGGGAAAAACAGTCTTAGTTGACTGTTTAACTCTATGGTTAACCAATCTGTTATTAAAAGGTTTGGAACCTATGCAGGAAGGCATGAAGGCTCTCACTGCTGCTGTAGATGATTTTGAAGGGGACTTAATACTGGTTTCGAATGAGGTAGGTTGGGGCATTGTCCCTATGGGCGAATTGAGTCGCCAATTTCAAGATAATACAGGTCGATTACATCAAGATTTGGCTGCCGTAGTGGAAGTGGTAACGTTAACAGTGGCGGGTATTCCAATGGCTGTTAAAGGAGATATTAAGTGAACTTGCAGGAATGGTCGCAGATTAAAGCTAAGCCTTTAAACGTTGAAGCTGAACAAACTGCTTTATCTCATCAAGGAAACCTAACGAAACCACCCGGTTCTTTAGGTGTATTGGAAAAAATAGCTGTGCAAATGGCTGCCATGCAAGCGCAGACATTACCTTCGGCTGATCGTGTAAGCATTTCTATTTTTGCTGCAGATCATGGGGTGGCTGCTCAGAATGTATCTGCGTTCCCACAAGAAGTTACATCGCAAATGATTCTGAATTTCGCAGAAGGAGGCGCGGCAATCGCTGTTCTAGCTAAGCAACTTAAAGCGCAGTTTGAAGTGATCAACTTAGGTACGGTGGTGCCGGTTGAACATCATAATGTGCTTAATCGAGTAATCGCTTCGCAAAGTGCTGATATTTCGAAGAGCCAAGCGATGAACAGTGAGCAATTGGTTACTGCGCTTAATGTGGGAGAGGAGACAGTTTTAAGAGCTAAATCGTCGGGCGCTCAACTATTTATCGCCGGTGAAATGGGTATAGGTAATACAACCGTTGCTGCCACAGTTTTAGCCGCGGCAATGAACCTAACAGCCCAAGAAGTAGTTGGAGCTGGGACGGGCGTTTCAGGTGACGCGCTTGAACATAAAACGGCAGTGATCGATCAGGCGCTTAAGTTACACCTGTGCACAGGCGATTCTCCCTTTGAGTTGCTTCAATCATTAGCCGGTTTTGAAATTGTCGCGATGGTTGGCGCTTATCTGACGGCAGCAAGGGAAGGTATTACGGTTGTGGTGGATGGGTTTATCAGCACTGCGGCTGCATATATGGCCAGTATCATTTGCCCCTTAGCTAAAGACTGGATGATCTTTGGTCATCAATCTGCGGAAAAATTTCATCATAAAGTACTTGTTGCCATGTCTGCTGAGCCTTTGTTAGCGTTGGATATGCGCCTTGGTGAGGGCAGTGGTGCTGCAACGGCGGTAAGCGTGATTCAAACAGCATGTTTGTTGCATAAACAGATGGCGACATTCTCTAGTGCTGGTGTGAGTGAAAAGTCGGACTAAAACCTATAGTAAGGATCTTTTTTGAATACTCTGTTCGTTGATCTGTTCCGACATGGTGAGCCTGCACTTAAAGGCGTCTATTTAGGCCGTACCGATAGCCCTTTGTCTGAAAAAGGTAGATCTACTTGTGAAGCTGTTTTAGCTAATGGTGAGTGGGACTTAGTTGTGAGTTCGCCGTTAAAGAGAGCTTTGGATAGTGCGAGCTGGTTAGCCAATACACGGCAAATCGAGTTACAAGTCTGGGATGAATTACAAGAGTTGGACTTTGGTGACTGGGATGGCGTCAGTTTTGAGCAGGTTTATAGTGAAAACCCCGTCGCAGCAGATAAGTTTTGGCAAGCGCCGCAGGATTATCCTGCACCAAATGGTGAAACTATTCAGCAATTTAAGCAACGAATAGCTATGGTTAAAGAGCGGTTGCTGCAATTATCTGAAAAAAAGGTATTAGTTGTTACTCATGGTGGGGTGATTCGGTGCCTGATCGGGGATATGTTGGGCATTAATGCCGATCGTTGGAGCCGAATTGCGATTGATTATGCGCATTTTGCGAAACTGAGGTTTGATCATGACGCAAAACAATGTTGGCCACAGTTATTAAGTAGTAATATCCGGCCGCTACCTGATTCTGTCGTATAGGATAACGAATGAAATACACCGAAACGCTTAAAAATATTCACCGGAGCCTTGATCGTTTAGGCGATCTGCCAGTGTTTAGTGCAACGGTCAATCGTATACAGCAGATCAGCGCTTCTGAGGAAAGTGATGCTATGGCTTTAGCTATGGCCATCATGAAAGATACAGGCTTATCTGCCAAACTGATTAAACTCGCGAATTCACCTGTTTACAAACGAGGCCAAGGCGATATCACGGTAGTATCGCGTGCGGTGGTATTACTCGGTTTTAATCAAATTAAAAATATCAGTTTGACCCTTAAACTGATTGAAAGCTTTCATGATGAAAACCCCGATCTGGATGTGCCTGGGATGATGATGCGGCAGTTCTTGAGTGCCAATATGGCTAAAGAACTTGCGCTTAAAAGTCGAAAGACAGTCGATCCAGAAGAAGCTTATATGGCTGCATTATTATTTGGATTAGGGGAAATCATGGTGGCTTGTACCTTACCGGAGCAATATCGAAAAATGCTTAGGTTGAAGGAAAGGGGAGATAAAAAGTGGCCACGTATTCAAGCTGAAGTGCTGGGTATGAGCTTTAGCGAATTAGGTAGAGAGTTGGCTGCAGGTTGGGGATATCCAAAGCAGATTTTGAATACAATGGCGCCTGTTGATTTAGCTCATATTGATGAGAAAAGTAATTTGCTGGCGACTTTACCTACGCTGAGTCATGGTTTAGTCCAGCAGCTTTATGGGCAAGATCAAAATAATGAGCAGCCCTATGATAAGGTTGTAGATGTTGTATCTCTTGTTGGGGATATTCCTTTTGATGATGTCGGAGAAATCACTCTACAGTGTTTTCAGCGCGTAGCTAAAGTCAGTCGTAATTATGGGTTAAAAGCTCGCTCCCTCATTCCTGATTATGCAGAAACAGGTAATGTTGCTAAAGATGATATGGTGCGTCAGCTATCTTTCTTGGCTCATAATGAAGTGGAGTTGGAAGAGGTTGAGCAAACTGAAAGTATTGAAGATAAATCATCGCCGACTGCTGCTGAATCGAAGCGAAACTCTAAGCAACTAAGATATCTCAATCAGCTAACAGAATTGATCGCTGCTGATGGCAAGATACACGAAGTATTTAAGTTAGTGGTGGAAGCTATTGGTGAATGCGGACAGTTTGATCGCAGTATGCTTTGTCTGCTCAGCAAATCTAACACACACCTTTCGGTAAAAATTATTGAAGGTGATGAGCTTGATCCACTGCAAACTTATTTTGAAAGGGATAAATCGGGCAAGGCGGATGATCTTTTCTTTAAGGTTCTAGCTAAGCAAGTGACTTTATTGGTCAATGATCTGGATGAAGATGGCTGGGATAAGCGATTACCACCAAACTTTGTTAAACAGGTAGGTTGCCAAGGGTTTGTATTGATACCGTTAACTATGGGGAAACGGGTTATTGGTATGCTGTATGCGGATCGTTTAAAAGGGCGTGGTCCTGTCTCGGAAGAGGACTTTAATACGTTTAACCAGTTCTCTACCCAAACGCGTCTAGCTTTAATGTACGCTGACAGTAAAGCTAGACAAACGGCATGACTATTCAGTCATGCCTTTTACAAATGACTTAGTATCTTCCCAAGCTTCTTTGCTGATCTCTACGCCATCATCGATAACGTCTTTACTCACTTCAACGCCATCTTCTATAACCTCACCACCTTTCTCTACAACGGTTTTAGCACCAGATTCGGTGGAGCACATTGCACGTTGAGCGACACATTTTGATTTACAGCCTAGCTCAGCGGCATCATCAGTAAAGTGTTTTACTGAACATTTAGCTTCACAGATGGTTTGATCTGTTGAGCAGTCAGCAAAAACTGCAGGTGTTAGTAGCATTAACGCAGAAAAAAACAGCGCTCTCATTTTTATTACTCCCATTAGGTGAGTTGTATTATCTAACTTCTTTGGATCGCCAAAGAATCTCTTCACCGCCCTGCCTTAACACTATTATTCTGCTTGCCACAAAAAGCAGATCGGACAGCCTATTTAGATAAATACCAGAGTTAGGATTTACCTGAGCTGACTCATCTTGAAGTAGTGCTATGATTCGTCTTTCAGCGCGTCGGCAAATACTACGCGCTAAATGGGTATAACTGGCTGAAAGGGTTCCTCCAGGGAGAATAAACTCCTTCAAAGGCGGCACCTCTGAGTTCAGTAAGTCCAGTTGTTCCTCTAGGTATTCTATCTCTGTCGGAGTAATAACGACATAGCTAGGGTCTGCAATTGCTAACTCGCCGCCAAGATCAAATAACTGGTGCTGTATGGTTTGCAGCAGTTTCGTAATTGATTCATCTGAAGGTAGGCTTGCGATCACTATGCCTATTGCACTATTAAGTTCATCAACCGTGCCGATCACTTCTATTCTGAAATCGGTCTTAGATACACGTTCGCCATTGGCTAATCCGGTTTGGCCTTGATCGCCAGAACGGGTATAGATCTTACTAAGCCTGTTACTCATTACTGCTCCTAGAGAAGGAAACCACTGGATTAGGTATTACTATGAGGATGTAGTTCCCGAATTTTTTCAAGGTAGTACTTGTTGATATCCACCGTGATATCTAGTTTGTCTGCTTGCTCACATAGATAGCCGGTAATCTGATTAATCTCTGTTATACGGCCATGTTTCACATCTTGGTTCATCGAGGAAAAATTATTTGCGGTTAATTCTGCTACCTGACAAGCATGGTCAATTAAAGGGCCATCAAATAGCTCTAGATTGAGTGCATTTACGACCTTTTCTACCTCATTGCAGATTAATACCATCTCATTTAGATAGTTAGGGTTGCTAACCAACTCGCCATTTTTACAGTCAAAGGACGCAGTTAAAGGGTTTATGGCGCAGTTAATCGCTAGCTTGCGCCACAAGGTTGTAGCTATTTCTGGGTCAGGTTGTAAATCTAAGAAACCGCAATTTAATTGTTCTAACCAATCGAGCGCTTTATCGGGTGAGCCGATACGAGTAACTCCTTTGCCTGCGTGAACCACAGAGAATTCAGATTCTAACCATGCACCATCTGTTGTTGATGCCCAAGCAACTTCAGCGTTGGGTAATTGATCTGTTATCCATTGTTGGCTACCCATACCGTTTTGCAGCACAACAACATGTGCGTCATCTGCCAGTCGATGCTTTATCGAGTTGAAAGCGGTTTGAGTATCAGTGGATTTGGTCGTGATAATCAGTTGTGGGATTAACGACGAATCATCGGCGAGTTCAGCTTCGCAACTATGCATTTGATCGGCTAATTGAATGCCATTGTTTGCTTTAAATCGAGAAAGCTTAGCCGAATTACGTAAAATAAGAGTGACGGGAAAACCCGCAGAAACGAGATTGCAGGCCCATAAATTACCAATAGAGCCAGCGCCAAGTATGTACCATCTCTCTTTCATGCTTAATTCTCTTAATCTTCAGCATAGTGGATCATATTATCTCTCTATTGTGACGTGAAATGGAGGTAAAGGTCAGCTAGAATCGGCAAAAAAATAGGGAGAAGCCTCATGCCATCATTCGATATTGTGTCTGAACTAGACTTGCACGAAGTTACCAACGCTGTTGACCAGTCTAACCGTGAACTTCAGATGCGTTACGATTTTAAAGGTGTTGATGCGCGGTTTGAGCAAACTGAATCTACCGTGACTTTGCAGGCAGAAGTTGATTTTCAGCTGCAGCAGATGATGGATGTGCTTAAAACTAAGATGACCGGCCGCAAAATTGATATTCGTTGCTTAGAGATTAAAGATCCAGAAAAAGCGAATATGCGTGCACGACAGGAAGTGATTCTTAAGCAAGGCCTAGATCAGCCATTGGCTAAGAAAATTGTAAAATTAATTAAAGATGCCAAGCTGAAAGTACAGGCGCAGGTGCAGGGTGAGCAGGTGCGAGTAACAGGCAAGAAACGCGATGACTTGCAAAGTGTAATGGCGATGCTGCGCGAAGCAGATCTGGAATTACCTCTGCAGTTTAATAACTTCCGCGACTAAACCTACCTGTTACTGCCTCAACAAAGTCAGGTGAATGAGCTTTCACCTGACTAATCTTGTTCTAAACAATCCAGAAGAAAGATCTCTTTTACTAAATCCTGCGAAGGTGTTGCTTCAAAGTCGTCTACGCAGATAGCACCGCTTTGTAATTTGCTGGTTAGCGTATCGCCTTGCCAATTAACGACTGAAATTCCCGTAGAGCGGTGAATGACTCTCAGGTAAGGGTTGTTACGTTCAAACCAAGCATCAATCATATAAGTCATCGGTATATCCCTCCTTGTTAAGTGCTAAGAAGAGTAACCTAGATTTATATGTATGTAAATGATAATGATTTACATTTAATTTCTTGGGCTGATCCAGATCAATATCAATACGGGTAGACCTATGATCGCAACGGCAGTGAAGAACCAGGGGTAGCCAAAGCTATCGACAAAGCCACCAGAGAAGCCGCCAAGAAATTTAGGGAATAGCAGCATCATCGAACTGAAAAGAGCATATTGTGTAGCTGAGTATTGAATATTTGTCAGGCTAGATAGGTAGGCGACAAAGGCCGCGGTAGCGATACCGCCACTCAAGTTATCCAGAGAGATAACGATTGTAAGTGCTGTGGTGTCATTACCGAGGGTTGCTAGCCAAGCAAATAGAAGATTGGTGAGGGAAACTAACAGCGCGCCTAAGAACAGGATCTTTCTCACGCCAAAGCGATTCACCAGAATACCGCCTAGCCCTGCGCCGACGATGGTCATAACTACGCCATAAATTTTGATGATTTGCGCTATCTCTTCCTTAGTAAAGCCCATATCGACATAGAAAACATTAGCGATAATTCCAAGGATAACGTCAGAAATTCGGTAAGTACCAATTAACGCAAGAATAATAAGGGCCTGCATACCGTAACGACGTATAAAGTCGATAAATGGGCAAGCAATCGCTATATAAGCCCAGCCTAAGAAGCGAGATAGAAAATTGGGAAGGTGCGCATTACGTTGAGTAAATTCAATAATTTTTTGTTGTTGTTCAAGCGTTTCATTATCCATCTCAACAGAAGCAGGCTCTTTAACTAAAAACGTAGTCATCATTCCCACAGACATTAAAGCCGCCATGATTAAGTAGGCATACTTCCAAGAATTGATGTCATAGTTTTCAGGTGAAATTGAGGTCCACGCTGCAATAGCAAGTGCACCGGCACCCGCCACAATCATCGCAATACGATAGCCGGCCATATAAGTAGCGGCCATGGCTGCTTGTAAGCGTTCGCCAGCTGATTCGATACGGTAAGCATCAATGACTATATCTTGGGTCGCGGAACTAAAAGCGACGACCAGTGCTAACAACGCCATATATTGAAGGTTTTCATGGGGATTGGAAAAGGCAAGCCCGGTTAAACCGATGACTAGCATGATCTGCGAAAGCAATAACCAGCTTCTGCGCCTACCAAGCCAAGTTGAAAGTAAGGGGAGGCTTAAGCGATCAACTAAGGGAGCCCAAAGCCATTTGAAGCCATAGGCTAAACCAACCCAGGAGAAATAGGTGATTAAACTCCGTTCTACGCCTGCTTCACGAAGCCAGAAGGATAAAGTGCCAAAGACAAGTAATATAGGAAGGCCAGAAGAGAAACCAAAAAACAGAAGTGTGATTGCTCTAGGGTGAAGATAGATTTTAGCTGTATCAAGCCAAGATTCAGTTTTGGAATCAACTGATGACATATATGACGCCTTCCGTGTAGTAGGCGTTTATTGTCGCTTTCGAATAGATCTATAGCAACTAAAAAGGCCCAGTAAAAACTGGGCCCAAAGTTTTTAGCATCAACTTATCTGAAGGGGGGGGACAAGTTGATGCTTAAACTTCTTAGAACTTGATGCGGATACCAGCAAGAACATCCATATCTAGATCTTGACCATCTTCATCAACGTCACTGATCTCAGCGAATAGACGAACATTTTTCTGAGCTGGGAACTTGTACACAACATTAGCGTAAGTTTGTTCTTTGTCAGATGCGCCATCTCGTTCTAGTTCAGAATGACCAATTGTGATTTTAGTTGTAGCTGAAGCTTTGAAAGAAGCACCAATGTGGAAAAACTCTTCATCGCTGTTAGCAGAAAGATTATTTTCTGCTTCACCGTAGTCAACTACAAACTCAGCGAAACCTGCATCGAACTGTGCGCTCACGCCCCAAAGATCTTTGTCTTCTTCGTCACCAGTGTTGGTGTTTTCTAGCGTCTGGTAACCAGCACCTAGCGTAACAACACCTAGATCAGCAGATACGAATAGTTCAGTAGACTCGCCGTCATCGCTGCCTTCGCCATCTGCTTCTAGTTCGTGGGATACCGCTAGTGTTACATTTTCGAATTCCGCATCAACGCGAATTACGTCATCGCCATCAGTGCTACCCGTTGCATCAAAGATAGATTCACCAGTGTATTCTTCGATCATGCCTTCGATAGCGAAATCATCAATCGCTTTATCCATCTTACCCACAGCAACAGATACGTTGTGAGCTTTTAGGCCTAGGTAAGCTTCTTCTAGGTTTTCTGTATTTTTGCCTTCAGCTTCGTTTTTGAAACCGAAATCTACCTGACCAAATGCTTGTAGGTCGTTACCTAGATCATAAGTGATAGTGTTTTTGATTTCTAAATCATCAAATTCCACTTCAGTATCTTTAGTTTTGCTAGCGTTGTCACGCAACTGAACCTGCCAGTCACCTTTGATTTTATACGTCAGGCCTTTATTTTCATAAACAGTCGCTGCAGTAGCAGTGTTAGCAGCAATAGCAGCAATAGCAGAAGCCAGGATCAGCTTTTTCATGTCTTCTCTCCAAGGAGTTTTAGTATAGGGTTATAAACTTGTAGAAACTTATTTGTTTTTAATAAGTTCTTTGAATGATTTTCTAGTATTAAGGTCTGCCTGGTTGTACCAGTAAATAAGCATTTCCATTGCCATATTTTCTTTTTTGATAACATCATTTTTTGATTCTTTATTGTTGATGTTATTTGGAGTTTTTATTTTGCTTTTTGGTAAAGCAGCAACAGAGTTGCCTCTGTTGAATCTTGCTAATTCTTCTTCGAAATCACGGCTTAATTGGAATCCACTATTATCAATAGTGTTGACCTTGTAGCTGATGTTTTGATTGGCGCTATTTTTTAATGTCCAATTCTTATTCTTTTCGAACTCTTTTAAATCTTTGATTCTTTCGATCAGCGGTGCTGATAAATTGATTTTTGTATCACTGCTTTCGAAAAGTAAGACAAAGGCTTTAGTTTTCTCTAGTTCAAAGTCATCGCCTTTTTTTATTTCGGCAGTGTAATCAACGAGGATCTGATTTAAACCATTTGGCAGATTATGCTTTGTACTACTGCTGAATAAACTGTCTGAATTAATTTCTTCGCCATTAACTGCAATTAGATTAACCCCTTCGCCTAATAAAAGAGAGTTATTAGCGTAAGAGTGATTTGTAGCAATTAATGAAACTACAGTTAAAGTTGGTAATAAAATGGATTTTAAAACTTTCAAAATTATTGCCTTGAAAAATTAATTCGTTGTTGCGGCGCAATAATAGGTGGGTTTTATTTCAGAAATGTTTCTTTTTTATTGTGCTGGGATTTATTTTCTTTAAGTTTTTGTTACGTGGATATTGCTGTTTTGAAACGCCTTTTTAATGTGTGGTTTATTTTTGATCGATTGCTTTGTTTTTACCCTGAAGTTAACCTGTTTCTCTTTATAGGTGTTGTTGAATTAGTTTTTCTTAGCAATAGCTTCATTTAATGTTTATTGATATGTCATTAACTAGGACTAGCTTTGATTTCTGGTGCCCAAGCGTAGGGCTATACGGAAAGATGCACTTCGATTTTTTAGTGGAATCACTATGAGCTATAACAATTCACATGATCTATGCAGTAATTTAAATCAGGAACAAGATTCAGAGTTTACTCAGCTAGCAGATAAAGCGGTTAGCCGTCGTGGCTTTTTGACTGGGGCTGGCGCGCTAGGCTTAGGTGCTTTTATCGGTATGTCACCTATTGCAAACTCTGTACAGGCAGCAATCCGAACAAAAGTTAAGAGTAAACTTATCGGGTTTGAGCCTATTGTCAGTAGTACAGCAGATAAAGTGGTTGTGCCAAAGGGCTATAAGGTAAACAGCCTTATTTCTTGGGGAGACCCTATCTTTGAGGGTGCACCGGAATTTGATCCAACAGGACGAGCGCCGGCGTCTGCTCAGGCACTGCAGTTTGGTGATAATACCGATGGCATGTCATTGTTTCCTTTATCTAGCGATCGTGCAGTATTAGCTGTTAATAACGAATACACCAACACTGATCTTTTGTATGACCACAAAGGTGACATGATGACCGCCGATGATGTGTTGAAAGCCCAAAATGCTCACGGTGTGTCTGTTTTTGAAATTCAACAAACCGCTGAGGGCTGGATCGTTGATCGTAGTGGTAAATTGAATCGTCGGATTACTGCAAATACCCCAATGCAGTTGACGGGACCAGCGGCAGGGCATGATCTGCTTAAAACGGCTGCCGACCAAACGGGTCGTGAGGTATTGGGTACCTTTAATAACTGTGCCAATGGTGAAACGCCTTGGGGCACTTATCTAACCTGCGAAGAAAACTTCCATAAGTATTTTGGTACTGAGGACGAAGCTCATCGTATCCCGGGGGAACAAAAGCGCTACGGATTAAAAGCGGAAGATAAACGTTATCAATGGAGTAAGTTTGATCAGCGTTTTGATCTAGCTAAAAACCCAAATGAGCCGAATCGTCATGGTTGGGTGGTAGAGATCGATCCGATGGATCCTGAGTCTAAGCCGCTTAAGCGTACAGCGTTAGGTCGCTTCAAACACGAGAATGCAGCTCTGATGGTTGATGACTCAGGTCATGTTGTGGTCTATCTGGGAGATGATGAGCGCGGTGAGCATCTGTATAAATTTGTGTCAAAAGGTAAATATGATGTCAATGACCAGAGTAGAAATCGTGATCTTCTAGTTGATGGTACTTTATATGTGGCTAAGTTCAGTGCTGATCACGGTGAATTGAAAGGCAAAGGCGAATGGCTGGAACTCACTTTCGGTAAGAATGGATTAACGCCAGAGAATGGCTTTAACAGTCAGGCAGAAGTACTTATCCACACACGTTTAGCAGCAACGCAAGTGGGTGGAACGACCATGGACCGACCTGAATGGGTTGCAGTGCATCCTAATAAATCAAGTGCATGCTGTACGCTGACGAATAATAAGCATCGGGGCAAGAAAGAGGGTCAGCCTGTAGGTGGACCAAATCCACGAGCAGAGAATAAGTACGGACAGATTGTACGTTGGACACCAATTGATGGTGACCATACGGCTACTGAATTCAGTTGGGATCTGTTCCTGATCGCGGGCAATCCAAGCATTCATCAAGATGGGCTGTTAGCGGGTAGTAGTAACATCACTACCGAAAATATGTTCAATAGTCCGGATGGATTGGGCTTCGACAAAGGTGGCCGTCTATGGATCATGACCGATGGTAAATACTCTAATGCCGATGATTTTGCTGGTATGGGTAACAACCAGATGTTATGTGCAGACCCAGAAACGGGCGAAATTCATCGTTTCTTAACGGGGCCTATTGCCTGTGAAGTGACGGGGTTGACGTTCTCTCCGGATCAAAAATCTATGTTCGTAGGGATTCAACACCCAGGAGAGATGGGTAAGCCTTCGCATTTCCCAGCTGGTGGTGACAGTAAACCGCGTTCAACCATTGTAGTGATAACACGCGACGATGGCGGAGTGATTGGAGCTTAATAGCAATTATTGATAAGCACAAAAAAACCGGCGAAAGCCGGTTTTTTTATAGAGCTTGGAAGATTAAACGCGTAGGCCGCCGTCAACTTCGAAGCAACGACCGCTAACGTAGTCATTCTCAAGAATGAACGTAACAGTCTTAGCAATTTCTTCTGGCTTACCAAGACGCTTAGCTGGGATACCTGCAGCAATTTTATCCAGAGCTTCTGGTTTCATGCTCATAACCATCTCAGTACCGATGTAACCTGGAGCGATGGAAGCAGCACGGATGCCGTAGCGAGCTAGCTCTTTAGACCAAGTAACAGCCATTGCTTCTACGCCAGCTTTAGTTGCTGTGTAGTTAGTCTGGCCCATGTTACCTGAACGAGAGATAGAAGAGATGTTTACGATGCAACCAGGAACGCCTAGGTCGATCATGTGAGCAGCAGCTTCACGAGCACATAGGAAAGTACCAGTTAGGTTAACATCCATAACCAGGTTCCACTGGTCCATAGACATCTTCTTAACAACTTTGCCAGTTTCGCGATCAACTTTCATGAATAGACCATCGCGAGTGATACCAGCGTTGTTAACTAGACCGTGTAGCGTGCCGAAATCAGCTACAACGTCATTGAATAGTTTTTCTACTTCGTCTTCTTTAGCTACGTTGCAGATGTAAGCGCGTGCTTCGACGCCTTTTTCCATGCAAAGGCCAACAGTCGTATCTAGATCTTCTTGGCTTAGGTCAGCTAGAGCAAGTTTTGCGCCCTGTTCTGCTAGTTCAAGTGCCATTGAACGACCAAGACCACGGCCACCACCAGTTACAACAATTACTTTATCTTTGAGTTCCATTTTAGGATTACCTTACTTCGGTTTGACTCTTTTTTGTGCGTTGCGTCATTGTGCAGAATTTAAACTTATCCCGCTTTCGCAAAAAAGTCTACTTGTTGCTCCATAGATTCATTTATCAATAAGTTTAATATACTCATGACCGGTATTTTTTTGATTTTTTGCAGATGCTAACTGTATGTTTTTAAATGATAATTTCGCAGTGCAAAAAGTATAGGTACTTTGGTATTGGTTTTTTTTTAGACGATTTTTTAGCACTTAAAACGTGAAAATTAGACTGAAAATGGTGGTTTAGGGTTGAAATTTTTTGGTCTGACCATAAAAAGAAAAGGGTATGTTTAGTAAAAAAATCTAGATCAATACAAGTTTAAATTTAGGCAGGTAGGACCTGTTTAGAAGCTCTATAATGAGTCCTATTCTTATAGAGTGATCGATTATTTTTGAGGCAATAAATGAAGTTTCTTTTTCTGCTGTTCATCATTATCCCCATTATTGAAATCACAGTACTTATAAATGTAGGTGAAGCAATTGGGGCGTGGAACACAGTTGGTTTAGTACTGTTGTCTGCATTTATAGGCGTAAATATGTTGCGCTACCAAGGCTTATCTACATTGGCGCGAGCGCAGCAGCGTGCCCAGAATGGTGAGATTCCAGGTCAAGAGATGGTAGAAGGTATCGTGCTTGCTGTCGGTGGTGCTCTTCTAGTTACACCAGGCTTCGTCACAGATGTGATTGGTTTTAGCTGTTTGCTTCCTTTTACACGCAAAGCGTTTGCGAAAGCATTGTTTAGCCGCTTTAGTGTGATAGCCATGCAGCAGCAACATCAAAGTTCAGCGCAATTTTATGCGAATGATCCTTTCCAGCATCAATCGCAGGCTCATCAAACTCATGAAAAGCAAGACCGTAATATTCGTTCAAATGATGTGATTGACGGTGAGTTTGAGCGCAAGGATTAATTTCTAAGCAAAAAAGTTGTTGGGTAGTGTTGAATTCATTTTTTATGCCCCAACTTAGCATTTCAAAGGGGAAAGCAATTTTGGTTGGTTTGCCCCGATTCCAAACAAATATGTTTATTTTGGTCAGATAAAGATCAGGAGAAAGAACAGATGAAAATTCGTCCACTTCACGACCGTGTAGTTGTTCGTCGTAACGAAGAAGAAGCTACAACTGCAAGCGGCATCGTACTGCCCGGTTCTGCACAGGAAAAACCAAACCAAGGTAAAGTTATTGCTGTGGGTGAAGGTCGTCTTCTGGAAAATGGTGAGCGTCAAGCGCTGACTGTTCAGGTTGGGGATACAGTATTGTTTGGTGGCTACGCTAACACTGTGAAAGTTGACGGTGAAGAGCTGCTAATTCTTAGCGAAGGCGAAATTTACGGTGTATTGGAAGACTAATCTTCCGGTTGAACTTTTCGCTTTATCTAATTGTTTAAAGAATTTGATTACAGGATTTTAGAAAATGGCTAAAGACGTACTATTTGGTAATGATGCTCGTCAACGCATGCTAGATGGCGTAAACATCCTAGCTGATGCAGTTAAAACCACTTTGGGCCCTAAAGGTCGTAACGTTGTACTAGACAAAGCCTTCGGTGCTCCAACTGTAACTAAAGACGGTGTATCTGTAGCTAAAGAGATCGAGCTTGAAGACAAGTTCGAAAACATGGGCGCACAGATGGTTAAAGAAGTAGCGTCTCAAGCAAACGATGTTGCAGGTGATGGTACTACGACTGCAACTGTTCTGGCACAAGCAATCGTTAACGAAGGTCTTAAGTCTGTTGCTGCAGGCATGAACCCTATGGATCTGAAGCGCGGTATCGACAAAGCAGCAGCAGCTGTTGTTGCTCAGATTCAGGATATGGCTGTTCCATGTGCGGACAATAAAGCAATTGCACAGGTTGGTACTATCTCTGCTAACGCTGATACTCAGGTTGGTGAGATCATCGCTGAAGCGATGGCTAAAGTAGGTAAAGAAGGTGTTATCACTGTAGAAGAAGGTTCTGCACTTGAGAACGAGCTAGACGTAGTTGAAGGTATGCAGTTTGACCGTGGTTACCTATCTCCTTACTTCATCAACAACCAAGACAATATGTCTGCTGAAGTTGAACAGCCATTCATCCTGCTTGCTGATAAGAAAATTACAAACATCCGCGAACTACTACCAATTCTTGAGCACGTAGCTAAAGCATCTCGTCCTCTTCTAATCATCGCTGAAGATGTAGAAGGCGAAGCGCTAGCAACGCTAGTAGTTAACAATATGCGTGGTATCGTTAAAGTTGCTGCAGTTAAAGCGCCTGGTTTCGGTGATCGTCGTAAAGCGATGCTAGAAGATATCGCTATCCTTACTGGCGGTACTGTGATCTCTGAAGAAGTAGGTCTTACGCTAGAAGAAGCGACACTTGAACAGCTGGGTCAAGCTAAGCGCGTTTCTATCACTAAAGAAAACACAACAATCGTTGATGGTATCGGTGCTGCTGACAACATTGAAGCACGTGTTAACCAGATCCGTGCGCAGATGGAAGAGACATCTTCTGACTACGACCGTGAAAAACTGCAAGAGCGTGTAGCTAAGCTTGCAGGCGGTGTTGCTGTAATCAAAGTTGGTGCAGCAACTGAAGTAGAAATGAAAGAGAAGAAAGCTCGTGTAGAAGACGCACTTCACGCAACTCGTGCTGCAGTAGAAGAGGGTGTAGTACCTGGTGGTGGTGTTGCACTTATCCGTGCACTAGCGTCTGTTGGTGAACTGAAAGGTGACAACCATGACCAGTCTGTAGGTGTTGAGCTAGCATTCCGTGCAATGGAAGCGCCTCTACGTCAGATCGTTGGTAACGCGGGTGAAGAAGGTTCTGTAATCGTATCTAAAGTACGTGAAGGCGAAGGTAACTTCGGTTTCAACGCTGCAAACGGCGAATACGGCGACATGATCGAGATGGGTATCCTAGACCCAGCTAAAGTTACTCGTTCAGCACTACAAGCGGCTGCATCTGTTGCGGGTCTTATGATCACAACTGAAGCAATGGTTGCTGATAAGCCTTCTGAAGGTGGTGCAGGCATGCCTGATATGGGCGGCATGGGCGGTATGGGTGGTATGGGCGGCATGATGTAATCATCCCCCTCGCTTATTTAAGCTTTAAAGAGCCCTGCATTTTTGCGGGGCTTTTTTTTTCCGCGTAAAATAGCGGGAATTTCAATTTAGTTAGTATATGGATAGCCATGAACCGCGACGACGATAATATTGAAGTACCGAATTTTGGGCCTGCCGATCCTGCTGGTGAAAACCGCTCAACGTCTTCAGCTATGCGACCTCGATCTGGTGATTCACCAGCCCCTGCGTCAGCGCCAGCCTCATCAGGAGGTGGTGTGGTTCAATCCGTAGTGATGGTTATTTTAGTGGTTGCGGTGTCTGTACTTGGCTACTTTGGTTTTGAGATGTATCAATCTCAACAGGCAACGTTTGAAAAAGCACAGGCCCAGATTGTTCAATTAGAAGCTTTGTTGAAAGAAGCAGAGCAGGGTGCAGCTGAATCGGGTGAGGAGCTTCAAGGCAATGTTTCCTCGTTAGAGTCTGCTTTAAAGCAGAAAGACAAACAGCTAGATTCTGAAATTGCTAAATTGTGGGATATTGCCCATAAAAAGAATAAGCCACTGATTGAGAAGCAGGCAAAAGAACTCGCAGCCTTAAAGAAAACTCTTCAGGCGCAAGAAAAAACGGTTAAGTCTCTAAAGTCTCAGCTTGCTCAGCAGAAAAAAACGCTGGCGAGTGTTTCTGGTTTGAAGAAAACAGTGAATGCCGAAGTAGCTAAACTGACGAAGCTGACATCGCGCGTTGAATCTGAAATGCGCACCACAAATGAGCTGGCGAAAGAACAGATGGATGATCTTTTGAAAGCGCAGCGTACTTTAACTGATCGTCTTGCTAAGTTAGAAGGCAAAAGCAATGCTGATCTAGAACGTAAAGTTAAAGTGAACGAGCAGGCTATCCGTGCCTTTGACGGCACGCGTCGTCAGTTAAATCAAGATCTCTTACAGGTGCGTCAGAAGCTAAACAATATGCAATTGCTGCTTGAACAACGCTAGAGCGGCATAAATGATCTTAGATTCTGCTTCAGGGTTTGCCAACGGGGCATCTTGAAGGCAGAATACGCTATTCCTCAAAAAAATAGGGATATAGTAAGCCTCTATGAACATCCGTGCTTTTTTTGCACTGACGCTACCTGATTCTGTTGTACGTTGGTTGGCTGATCACGCTGATACATTATGCGAGTTTGACCGCAAAACAGAAATCAATTGGGTGGATTCCGATCGCTATCATCTTACCTTGTGTTTCTTAGGTGATATCAATCTTAATCAGGTTGAAGAATTGGAAAAATGTGCTCGCGAGAAATTGGCTGACTTTAGCTCCTTTCAGGTACATATCAACAAAGCGGAATATTACAAAGTTAACAAAAAGTTAGCTTTAGTTGCTGCTTTACCTGATCTGCATGAGGAATTGCAGGTGCTGCATGAGTTGATGATCAATGTGGCTACTGAGGCGGGCCTTAACTATGAGGAAGATGATTTCAAACCTCATGTGACTTTAGGCCGTTTGCCAGGAAAAAATACGTTTAAAGCACCAAAAGAGTGGCCAGCGCTGGATATGTACAGTTTGGCTGACTCGGTGGTGCTATTTCAAAGTAAGCCGGGTGAAGATGGCTCTATCTACACGCCGCTGTTTGAGATTCCTTTAAAAGATCTGGCTTAATAGATCTTTTAACTTTTAATTCATACCTTATTAACTAGTCCCTTCATAACTATGCTAAATCCAGAACTATTGTCCCCTGCAGGGACTTTGAAAAATATGAAATATGCATTTGCTTACGGTGCAGATGCTGTTTATGCCGGTCAGCCTCGTTACAGCCTGCGTGTACGTAACAATGACTTTAATATGGATAACCTAGCAGAAGGGATCGATCTGGCTCACCAGTTGGGCAAGAAGTTCTTCCTAGCAAGTAACATTCTGCCTCATAACAGTAAGCTAAAAACATACATCGATGATTTACGCCCAGTTATAGCGATGGGACCCGATGCATTGATTATGTCTGATCCAGGCTTGATCTACTTAGTGAAAGAGCATTTCCCTGATGTGCCGATTCACCTGTCTGTTCAGGCGAATACCATGAACTGGGCTGCGGTTAAGTTCTGGCACTCCATGGGTGTTGAGCGTGTAATCCTATCTCGTGAGTTGTCCCTGGATGAAGTAGAAGAGATCAAACAGCGTTGCCCAGAGATGGAGATAGAAGTCTTTGTTCACGGTGCGCTTTGTATCGCTTATTCGGGGCGTTGCCTGCTATCTGGCTACATCAACAAACGTGATCCAAACCAAGGCACTTGTACCAATAGTTGCCGTTGGAAATACGATGCTCACGAAGCGAAAGTCGATGAATCGGGTGACGTAGTGCCCGTGGAGCAGTTTGATCCAAAAGCGGAAGAAGTAAACCCAGCATTGGGTGAAGGTAAACCAACGGATCAGATCTTCCTGCTTCAGGAAGAGACGCGCCCGGGTGAATATATGCCTGCTTTCGAAGATGAGCATGGTACATACATCATGAACTCTAAAGATCTTCGAGCAATTCAGCACGTACACCGTCTTGCTGAAATGGGCGTAGATTCTTTGAAGATCGAAGGTCGTACTAAGTCCCACTATTATGTGGCGCGTACTGCTCAGACTTATCGTAAAGCGATCGATGATGCAGTCGCAGGTCGCCCATTTGACATGAGTTTGATGGATGAGCTAGAAAACCTAGCAAGCCGTGGTTACACAGAAGGCTTCTACCGTCGTCATGTTCATGATGAGTATCAGAACTACGAAACAGGTAACTCTGTAGGCGTACACCAGCAGTTTGTGGGTGAAGTGCTTGGTTATGCAGATGGCATGCTTGAGATCGATGTACGAAACCGCTTCCTTAAAGGCGATACACTTGAGCTAATGACGCCTCAAGGTAATCACAAGTTCAAACTTGATGAGATGATCGATAAGAAAGGAAAGTCTGCTGATGTTGCGCCAGGCTCTGGCCATGTCATGAAGATTCCTATGAATCTGAATGCTGATCCAGAGTACGCGTTGTTGATGCGTGATCTACCAAACGCACCTGAGTACAGCAGTCAGAAGTAAATGAGATGATCGCTGAGAAGTACCTGTTTAGGCATGCGTTGAGGCCGTTTTCATTCAGCGTTGCTTTGATTGTTTGTCTAACAGGTATTTTGAGTGCCTATCGCGAAGGCTTTGGCGATCCTTTTCTCGCGAGCTTAATCCTAGTGGCGGGTTTGCTTTTGCAAGCTGGGGTTAATCTAATTAATGACTACGCCGACCTTTCCCAGCCCAACCTTCAACTCTCTTCAGCTTCACAACAGCAGATCCGTTTTAATTTTAATCTGGGTTTAGGCTGTATTTTCTTTGCTGCCGTCATTGGTTGTTACCTCATTGCTGTATCTGGGATGTTGCTTCTGCTGATCTCAGTAATTGGAATCATTGGTGCGCTTGGATATACGCTTGAGCCGATAAACTACAAGCGTCGCGGTTTAGCGGTGTTTTTGGTGTTTTGGTTGATGGGTGTTCTGATGGTAAGCGGTGCTTACTATGTACTGGCCAAAGAGCTATCGCATTCGGTCTTTTTGATCTCTATCCCTGTGTCTCTGTTTGTATCGCTAATTCTGCTGAGTAATGAACTGCGTGATTTTGAAGAGGATAAGGCGGCGCGGATAAAGACGTTAACGGTGAAGATTGGCTATGCTCGTGCCTTTCAACTTTATAAAGCTCTACTGATCTGTATTTATCTAGGCTGCTTGGCCCTGAGTATCAATGGATCTGTACCTTTCGCGCTGGTGGTACTGTTATCCATTCCTTTTGTGATTAAGCCATTAAAGCTCTTGGCTTTAGATAAAGAGTCGCGTCAACCAATCACCAAAGCGACAGGGAGCTCCTTTTTGATCTTTGGCATTTGTTACTGCTCTGCGCTTCTTTTTTGAGATCAGATAGATACGCTCTCTCACCTTGTTTTTACATTAAGTAGTAAAAAAGATTATCTGAGTACTACCAATGCCCGACACCTTATTGCGGTACTTTTGGTGTATACTCCCTTTCCAGTAAAAACTCTCCTTTAAGAGAGAGTAAATGGGTATGAGTCAGGCGTGTTTGCACTAAGCATGGTTGAGTTTTAACTCCCTGATCCTTTATGACAAGAAGCTTTACTGGAGTCTCCGAATGAGCGTAATCCGCCAAGACGATTTCATCAGCAGCGTTGCTGATGCATTGCAGTTTATCTCTTACTACCATCCGCTTGATTTTGTTCAAGGCGTACACGAAGCCTACCTGAAGGAAGAAAACCCAGCGGCTAAAGACGCAATGGCGCAGATCCTTATCAACTCCCGTATGTGTGCTGAAGGTAAGCGACCTCTATGTCAGGACACAGGTATCGTTACTGTATTCCTGAAAGTAGGCATGAACGTAACTTGGGATGCTGAAATGAATGTAACTGACATGGTGAACGAAGGTGTTCGTCGTGCATACATGCATCCTGATAACGTTCTACGTGCATCTATTCTTGCTGACCCAGCAGGTAAGCGACAGAA